>NZ_JACHVD010000001.1:265942-585019 GCF_025377055.1 Acinetobacter sp. T_3_1 | reverse complement strand
CGGCTCCTGATCAGCAGTATGGCGTGTGTGCTGACTTGGCGAATACAGCGTTCTGAAGATGAACAAAATCAGAAAATTCGTATATTTCTGGCCCGTCTTTCAGGCAGACAGCAGAAAAGAGGCAAGATAGAAAGTGCGCCTGCCATATTGGCAGGACTTTCCATTTTACTGAGCACCCTTCAACTGCTCTCAGAATATTCAATAGATGAACTGAATGAAATCGCAACCATTGCATTAGGTACCTAAAGATGTGTAGATACCTATGCCTTGTAGGAGAGGGTTAGGGAGAGGTCATAGGCATTTAAGAAATATGTGATTTGCCACTTAGCTATTTGAAAAATATTTGCTTGAAATATATTTTTTGGAATAGAAGCTGGCGGCCCTCTCTCTAACTCTCTCCCTGAACAAGCGACAACATACTGCTTTTTCGCAAAGCGCAAGAGAGCAATCTTAAGACATAAAAAAGCGACTCGATTGAGTCGCTTTTTTATTGTCCAGCAAAGCTCCAGATCAATTATCTGAAATCAAAGCCACTTGCTGAATATAGTTAAACAGTTTTAACTTGGATGCTGCTAGCTCTTCTTCGGTTGCCTGATTTTTGATATCACGATGGATACGCAAAATATGCTGGCGAATCGCATGATGCTCGGCGGCATTGTGCGCTTTTATGAACTCTTTAATCACCGGATCACCTTGCGCGATCATACGATCGACCCAACGTTGCAACTGTGCGGTTTTTTTCGCACCCTGCTGCGGGGTAAGGTAAGACAAAATCATGGTTTCATCTTCATTACGCAATAATTTTCCTACACGCTGAAACTGACGGCGACGCGCTTCATGTGAAGTAATGCTTTGCACATCCAGTAAAGCATCAATCAGACGTTCTTCCACCGGAAGGTTTTTAATTTGTTTGATACTTAACTGAGCCAGTTGCTCACCCAAAGCAGCCATGCGCTGAACTGCTTTTTTCTGTTCGGTTTTACTCGCACGTCCTTCTAAACTTTCAAAGTCATCTTCAGTAAAACGGTTCGGTCGACGTGCCACGATTAATCTGCCTCGTAAAATTTTGCTGCAAATAATGCCTGAATTTCAGATAAAGCCTGTTCTTCATCTGCACCTTCAAGCACTAAGCGTAAAGTTGTGCCCTTGCCTGCACCGAGCATCAGCAAGGACATAATATTTTTTGCATCTACTAATTTGTTGCCTTTACCAATTTGAATCGATGAACGAAATTTGGTGGTAACTTCGATTAGCTTTCCAGACGCACGCGCATGTAAACCTAGTTTATTAATTACGTCAACAGTTGTGTCAATCATGACCAGTGCTTCATTTCTCTGTGGAGGACTTGGATAGACCATTTTTCCTCAAGGGCTTTTTTGAGTCTATCTACGATATATACGGAACGATGCTGCCCGCCGGTACAGCCAATGGATACTGTCATATAGTGACGATGACCTTCTGCAAAGGCAGGCAACCATTTATCTAAAAAACGATAAATGTCTTCAAACATTTCATTGGTTTGTTCACTTTGCAGCAAAAACTGTTGCACAGGCAAATCTAAACCTGAATATTTGCGCAATTCCAGATCCCAATGTGGATTCGGCAAATGACGTACGTCAAACACATAATCAGCATCAAGCGGAATACCGTGTTTATAACCAAATGATTGTAAAATTAAAATCAGGTTATCTGATTGTCCAAGTTTAGACAATAAGGTGTGTTTCAGATCATGCACACTTTTATCTGTTGTATCAATATGGACCGTTGAACGCAATTGTATGGGAAGCAATAAGGTTTTTTCTTCCTGTATACACTCATTCAAACTTTTAAACCGACTGGCTAAAGGATGAGGACGACGTGATGCACTAAAGCGGGAAATCAGTTCCTGGTCCTGGGTGGTCAAATAAATGATATCCACCGAACCATGCTTCTGCAGTTGTTCAAAAACATGATCAAACTCTTGCAGGTCTGCACGGGTGCTGCGCACATCTACGCCCAGCGCCAGCTGTTCCAGGTTATTGTCACGATCCAGCTTTTCTACAATTTCCGGCAGCAATGCCAGCGGTAAATTATCAATACAGTAATAGCCCAGATCTTCCAGCACCTGCAGGGCAGATGATTTTCCTGATCCGGATTGTCCTGTAACGATTAAAATACGCTTCATGGCAAGGCTGTCCTTAATAGCGAAGTTTATGCAGTATGCTTAACCTGCAAGTTGTCAATCAGTCGGGTTTTGCCCAATTTGGCTGCCACAAACAGCACCACATCCTGATCAAAAGCTTCTATTTTTTGTAATTCTGGAGTACGCGCTTCCACATAATCCACAATAAAACCAGCTTGTGTCAACTTTTGCTTCATATTTTCTAACACTTCCGCAAGACTGACACCACTGTGCAATTGCTGTTCGGCAGCGGTTAAACTTTGGTAAATGGTCGGTGCAATGGCACGGTGTTCTGCACTCAAATAACCATTACGCGAACTGAGCGCCAAACCATCTTTGGCACGGGTAATCGGTACACCAATCACTTCCAGCGGAATGTTCAGGTCACGCACAAACTGACGAATCACTGCCAGTTGCTGATAGTCCTTTTCACCAAAGAAGGCATAGTTGGGCTGAACAATATTGAACAGTTTAGTGACCACCACCGCCACGCCATCAAAATGACCCGGACGCTGCAACCCGCATAAGTCATTGGTAATTTCAGACACACTAATATTGGTTAAACGTGGCTTGTTTCCATACATTTGCTCAACACTCGGCGCAAAAATAATGTCACAGCCAACATCTGCCAGCAAATGGCTATCCTGTTCCAGAGTCCGCGGATAGCTGTCAAAGTCTTCGTTGGGTCCAAACTGAATCGGATTGACAAAGATACTGACCACGACAACATCACAGATTTTTTTGGCTTCACGCACCAGGTTTAAATGCCCTTCGTGCAAATTACCCATGGTCGGGACAAAACCGATAATTTTTCGTGCCGATCGAGCTGGACTCAGTGAAGCGCTTAATCCCTGAATGGTGGTTTCTGTTTTCATGTTTACAGCTCGACTTGAAAAGTTTGTTCTTTAGCAGGAAAAGATTGATCTTGTACCGCAGCATGGTAAGCCTTAAAAGCATCCAGAATTGCAGTTTCCCCTGCCTGTTCTTTCATAAAATTACGGACAAATTTGGCCACATGACCACCGGTCAATCCAAGCATATCCTGAACAACCAGCACCTGGCCGTCCGTGTCTGCCCCCGCGCCAATGCCAATCACAGGCGTATGCGGAAACAACTCACTAATTTCCTTACCCACCTGCGCCGGAACACATTCCAGTAGCAGCAGCGCAGCACCAGCTTCCACCACAGACTTACAATCGGCAATCAGCTGATCGGCAGCTTCACGGGTACGCGCCTGAACCTTATAGCCGCCAAACACATGTACGGATTGGGGGGTCAGGCCCAAATGCACACACACAGGAATACCATTACGGGTCAAAACCTGAACGGTTTCCGCCAGCCATGCGCCACCTTCTATTTTTACCATGTGCGCACCAGCTTGCATCACTTGTTTGGCACTGATTAATGCATCATTCAGCGTGGCATAGCTCATAAACGGCAAATCGGTCAAAATAAAGGCATGCTGGTTGCCGCGGCGAACGGCTGCCGTGTGATAAGCCATATCCTGTACTGTCACAGGTAAGGTAGAATCACAACCCTGAATGGTCATTCCTAAAGAATCACCCACCAGAATTGTATCAATTTCAGCAACTTCCATTGCTTTCGCCATACTCGCATCGTAACAAGTCAGGCAGGAGAATTTGCGGCCTTGCGCTTTAAATTTTCTTAAGTCACTTAGACTAATCATCTGGATCTTCCTCTTATGACGACTTTCTCAAGCGGTCATGCAAAAAATTAAATATTTGCCCAATTTCCATCATCCAATACGCTAAGCGTTGGATGTTGCAATATCGGTAAATCTTTTAATAATTGTCCTTTGATTTGTAAATTTGCCTCTAAATCGAGTAATGGCATCAGCACAAAATCCCGCTCCATGACACCAATATGTGGCACGGTCAAACGCTCATTCTGAATCTGTTCTTCGCCATACATCAGGAGATCCAGGTCCAAAGTCCGTTCGCCCCAACGGCGCAGTCGAACCCGACCTGATTCCTGTTCAAAACGCTGCAATTCATCCAGCAATGCAAGGGGTTCCAGGTCTGTAACCAGCTGTACAGCTGCATTTAAGTAGTTGGGCTGGTCTTGCGGCCCCATTGGAGGGCTTTGGTACAACCTGGAGGTTTTCGCGGCTCCCAGCGTTGCCAGCTTCTGTACGGCTTCTGCCAGAATTTGACGTGAATCCCCCAGGTTACTGCCTAAGCCGATGTAGGTTACTGTCATCATTGTGTCGGTCCAAAAATCACCTGGCTTAAATCACGCTTGACCCGTTTGCGTTTTAAAATTGGATGGTCATAACCAATTTCCGAGCCGCCTGAGGCAACATTTTGAACAGGTTTTTCAGATTTTGCCCGACTCTTGCGTTCACGACGACTACGCGGTTCAGGCTCGTTCACCAAAGGCTCAATTTCAGTAACTGCAGCAACCGGTTTTGCTTCCACCACATCTTCTGGAGTTGCCTTGCGACGGCTTTTTGCACGCTGGCGGTTATATTGACTGATGGCACGTTCTTTTTCATCAGTAGACATCTGTTGATACGCATCCCACCATAGGCCCATACCCTGAGTGGTATCATCACCCGATTTCTCACGCAGTAACAGAAAGTCAAATCCGGCACGGAAACGCGCATGTGTTGATAAAGCCTGAATTTGCTGCGGCTTCGGATTAAGCAAACGCGTTTGCATTTCCCACACTTCACGTATAAAGGTTTCTGCAAAACGTGGAATGATGGTCCGGGTGGCCTGGCGTTTTAAAACATCCAAACCGGCTTGTGCTCTTGCCTCTGCCGGAACAATCCCTTTACCTAAATAAAAGTCACAACGCTCTAGAAAAGGTTTCCACAACAATACCGCATAAAAGAATGCAGGATTGATGGTCTTGCCAATTTGAATACGCTGATCGGTATTGATTGCAGCACGTTCGATAAAGGTGGAGATATCCGGGCTGATGTCTGCAAACAGCTGACGCCAAATACCGAAATCTATCAACATGGGCAGAACACGATTTAAATGCCCCATGGTGAATAATTTTTGTGATTCATCATATAAGCGGTGCGGAGAGATATCACGCAACAGCTGGGTCATTTCAGGCGTAAAAATCTCTAAAATTTCAGGGGCAATATTAAAATTTAATTTTGCAGCAAAACGCAAAGTACGCAGCATCCGTACCGGATCTTCTTCAAAACGTAAGGTCGGGTCACCCAACAAGCGCAAGGTTTTATTTTTTATATCATCAATAGCATGACAGAAATCTAGCACAATCCCTTTACGCGGCTGGTAATACATCGCGTTAATGGAAAAGTCACGGCGGGCAAAATCCTGTTCAATCGTGCCCCAGTTATTGTCACGTAAAATCATGCCTGAAGCAGAAGTGACGGCTTTTTTAGGCGGTGCACGGAAAGTAGCGACTTCGATCAGCTCGCGGCCGGCATAGACATGAGCAAGCTCAAAACGTCGTCCGATAATACGGCAACGTCGTCCGAAAACTTCTTTTACCTGAGCCGGAGTGGCATTGGTGACAGCATCAAAATCTTTAGGATTCAGACCTAAGATCAAGTCACGGACACCTCCACCGACGATATAAGCTTCATAGCCAGCCTTGGTTAAAGCATCGATAACATCTAATATGGAAGAAGGTAATTGAGCGGTTGATAAACCACATTTTGACGCGCGCAAAGTTTGCAAAAGACGCTGTCTCCTACGTCTGAACGTAAAATATCTAAGATGACGCTAATCATATCTCTAACACAATCAAAGGGCAATTTGATTATCTCGATGCTCAATACTTTGTTCAATATTCTAAGCGGCTATTACCATTCCTCTACAGGCCTAAACGGTTTTTATTCTTGCTAAATAGCGCAGGTCCAATGCCCTTGACCTGTTGCAATTCTTCAATATTTTTAAATTTTCCATTTTTTTGCCGATAGGCAATAATCGCTTCAGCTTTCTTTTGGCCGACCCCGGACAGTGCTTGTAGCTGTTCAGCATTGGCCTGATTCAGATTGATTTTGCTGGTCGCTGAAGTCGCGGAGTTTAAAGCAGGTCTGGCCAAATAATAATCCCGGGTTGAGACGCGCGGTATTTTTAACCGTGCATCCTGAGCCTCTTGTTCAGCCTTCCATTTTAAATATTCCTGGTCGAACTGTTGAGCATAGCTACTGGATACACTCAACAAAGACAGCAAACCAAAAAGATAAAAAAATCCCTTCAGGGTAGATATTATTTTTTTCATATTGAGAGGCCTATTATTTTAATTGTTGTTTTGCTTGCTCCCAAAGCAGATCCATTTCTTCTAATGACAGGGCTTCAATATTCTTATGTTGTTGCTGAGCCTGATCTTCTATGAAAGCAAAACGTGTTCTAAATTTATGAATGGTACTTAACAGTGCCATTTCGCTCGAAAGCCCTAGTTTACGTCCAACATTGATCAGTGAAAACAAACAATCGCCAAATTCGTCGAATATTTCGTCGGAATTGTGATTTTGCATGGCCTGCTGTAATTCGCCCAATTCCTCGTTCAGTTTCTCATAAGCATCTGACACTTCAGGAAAGTCAAAGCCGATTTGGGCAGCTTTTTTTTGAATTTCATGTGCTTGCTGGATGGCAGGTCCATGCTTGATTTCATCTAAACGTGATTGTGCCTTGCCCTGCTTTTCCTGCTGTTTAATTTGCTTCCAGAGTATGGCTACATCTTCCGCGCTCAATTGTGAATATTGCTCGGCCTGAAAGACATGAGGATGACGGCGAATCAGTTTTTCAGTAATGGCATTGACCACATCATTGAAATCGAAAGCACCCTGTTCGCTGTACATTTGCGCCTGAAACACCACTTGCAGCAGTAAATCGCCCAGTTCATCGCGCACTTCATTTGCATGTCCCGCCCTGACCGCAGCTTCAACTTCATAGGCTTCTTCTATGGCATATCGGGTTAAGCTTTGTGGGGTTTGCTGCTGATCCCATGGACATTTTTCACGTAACTCTCGCATCACTGCCAATAATTTATCCATGTTTTCATTACTCCCATCCTTTCAGATTAAACAACTATCTCCACACTCCATTTCTGTTATGCTGAAGATAAATTCATTAAAAATGAAGCACAACAATACAAAACGAAAAGGAAAATTCAGATGCACAGTATCTTCATTAGTGGTGCAGCACAAGGCATTGGGGCTGCTATTGCGACACTGTTTTATCAACACGGTTATAAAGTCGGCATTTATGATATCAATATTGATCAGGCTCAAGCGCTGGCTCAACAGTTAGGCACACGGGCTAAGGCCGGTTTACTCGATGTTTCTGATTATAGCCAATGGCAGCACACTTTAAGCGAATTTCAGGCCTGGTCTGGTGAAATTAATGTCTTAGTCAACAATGCAGGCATTCTCTACTCAGGTGCTTTTGAACAGACCGATATTACCGCACATCATCGAACCATCGATATCAATGTCAAAGGTGTGTTGAATGGTTGTCATGCCGCCTTGCCCTATTTACAAAAAGCCTCCTTTGCTCGTGTGATTAACCTGTCTTCTGCCTCTGCCATTTATGGGCAGCCAGATTTGGTGACATATTCAGCCAGTAAATTTGCTGTACGTGGCATTACTGAAGGATTAGATATTGAGTGGCAAAAATATGGCATTCGGGTATTAGATGTGATGCCGCTCTTTGTACAAACGGCCATGGTTAAAGATATGGATGCCGGCAGCATTAAAAATATGGGGGTACACTTAAGCGCTGAAGATGTAGCAAATCAGATCTATCGACAAGTTCAGGTAAAAGACAGCATATTTACCCCGACTCACCAACCTGTAGGCTTCAAATCTAAAATCCTGTTCAGCCTGTCTAAAGTGAGTCCTCAGTTTGTAAATCGGATGAGTAATATGTTTTTGGCGAAAAGGGAATAAATAAAATCAATATTAAAAGAGCTTAATGTACAGGCTCTTTTTTTAAAAAAATGTTTAATTTGAGTGCAGGGATTTATAATATCAAGCCGAGCAAAAAAATAAACAATAAAAGAATTCTGTCGTTTAGCGCATATGTTTGTGGCTAAAAAAAAGTATGACAAAACTTTCTGAAAAATAGGATGTGCGTTCTTATATATGCTTTAAAAAACCTAAAATTGCAAAAAATTGATCAGAAGAAGAAAGCCCTACTCCCCATAACAATTGGTAAAACTTTACTTAAAAAACAACTATGGGCAATAGCACTATTTTGACTAAAATTATTTCTATACTCCCCCTTCATATGAATTTAATAAGATAAGGCGATAATAATGAAAAATTTTCTTCTTATTTCAATCAGCAGCTTAAGTTTAATGGCATGTTCAACTATGCCATTTTCATCCGATAAACATACGTCTCAGAATAATTCAATCAATGCAGTACCGAATGGCAATGCCACCAAAGAGGTTTCGATTGATGGCAGTTATACCGGCGAAATTGTTGGAGACTACCAGAATTCCAAATTTTCCCAGTTAAAAATTGGCATGTCTAAACGTCAGGTAGAAAGTTTAGTCGGTGCTTCAACTGATCAAAGAAGCTATCAGACTGCCAAAGCTTGGATACCCGTTGCAGGCGCTTTTTCTAAAGATCAGTTCCGTATTGAGACCTATTACAAGCAGGCTGGACGTTTAATTTATGCCTATAATGGAACAAAACTATATCGAATCGAAGTAGACCACAACGAAGATGGTCTTCAGTAATCATTGAATCTTTTTATCAATGCTCTGTGCTAGCTGCATTGAGCATATTCCTTAAAAAACGGGTGATATTACCCACTCGTTTTTTTATTTTTTTGATCTGCCATTGATCCTGATTCAATTTTCCACTTTAAATCTGTTATGGCCTTACAGTGATAGAAATAAGAAAAACATATGTTAAGGTGACAAAACGATTTTGATTTCAGGAAAAGCAAAACCCTTACAGGAAGCTTCTGATCGCCAGGCAACCGTGAGCATGACATGGCCCAAATGAAAGTTCTGATAGGCAAATGTTCCAATTAAAGGATGGCTGCATAATCCGCCGTCATGCACTGGATGAACCTGGGTATTTAACTCGTTTAGATTTAAGCGTACGCCCAGTCCGGCAGCTTTCAATACAGCTTCCTTGGTGGTCCAGACTTTAAACCAATAGGCTGAATCCTGTTCAAGTTCATTCCAGTACTTTAATTCATGAGCATGAAAGGCATGACTCGCCAGTGCTTCAAACCTGACCTTGCGATCCAGATCTTCAATATCCACCCCGATATCGGGCATGTTTCTACTGGTCGCCAAAGCATAATTTTTTTGGCTATGACTGTGATTAAAATAAAATTCAGGAAAATTGACCAAGTACGGCTTACCATGCTCAGTGGTTGCCAACTGCTCATGCTGAATGCTGACCTGCAATTGCTCGGAAAGTAATTGATTACGGAAATGATGGATTTGCTGTTTTTGCAGCTGAATTTTGCGCTTGCGATCGAGTGCAGGATCCAGATCAACGATCTGCTCCAGTGCACTTACCTCCACCCGTATCAGTCTGCTCACGAAGATCACCTTTCAAAAATAGATGCCTATCTTAAAATAAAAAAGCCCAAAGATCACTTTGGGCTTTTCATACCATTTAAACCAGGTGCTTAACCCCGTTTAAATTTCTTCTCGGCTTTCTTGAACTTCTGAACATAGCGACGCTTACGCGCTGCAGTACGTTCATCAATCTGAGATTTACGTCCTTCAAACGGGTTTTCTGAGGTTTTAAACTCAATTTTCACCGGTGTGCCTTCAAGTTTGTACACTTTACGGAACACGTTTTCCAAATAACGACGATAGTCCGCAGGGGTTTTATCCACCTTGTTACCATGAATGACAATCGTCGGCGGGTTTTGTCCCCCAATATGCGCATAACGCATTTTGATTGCCCGACCTTGGACTTTCGGTGGATGATGTGCATCGGTTGCGTCATTCAAAATTTGCGTGATTTTTGCCGGTGACACTTTCAAGTGGGAAGAATCGTATGCACGGTGAATCGACGGATATAAATCACCTACGCCCGTACCATGCAATGCAGAGATCAAGTGAATTTTCGCCCAAGGAATAAAGTCAAAGCGGCGTTCCACATCGAGCTTGCATTGCTTACGGTCATACTCGGACATGTTGTCCCATTTGTTGATCGCAATCACCATCGCACGACCGGCTTCAATCGCATAACCGATTAAATGCAAGTCTTGCTCGACAATCCCTTCACGCGCATCTACCACAATCACAACCACGTGTGCGTCTTTCATGGCCTGTAAAGTTTTCACAATCGAGAATTTCTCGATCATTTCATCCACTTTACCTTTACGGCGCACACCGGCTGTGTCAATCAGGGTGTACTTGCGGCCATCACGTTCGAACGGAATATAAATCGAGTCGCGTGTTGTCCCGGGTTGGTCAAATGCCACCACACGTTCTTCACCCAATAGACGGTTAACCAGTGTCGATTTACCCACGTTTGGACGACCAATAATTGCCAGACGCAAGCCTGTGTCACGGTCATGTTCATCCAGGTTTTCATCTTCAGGTACATCTTGCAGCACTTCTTCAAGCATCTGCTGTACGCCACGGCCATGGCTGGCAGCAACTTGTAGCGGTTCGCCCATACCCAGTTTGTAGAATTCAACCAGCGCAGCTTCGGCATGTACGCCATCTACTTTATTGGCAATCAGGAATACTTTTTTGCCCAAGGTACGCAAGTCACGTGCAATCTGCTCATCAGATGCAAGCAGTCCGGCACGTGCGTCGACCACAAAGATGATCATGTCGGCTTCGTGAATGGCTGTTTTGGACTGCTCAGCCATATACGAGTCGATTCCGCCTTCAGTTTCACCAATACCACCAGTATCGACAACGATGAATGATTTATTTTGATATGTCGCGTCACCATATTTGCGGTCACGAGTCAGACCGGCAAAGTCAGCAACAAGCGCATCACGGCTCTTGGTGATCTGGTTAAACAACGTTGATTTTCCGACGTTCGGACGACCAATGAGCGCAATTACGGGTTTCATAGATTAACCTTTATTCAAGATCAGCCAGTAGGTCTGGTCTGAACAATCAGAAACAATGGAAGAAATAAGTAGCCAAAAATAAATAAAACACGGGGCATTGAATGCTCAATCCCCCGTGTAAAAAAATACGGTTAGCTTAGTTTAACATAAGGCTGAAAAAAATTAACGGTTCTGCCAGATGCTTAAGGCACCCTTACGAGTCGCTACATAAAGTTGGTTATCAATCACACGCAGGGTACGCACTTCGCCACTGGTTTTTGAACGACCAATCAGCTGGCCTGTTGCCGGATCAATGAGATGCAATACGCCGTCCAAATCACCTACCACCAGGTCTTGGCCCAAGATCACCGGATTGCTGAGCTGACGATTCAGCAAGCTATCATTTTGCCACAATTGCTCACCGGTGGTCAGTGAATAAGCCGTGATTTTTCCATCGGCCTGAGCCACATAAACGGTATTATTGAAAACTTCAGGACGCTGGATACTGCTAGCATCTTCGCTCCACACCACTTGTTGGCTAGCCAGATCCATCACCGTTACCTGTCCCTGGTAGCTGGTTGTTACCAGGAATTGTCCCGCCACAACCGGATCGCCATCCAGATCATTCAGACGCTGAATATCCGAACGCCCATCACTCACAGCAACACGACGCTGCATACGCGGCACACCACTGATAATATCCAGTGCATAAATATAGGCATTGGATGAAGCAATCAGGACAGTACGCGGGTCAAGCGCAACCGGTGTCGCAATACCACGCAGGCTGAACTGTACATTCGGCAGATTATAGGTCCAGACTTGCTGACCTGTCGCCAGATCATGCGCATAGACCGTATCATCATTGGTAATGGTAATCACACGACCTGACTGAATGAGTGACGCAGATAAAATGGCACCCGACAACTGTGCAGTCCATTTTTGCTCACCTGTGGCCTGATCCAGAGCAAACAACTGGCCTTTTTTATTGCCGACAACCACAATGCCTTCACCGGCTTCTATGCCCGAGCTCAAGCCCTGCTTGGAAACTTTTTGCTGCCATAAGCGCTGTTTACCCTGATAGGCAGCCACTTCACCATTTGGATCGACAGCAAAAACCACGCCGTTATCGGCATCTAAACGCAGGCGTAACGGGTCTGCTTTACTGGTCGAAGAAACACTTTGAGAAAATACAGGAACAAGAGTCTTTGCTTGCACCAATTTAGGCAATGGATTCGGTTTAACCTCTTCCACCTTAGTTTTATTGGTCGAACAACCAGCAAGTGCAAATGTTAAAATTGTTAGTGCAAACGGTATTTTGTATTTTCTATCCATCACGACTCATCCACTTGTGTTTCTAAAATTGGGCGTTCAACATCAGGATCATCAACTAAAACGCCGACACTTTCGAGTTTAATTTGTAAAATTTGACGTTCTTGCTTACGTTCAAGCAACGCATCCCATGCGCTCATATACGATTTTTTAGCATTTTCGATATCATTTTTAGCCACATAGACATCACCACGCGCTTCATCGGCGGTCGCCTTAAACGCAGGATCGGTCACCGCAGCCAATGTTTTAATGGCATCATCATATTTCTTTTGTGCCAGCTGGGCATAAGCCAAACGCAGCTTAACCACTTGCACTAAACCGGCATCATCCAGTTTGGAATTTTCAACTTTTTTCAAGGCACGTTCTGCATGTGCATAATCGGCTTTGTCATAAGCCAGCTTGGCCATTAATAATTGGGTTTGAATAGCCTGTACAGAATCTGGTGCTTCTTTAACAACTTTATCCGCAGTTGCAGACAATGCATTAAATGCATTGGCATCGCCTGCTGCACTTTTTGCATCGTCCATTAACTGCTGAACCTTGGCTGTTTTCATTTGAGACTCAGCCAGATTTTTCTTCTGCCAATATTCCCAACCGAAAAAGGCAATCAACGCAATTAAAATTCCGCTAATCATGGCAGAACCATATTTTTTAGCGAAAGATTTTAAGTTATCAAGTTGTTCTTCATCACTCAATGCGTTCATGGGATTACCTTTTCCTTATGTTATTCGGCTTATTTTGAAGAAAATTTTTCAATGATAAATGGCACAAAGTCAGCCACTGCAATTTCGGTCTGTTCTGCTGTTGCCAGTTCCTTGACCAGAATGTGCTGCGCTTCCGCCTCACGCTGACCAAAGATTAAAGCATAAACCGCCCCGGCCTGATCGGCTTTTTTCATCTGGCTCTTCATTGAGCCCTGTGAACCGGTTTTCAAACGGATACTGCTACTAGCTGCTTCCAGCTGGTCACGGATCTGTTCGGCAAGAACCAAGGCTTGACCTTGAGTTGCAGGGTCTGAAACCAGGAACATTTCACAGTCACGGATGGGGGTATTATCTTCTACCTGTTCAAGTAGCAGCAACAACCGTTCCATACCCATGGCAAAACCAACCGCAGGTACCGATTGATCAGCCTTGCCTTTCAATTGACCCACCAGACCGTCATAACGGCCACCGGCACATACGGTGCCTTGTGAACCCAAATGTGTCGTGGTCCATTCAAAGACTGTTTTGTTGTAGTAGTCCAGACCACGAACCAATTTTTGATTGATCACGAAGCTTACGCCTGCATCCGTCAAATATTGCTGTAATTGTTGAAAATGCGCCAGGGTTTCTTCACCCATAAAGTCATGCAGTTTAGGTGCATTTTCAAGAATCGACTGAGTTTTGGCATCTTTAGAATCCAGAATACGCAGCGGGTTTGTGGTCAAACGACGCTGAGAATCTTCATCCAGGTCTGCCTTATGCGACTCTAAAAATTCGACCAGTGCTGCACGGTATGCCGCACGTTCATCAGACTCACCTAAAGTGTTGAGTTCAAGTTGAACCTTGTCGGCCACACCCATGCGTTTCCACAGACGTGCCGTCATCAGAATCAGCTCGGCATCCTGGTCTGGCGTTGCCACACCAAAAGTTTCCACGCCAAACTGGTGGAACTGGCGGTAACGGCCTTTTTGCGGTTTTTCATAACGGAACATTGGACCGATATACCATACACGAGGTGTCGCGCCGCGCAGCAGGTTATGCTCCAGCATGGCACGTACACAGCCCGCAGTCCCTTCCGGACGCAGCGTCAAGGACTCAGGCGGATTACCTTTATCCAAGAAGGTGTACATTTCTTTTTCGACGATGTCGGTTGCATCACCAATTGAACGCTTGAACAGATTGGTCTGCTCAACCATCGGCAAGCGGATTTGCTGGTAGCCATAAGCATCCATAAGCGATGCTAAATGTTGTTCAAGACGTCTCCACGCGGGGGTTTGCGTTGGAAGAATGTCATTAAAACCTTTGATTGCGACAATTGAACTCATGATCTACTCAGAAAAACCTGTGCGAATAATCTCTTTAGATTTAGCTTCTTCAAGCTCGGAAACACGTTGACGAACCATAGATTCGATTTCATCAACCAATTGATTGGTATCGATTAAATGGCTTTTCTCGCCATTACGATACACCAGTGAACGCGGACTTGCACCTACTACGCCAATATCGGCTTCTTTGGCTTCACCCGGACCATTCACTTTACAGCCAATCACGGAAACATCCATGGGGGTACGAATATCTTCCAGACGCTCTTCCAGTGCCTGCATCACTTTAATCACGTTAAATTCCTGGCGTGAACAGCTTGGGCAGGCAATGAAGTTAATGCCGTTGGAACGCAGACCCAGTGATTTTAAAATATCAAAACCGATTTTCACTTCTTCTTCAGGCTCAGCTGCGAGCGAAATACGCATGGTATCGCCAATGCCTTCCATGAGCAGACCGCCAAGCGCGATTGCTGACTTCACCGAACCGGTACGGTAAATCCCTGCCTCAGTCACACCCAGATGTAATGGATTATCAATCTGCTGAGATAACAAACGATAAGCATCCATCGTCAGGAACACATTGGATGCCTTAACGGAGACTTTAAATTCGTGGAAATTTAAACGATCCAGAATATCGATGTGACGCATGGCAGATTCAAGCAAGGCCTGACCTGTAGGTTCACCATATTTTTTCTGGATATCTTTTTCCAGCGAACCGGCATTCACCCCGATACGCATGGAAATGTCATGATGTTTCGCCGCAGCCACCACTTCACGAATTTTCGCTTCCGAGCCAATATTGCCCGGGTTAATCCGCAAACAGTCTGCGCCCAGATCGGCAACAGCCAAAGCAATTTTATAGTCGAAGTGAATATCGGCAACCAAAGGTACATTGACCTGTTTGCGAATTTCACCAAATGCGGCAGCCGCTTCCATTGACGGTACGGAAACACGCATGATATCGGCACCGGCATCTACACAACGCTGAATCTGTGCAACCGTTGCAGCCACATCACAGGTTTCAGTATTGGTCATGCTCTGGATGCTGATCGGGGCATCCCCACCTACATACACAGAACCGACACGAATTTTACGAGTGGGACGGCGCTTAATCGGATTTTCAATCATTGATATCGCTCTATTCTTTACGCATTAACGTGACAAACGGAAATCTGCTTTTCCGTTGACGGTATAAGGTGACAAGGCAATTTTTTCGTTATTCAAAGTCAGGGTAACGGCTGAAGCATCATCCAGACGAATCTGGAAAGGCGTTTCACCATTCAATTTCAATGTCGATGCCTGACGGCCTGTTGCCAGTACTTTACCAGTTGAATCGACAATATGCACAGAAGTTGGATGACTAAACTCAAGCTCTAGCTGATCGCCCGAAACCACAGTCGAGTTATCCAGATTCAACACTTGTACGTCGGATTCGGCAGGTACAACTTCCTGGCTCTCCGCGTCTTTGCTGGATGACCAGTTTTGTATCGCCATAACCGCAACAGCAAGAGCAACCAGTGCCAGCAAAGCAAGTAAAAGGCGTTTCAACCATTTCTTGTTACGGTCACTCTTGGAACCTGGGAGCTTACCCATGATTTTAATCGGTGAGTTGTTTAAGGCATGATTGGGTAACAATCCAGTATCATTTTGATAAATATCATCAAAACGTTGAATAATAGAACTTGCATCCACCTTCAGGTACTTCGCATAGGTACGATAGTAGCCCTTAATAAAGGTGGCTTCTGGCAAAGCCTTATAATCATCTTGTTCTAAAGCGGTCAAAGTTTTTACAGGGATATTTAAATCTTTGACAACTTCACTTAATTCACGCTTTTGTGCAATTCGAACTTGACGTAAGTACTCGCCTGGACGCTGAACATTTCCTAATGCAGTGGGTACTACGCTTGAACCATTCGATTGCGGTGAATTAGGATTTACTTCCATACGGCCTCAGTACTGTGCTGTAATTGCAGATAACGTTGGTATTCCGGACTCTCGGGGAAAAGCGCACGCAACTGATTGACAAGCACCTGCGTTCCCATTGGGTCACTATTTGCCCGCGCAATTCGGATACCAATCCAAAGCGCACGCGCACCTTGATTCTTTTGACCGACACTGCGTACAAACTGTTCATACAATTGTGTTGCGGCAGCGGTCTGCTGTTTCAGATAAAAAATTTCAGACAACTCTAACATTGAAATATAAGAGTCACGATTTACTTGCAGGGCCTGTTTGAATGTTTTTTCAGCATTCACCACATCACCGAGTTTTAAATAAATCCGTCCTGCATTTTCCAATGCTCTGTAGCGTTGATCATAGCCCAATGTGGTTCCGGCCACATTGAGTTGTTCAAGCGCGTCATTATAACGCTCAATTTGATACAAATAAGTACCGTAGTTGTTACGCGCCTGTGCATTTTTAGGATCAGCAGAAATTGCCCGCTTAAAATAGCTTTCTGCTTTATCCATGCTGATTTTACTGCCCTCTTGTTGCAGTAAAACGCCCATCATCATATTCGCGGTTGAATCACGTGAATCTACTTCAAGCGCTTGATCCAAGGTTCGTTTTGCAGAATCCAGATCACCCGATTTAATATATTCTGCCGCCAATTGAGTGCGAATTTTCACTGCCTTTTCCGGGTCTTTCTTCCCGATTGTTGCTGGTGCCTGACACCCTGCAACAAAAATAGCGGACATACAAATTGTTGTAATAAAAGCTAATTTATATGTGGGCTTTCTCAATTGACATCCCCTTTTATTATCCCTGAGTGCGCAGAATCTCATTTTGCTGCGCCACTTTCTTTTTCCACTGTTCCGCACGACGGGTACGGTCAGCAACTTGTCCAACCAACTGTCCACACGCGGCATCAATATCATCGCCACGTGTCTGACGAATCGTACACACAAAACCGGCATCAGACAAAGTTTTTTGGAAAGAAATAATCCGGTTACGGCTTGAACGCCCATAAGGTGCATGCGGGAACGGATTAAACGGAATCAAATTAATTTTGCTCGGTAAATTTTTAAGCAGTTTCAGCATTTGTTGAGCATGTTCTGGTTGGTCATTCACGCCATCCAGCATGACATATTCAATGGTCACATGTTTACGCGAACTTTCATTACCATCTTTGGCAATATAACGCTGGCAGGCAGCAATCAGCTGTTCTAATGGATATTTTTTATTGATCGGCACCAGCTCATTACGCAGTTCATCGTTCGGTGCATGAAGTGAAATCGCCAAAGCCACATCAATATCTTGCGCCAACTGGTCGATTTTCGGCACTACACCTGAAGTCGATAAAGTCACACGGCGTTTTGACATGCCATAGGCAAAGTCATCCAGCATAATGCGCATTGAGTTTAATACGGCGTCATAGTTCAGGAGGGGTTCGCCCATGCCCATCATCACCACATTGGTCACTGAACGCTCACGCTCTGCCACAGGTACTTCTTCCATATAAGAGAAGTTTGCCATCCACAGCTGACCAATAATTTCGGCTTGAGTCAGGTCACGCTGAAAACCCTGCTTACCTGTTGAGCAAAATGAACAGTCAAGCGCACAACCCACCTGTGAAGAAATACACAAGGTTTTACGTGAACCGGTTTTGTCTTCTGCAGGAATCAGGACGGTTTCCACCAGAGAACCTTCGCCATCGCCGACACGGAACACCCACTTACGGGTGCCATCTTTGGAATAGTTTTTATGCACCACTTCCGGCGCTTTAATTTCGCAGATTTTTTCCAGTTTTTCCCGCAGCTTGCCGGAAATATTGGTCATTTCGGCAAAATCTGTGACAAAAAATTGATGAATCCATTTCATCACCTGCCCGGCACGGAATTTTTTTTCTCCCATATCTTCGAAGAATTTTTCCATTTGCGGACGTGACATGCCAAGTAAGTTCACTTTTTCCACAGAATTTTGCTGCGTCGGAGCGGATGGAGATGGTTGCTGTGCATCAGAAATTGCTGATGGAGCGACTACTTCAGTACTCATGTGTATTACCTAAACCATGCCTAAAGATGAAAGGAGAAGCTCAATATCTGAGCAGAGAATTATTCAGAGAATAAAAAAACCAGATAAGCAGTATACCACTTATCTGGCCTGAATACTGCGTATTAACGAGTACGTGGAGCAATCTCAGTTTGCGCGAAGAAATAGTTAATTTCGCGGTCAGCAGATGCTACAGAGTCAGAACCGTGAGCAGCATTTTCGTCGATGCTTACAGCAAAGTCTGCACGGATTGTACCAGGAGCCGCTTCTTTAGGATTCGTTGCACCCAAAATTTCACGGTGAGCAAGAACTGCGTTTTCGCCTTCAAGAACTGAAACAACAACTGGACCAGAAGTCATGAACGCAACTAAATCACCAAAGAAACCACGTTCTTTGTGCTCAGCGTAAAAGCCTTCAGCTTCAGCTTGAGTCAAGTGTTTCATTTTAGTTGCAACGATTTGAAGACCAGCTTTTTCGAAACGAGCAAAGATGTCGCCGATGTGGTTTTTAGCAACTGCGTCTGGTTTAACGATAGATAAAGTACGTTCAATAGCCATTGATTGGCTCCTTAAGTCAATTGTTGACATGAAAATTTGCCGCATTATACCGAATAATGGGCTTTTTTCCGCTTTTGATATGTAAAAAAATTGCTTTTTTCGATGTAGCGCTTAACGCACTTCATCAATCCAGGCCATTTGAATTCCTTCCAGCAAACCTTCAGTGGATTTGGTTGGGTCATCACTAAAGTCTGGCAATGCACACACCCAGGCATGCAAGTCGGTAAAACGAATCCATTGCGGATCCACATCTGGATGTGCTTCAGAAAGCTCAATCGCAATATCAATAGTATCTGTCCAACGCAAACCCATGGCTATTCCTAATATTTTCAAATCAGTGGCAGTACTTTAGCAAATTTTGGAAAAATCGCGTGATTTTCCTGATTCATCCGCATGCATTTTTATAACATGATATTAAAAAAGGGTGCACTCTCAATAATGCCACTGGCAATCACAACACCAATCAATGCACCGACCAGCACGTCACTGGGATAATGTAGCCCCAAAACCATCCGTGATATCGCCACCAGAATGGTAAAAGGAAGCATCAGAATCAATAACACGGGCTGAATATAACCCAGAACCGTACTGGCCATGACAGCATGCAGGGTATGACCAGAAGGAAAACTAAAATGGTCGAGCGGTTGTTCGTGTAGCCGGATGACTTGATGGACTTGATAAGGCCGTGGGCGTACAGTTTTTTGTTTTAGGATTTTATAAATGACGGTACCTATCGACCCGCTAATCAACAGATATAACAACTGTACAATATAAAACACGCCTTCCAGCACCCATAAACTGGCGAGCATAATAAACCAGAACAAACCATTGCCAAAACGGCTGATGATTTTGAAAAAGTGGGCTACTGCATGTGAATGAGAAAGATTATTCAGATACAAGCAACCTTTTAAATCCAGATCCAACATCGTTATTTTTGCTTTTTTTAAATTCATGATGATGCTCCTTTAAGCTGTTGCTTAAAATTCAGGATGTCATTTCTGTCCCCATCGCCACACTATAGAGTGCTTGTTCAAACTGTTGCACAGGGTATTGCCAGCCGATATGCTGCACCGCCTTTCGGGCTTCCAGTCCCATACGTTTCAATTGCTGATTGCCCGGCAACTGACACATTGACTGCATAAAACCTGTCTTATCTCCTAAGGGACTCAACCAGCCCGTCTCGCCATTTTTGACATGCAAATGCGCACTGGCATAATTATAGGCAATCACAGGCAAACCACTTGCCATTGCTTCCAGCACCACATTGCCAAAGGTTTCAACCTGACTGGCAAACACAAAAACATTTGCACTTGCATAAGCCTGAGCAAGTTTCGGGCCAGATAAATTTCCTGTAAAAATGACATCCTGTCCTTGGCATAACATTTCGAGACGACCCCGCTCCGGACCATCCCCCACAATCACCAGTTTGACATCCTGGTTATTTTTCTTCATGGACAGATAGGCTTGAACAAGAACATCAATCTCCTTTTCAGGTGATAAGCGCCCCACATACAGCATAATCTGAGTATTCGACGTTGCCTGCCATTGTTGACGCAAACCGCTGGAATAATGTTGTGGTGAAAAATGCGTAACATCCACACCACGCCCCACCACAACCAGAGGACAACAAATGCCAAATTCTCTTAAAATATATTCCGTATCTTTACTGGGAATACAGGTCAGTTGTGTATTATTGTGAAACCAACGTAAATAGCGCTGAATCGGCTTAATTAAAAAGGCTAAATCGAAATAACGACTAAACTCTTGAAAAGGTGAATGGAAAGCGCTTGAAACAGGAATGCCCTTTGTCTTAGCCGCCTGCAAAACGCTTAATCCCAACGGCCCTTCTGTAACAATATGCACGACATTTGGCGCAAACTGATCCAATGCTTGAGAGACTTTTAAAAATTGTGGCCAGCCAAACTGCAAGCTTGGATATTGAGGAATAGCTTGGGCTTTAACTAAACATTCCTGATTTGGCAAAAACTGAAAACATGTCTGTTTTTGTTCCGGCCTAATCAGTAAAATTTTATGTCCCTGTTTTTGCAACCCTTTGCAGAGTTGCAATAAAGACAGTGCCACGCCATTAATTTCTGGAGACCAGGTTTCTGTCACAATCGCAATTTTCAGCCGTGGGCGAATTAAATCATTGAGTATCGCAATATCATCACAAATTTGGTCTTGCTTATTCTTTTTAAAATAAAATTGGAAATTTTCTGGAAAATTTTGTTCTTTGAGCAGGCTGGTCGCATACAAAGTTGCCATACAACACCTATATCGTTATTTTAGCCCTAGCTTAGAGGTTAATTCTTTCAGTTTGATGATACGTTAATGACTGTTTAAATTCCCATCTCACCCCTCTATAAATTTATTAATAGATTCCTTTCATCAATCAAAAAGTGACACACTTTGCTTATTATGTATACCGTAAATTTTAAGCATTCATGCATAATTTATGCATGAAATACATCGGTTCAAAGCAGCTTTTTGAAGTACAGTGCTGAGTGTTATCGCAACCGAGGCAAAAGACTGAGGTTGAGATTCCATTTAATTGCCGGAATTTACAACATGGAATTGAGCGAAAAATGATTTACAAAAGAAGCCTAATATCTTATTAATTATCCTCAACCCGATTTAATAAGCCATCTTTTACCTGATAAACCTGCCCATAACCAAAATCAACTTGTTGTTTTTCTCCCTGAATGGCAGGAAATCCAGCAATATTTTCTAATTGGGGAGAACGCTGGAATTGATGAGTTTTAGGATTATACATCCAGTAAATAAAGCGCTTATCTTCAATTTTCCTTTCATTTGACGTGTCTGAAAGCACGATATCATAGTAGCCATCAAGATTAATATCCATATAACCAATACTTTTGGGATAAGCAGTAAACCCTGACAAACTTTGAACGACTGTATTGGTGGCTTTATTCCATACATCCACTTGTTTTAAGGCTCTTCCGTAAGGCTGCTGGGCATTTTCAAGACCATAAAATTTAAATATGAACAGCGGCTTTTCTACTGCTGTAAATGCAGGCCCAAATTGAATTGGAATACTTTCATTATTCTTTGCTGTAATCAAAACTGATGACAGCTGTCCAGTATTGGCATTCAAGTTTCCATTTAACTGATATTGTTCAGATGTAGTTGCTTCCCCATTTCCACTGACCGATTTAAGATTCAGCTGATCGCCCTTTTGCAGGCCTTTAAAGGCAATCGTTTTTTGCACATTCAAATCATGAAGTTTACCGTGTGGATTCCAGATCCCTGCATATAAATCCAGAAAATAGCGTCCATCGTCTGAGCGTAGCATTCGCTGCATAGACACCCGAACATTTGTGAAAGGTTTAAGATGGTCCGTCCTGGTTGCAGGCACTATTTCTGCAAAACTTAAGCATGCAAAAGATAAAGTGGTAAGACATAGCAGGATTTGATTTTTCATTGCTCAGCCACACTTAACAATAAATTATGTCTACTCTATCACACTTAAAATTACATCTAATCTATCTTCAACCGCTGTGTTTTGTTGCGAATTATTAATAGACTGGTCTTCATATAAAAATCCAAAATACTTTTTGCAATAAAAAAACCACTCAAATGAGTGGGTTTTCGCATTTAAATCAATTGATTCAATAAATTAGTTTTTCTCTTTATCAACGATTTTGTTTCCTTGAATCCAAGGTATGAGCAAGCTCAAAACACTGTTTTGAGTGAAGCGCAAGGAGGAAAAGCATCACTTTGTATAAAAAAAGCCCCTGTATAAAACAAGGGCTCTTTTGACTTAGAAATTAGAACTTAGTTCTTTTCTTTATCTACGATCTTGTTCGCTTGGATCCAAGGCATCATTGCACGCAACTTGTTACCAGTTACTTCGATACCGTGAGCCGCGTTTTGACGACGACGAGCAGTCATAGATGGGTAGTTCAATGCACCTTCCTGGATGAACATCTTCGCATATTCACCAGACTGGATACGTTTAAGCGCATTACGCATTGCTTCGCGAGACTGTTCATTGATAACTTCAGTACCAGTTACATATTCGCCATATTCAGCGTTGTTAGATACTGAGTAGTTCATGTCCGCGATACCGCCTTCGAACATTAAGTCAACGATCAATTTAAGTTCGTGTAGACATTCGAAATAAGCCATTTCAGGCGCATAACCAGCTTCAACCAAAGTTTCGAAACCCATTTTAACCAGTTCAACAGCACCACCACAAAGAACTGCTTGCTCACCGAATAGGTCAGTTTCAGTTTCTTCACGGAATGAAGTTTCGATAATACCTGTACGGCCACCACCTACGCCTGAAGCATAAGAAAGCGCTACGTTACGCGCATTACCAGATGCATCTTGGTGAATCGCGATTAAGTCAGGCACACCTGAACCACGTTGGTATTCAGAACGTACTGTGTGACCTGGGGCTTTAGGCGCAACCATGATTACATCTAAGTCAGCACGTGGCACAACTTGGTTGTAAAGAATCGAGAAACCGTGAGCAAATGCTAGAGTCGCGCCTTGCTTGATGTTTGGCTCAATCACGTCACGGTAAAGTTGAGATTGGAACTCATCTGGAGTCAAAATCATGACTAAGTCAGCTTGAGCAACAGCAGCAGGAACTTCTGAAACTTTAAGACCAGCATTTTCAGCTTTTTTCCAAGAAGTCGAACCAGCACGTAAACCTACAGTTACGTCAACGCCAGAGTCTTTAAGGTTAAGCGCATGCGCGTGACCTTGTGAACCATAACCAATGATCGCTACTTTCTTAGATTGGATGATCGATAAGTCTGCGTCTTTATCGTAAAAAATTTGCATTGCTGTCTCCGCTTAAATGCTTATGTTTCCTTTTATCCAGGTCAATGATGTTATTGGTATTCATTGACCTGGATCCTCATCTCCACGATGAGTAGAATGTGTTAAAAAATTAGACTGTTAAAACTTTTTCGCCACGTGCGATGCCCGATACACCTGAACGCACTACTTCAAGAATGGTATTTTCTGCAAGCGCATCAATGAAACCGTCAAGCTTTTCAGTTGTACCGGCAATCTGAATGGTATAAGTCGTCGGGGTTACATCCACAATTTGTGCGCGGAAAATGTCAGCGGTACGCTTGATTTCTGCACGTGCCGATCCAAGTGATTTCACTTTAATCAGCATCAGTTCGCGCTCGATATGTGCACCTTCAGACAAATCAACCACTTTCACCACTTCAACCAGTTTGTTCAACTGCTTGGTGATTTGTTCAATTTTATGGTCATCACCATACGTGGTCAGCGTCAAACGCGACATGGTCGGATCTTCAGTTGGCGCAACGTTCAAAGTCTCAATGTTATAACCACGTTGAGAAAACAATCCCACCAGACGTGAAAGTGCACCCGCTTCGTTTTCTACGAGAACAGAGATGATATGTCTCATTGAGTGCGCTCCCCTTTTCCTAACCACATATCTTGCATAGACTGACCGGCAACCAGCATTGGATACACATGCTCGCTACGGTCAACCATTACGTTAATAAATACACATTTATCATTAATTGCCATGGCTTCTTCAAGCTTGGATTCAAGCTCATCGGCATGGTTAATCTGGATGCCAACATGACCATAAGCTTCCATCAACTTGGCAAAGTCAGGCAAGGATTCAACATAAGAGCTTGAATGGCGACCTTCGTAGTTCATATCCTGCCACTGTTTCACCATACCCAAGGCACGGTTGTTGAGGCAAAGAATTTTCACATTTAGGCCATATTGCTTACATGTTGATAATTCCTGGATACACATCTGAATCGATGCTTCACCGGTAATACATACCACTTGCTGGTCCGGGAACGCGAGTTTTGCAGCCATGGCATAAGGTAGGCCTACACCCATGGTTCCTAAGCCACCTGAGTTAATCCATTGACGTGGACGCGTGTATTTGTAATACAACGCACCAAACATCTGATGCTGACCCACGTCAGACGTAATAATCGCCTGGCTATTGGTGATTTTATCTAAAGCGGCAACGACTTGTTGTGGCTTCATAGAGCCATCAGTTGGTGCTACAACTTTTAAGCCGTGTGCTGCACGCCACTCATTAATTTGTTTCCACCATGCTGCAATATCTTCAGGATTCGGTTTTGAAACATTCATTTGTTTCAACTGTACCAGCATCTCTTGAAGTACCGGCTCTACCGCACCTACAATTGGAATGTGCGCCATGATGGTTTTAGAAATGGTTGCCGGGTCAATATCAATATGAATAACCTTGGCATTTGGGCAGAACTTAGCCGGATTATTGGTCACACGGTCATCAAAACGTGCACCTACACACAGGATCAAGTCCGCATTATGCATACTCATGTTGGCTTCATAGGTACCATGCATACCGAGCATCCCCAAAAATTGAGGATCGTTACCCGGGAATGCACCCAAGCCCATCAAGGTATTGGTCACCGGATAGCCCAACAAGTGCGCAAGTTCAGTCAATAATGCTGATGCATTACCCTGCACTACACCACCGCCCGTATAAATCACTGGACGTTTGGCACTGATCAATTCGTCAATTGCTTTACGAATCTGGCCTGAGTGACCACGATGCGGTGGCTGATAAGAACGCATCTTCACTTTTTCAGGATATTCGTAAGCAAATTTTTCTGCAGGATTAGTCGCATCTTTAGGAATATCGACAACCACAGGACCTGGACGGCCTGAAGAAGCAATATAGAATGCCTTTTTAATAATCGCAGGAATTTCGCTGGCATGACGCACTTGGAAACTGTGTTTTACGATTGGACGAGAAATACCGACCATATCGGTTTCCTGGAACGCATCCTCACCGATTAAATGGCTTGCAACCTGACCAGACAAAATCACCATTGGGATTGAGTCCATATAAGCCGTTGCAATTGGCGTTACGGTATTTGTCGCGCCTGGACCTGATGTTACGAGTACCACACCAGTTTTACCTGTTACACGCGAATAAGCATCTGCCATATGACCGGCAGCCTGTTCATGACGTACAAGGTAATGATTGATTTTGTCTTGTTGAAAGAGCGCATCGTAAATATGCAATACTGCGCCGCCTGGATATCCAAAAACATGTTCAACGCCTTCGTCCGCCAATGCGCGAACAAGCATTTCACCACCAGATAAAAGTTCCAACGTGATTCACCCTAATCTTTTTTCACGCACAAATGGAGGGCATTTGTGGTGATTAATTCATTCACTGTGCGCTCTGTTATAGCACACAAATTTCATAGTTTTCATAGCAATAAGAAAAAAATCTGACCTGGTTGCCGTTTAAGCAATATGAGGTCTAAAACATGTTGGGATAAACATATTTTGTTGGCTTTGTTCAGCTTCTCGGCTAGAGAAGAAGTCCATTGCTAAAAGGCTCTTATTCGAAGGGTGATCGATCTAAGGCATATAAAACTAAAGCAGCATTTTTGTGGTTTCGAGTATTAAAGTCAAGTTTAAAAATTAGCTTTTTATAGCTTAATTTTAAATTATTCATTTTTTATACATCTGTTTTGTCTTTCGCTGTGCATGCAACTCTCACAAAAAATTAAAATATTATTATTTTTCAAAAAATTAAAAATATTTTCATAAAAAATAAATATAAAAATTATAATAAAATGGAATGAATATTTATTTTATCAAAAAATGTTTTTATTAATTTCAATCTATTTTTCATCCTCTGATTTTGTATCTTGATATATTTTTATATGCAGATTTACGCTACCGCCCCGGATCTGGGAGAATTCTTTCTGATTAAATGAAAATCAAAGAGTACGATTGTCTAAATACAGTTCATTTATTTGCATTTTGGGACAGTTTATCTTTTTTCTCTGCAAAACGATCCAGATCATATAAAATACTCAAGCAATCAGGAGCTCTATTTCTCTCATGCTCTATCCAACTGATTATGACAATAAGGACTTGATTATTATGGCATCATCTTTCATCAAAATTGGATTTATAGCGACTGGCTTAATCTTAAGTTTAAGTTCAACCACAAGCTTTGCCAAAGAATATTACAAATGGGTGGATGCCAAAGGGTCTACGCATTACACCACCACGCCCCCACCGAAATCGGCAAAGAAAAAAGGGAAAGTGGACACTTATGGCACGGCACGTTCTGCTAGTCTTGCATCTCAGGACAATAATAATGCCGCGAAAGAAGCCAAGGATACCGCTCAAGAAAACAAGCCTGTTAATCCAACAATTCCCGCAATTCCAGAAGGCAGCATTCCTGCAACACCTAAAGTCCAATAATATTATATTGTGAGCAAGAGTGATTACGCACCGGGTAATCACTCTTGGTAATCTAAAAAACTATAAAGATGAAAAGAGAAGCAACAAAGCCCATATATTCACCCTATAAAAATCGTGGCAAGTGTGTTACCCTTATTCGCTATGGTAAATAAATGAATTTTTTCTTTTTATTTAGCTATCCAGTATTGAGCCTCATATTATTATCTCCCATCAACTCATGCTGAAGATTTTTATAAAGAAGTGGATGCAAAAAGATTCAACACATGCTAGCAACGCATCTCCACTGAACAAGCATAGAGACCAGACTTATATCAACCTTTCAGCATAAAACTGAACAAGCTGAAAAATCAGCATTGTCCAGACGACATATAACAAAGGTTGAATTAACAACAGCAGAACGAACTGCAATTAAGGTGAAAGTTAATCAGCGACTTCAAGAAAATAAGAAAGATCCTGTATGCAAGCATGTTTGGTGCAGGCACAGACCAAGACCTCCGCTTATCATTAGAATTAGCTTATTTACAAAACAAAGAGAAACTCGCAAATTTAAAGGCATCCCTGCATTCAATGACATTTCCAAAAGTTTCATTTCTAATGACCAGGAAGATAAAATCCTGATCTGGAAACTGACATTGCATAGCATTTTGCGCTATGCTGTGTGCTAAATTTTTTAACCGTTCTCTTGTATTACGTATATGACTACTCACATTGACTCAGAATACCAAGCCAGTGCGATTGAGCCTCAAGTCCAACAGGACTGGGAATCTCGCAAAGCCTTTAAAGTTGCCGACACTGTAGAAGGTCCACATCGTTATATCCTCTCGATGTTCCCTTACCCAAGTGGCAAACTGCATATGGGTCATGTGCGTAACTATACGATTGGTGACGTGATCAGCCGTTTCCACCGTTTAAAAGGTGAAACTGTGCTACAACCAATGGGTTGGGATGCCTTCGGTCTTCCTGCTGAAAACGCAGCGATTGCGCATCAGGTTGCGCCTGCAAAATGGACCTTTGAAAATATTGATTACATGCGTAATCAGTTGAAAAAGCTTGGGCTGTCTATTGATTGGGATCGTGAATTTGCTACCTGTACACCAGAATACTATCGCTGGGAACAATGGTTATTTGTTCAGCTTTATAAAAAAGGCCTGATCTACCGTAAACTTTCAACCGTAAACTGGGATCCAGTCGATCAAACCGTACTTGCCAATGAACAGGTTGAAAACGGTCGCGGCTGGCGTTCAGGTGCATTGGTCGAAAAACGCGATATTCCAATGTACTACTTCCGCATCACGGATTATGCGCAAGAATTATTGGACGACCTAGACACGCTTAAAGACGGTTGGCCACAACAAGTCTTGACCATGCAACGTAACTGGATTGGTCGCTCACAGGGTATGGAAATTACCTTCCCTTCAGCGAACCCTGACGTTTATGCAGACGGTTTAACGGTATTTACAACTCGTGCTGACACCTTAATGGGTGTGACCTATGTTGCCGTTGCAGCAGAACATCCAATGGCGCTGAAAGCTGCGGAAAATAACCCAGAACTTCAAGCATTCATTGAAGAATGCCGTATGGGTTCGGTGGCAGAAGCGGATCTTGCGACTGCTGAGAAAAAAGGCATGGCAACAGGTCTTTCTGTGAAGCACCCTGTAACAGGTGAAGAAGTTCCTGTTTGGATCGCAAACTATGTATTGATGTCTTACGGTTCAGGTGCGGTGATGGCGGTGCCTTCACACGATGAACGTGACTTCGAATTTGCCAACAAATATGGTCTGACTATCAAACAGGTGATTGATGCCAAAGGCGCAGACGATGCTGACTTTGACTCAACTCAATGGCAAGAATGGTACGGTTCAAAAGAAGGTAAACTGGTTAATTCAGGTGAATTTGATGGTTTAGACTTCCAGGGTGCATTTGATGCATTCCTTGCAAAACTTGAACCACAAGGTCTTGCCAATGTAAAAGTTCAATTCCGTTTACGTGACTGGGGTGTTTCTCGTCAGCGTTATTGGGGTTGTCCAATTCCAATGATCAACTGTGACACCTGTGGTCAAGTGCCAGTGCCTGAAGACCAACTTCCTGTTGTTCTTCCAACGGATGTCGTTCCAGATGGTTCAGGCAATCCATTGAACAAAATGCCTGAGTTCTATGAAACGAAATGTCCATGCTGTGGTGGCGATGCACGTCGTGAAACAGATACTTTGGATACCTTCGTAGAATCTTCTTGGTACTATGCACGTTACGCATCTCCTGACTTTACAGATGGCATGGTGAAACCTGAAGCAGGTCAAACCTGGCTTCCTGTAAACCAATACATCGGTGGTGTTGAGCATGCGATTCTGCACTTGTTATACGCACGTTTCTTCCACAAATTGATGCGTGATGAAGGTGTGGTACAAGGCAACGAACCATTCACCAACTTGCTTACACAAGGTATGGTGCTTGCAGATACCTACTACCGTGAAGCAGATTCAGGTAAGAAAACATGGTTTAACCCTGCCGATATCGAATTAGAAAAAGACGAAAAAGGCCGTATTCTTTCTGCCAAATACAAGGAAGATGGTCAAGAAGTCACTGTTGGCGGTCAGGAGAAAATGTCGAAATCGAAGAACAACGGTATCGACCCGCAAGCGATTATTGACCAGTACGGCGCAGACACTGCACGTGTATTCATGATGTTCGCTGCGCCACCAGATCAATCACTTGAATGGTCTGATGCGGGTGTGGAAGGTGCTAACCGCTTCTTGAAACGTGTATGGCGTTTAGCAACCGGTTTCCTTGAACAAGGCAATACTGCTGCAACCATCGACAAAGCTGCACTTTCAACTGCTGCACAAGATTTACGTCGTAAGACACACGAAACCATCCAAAAAGTGGGTGATGACATCGAACGTCGTCATGCATTTAACACTGCTATTGCAGCGATGATGGAACTTCTAAACGCAAACAACAAGTTTGAAGCCAAAGATGACAATGACGTGGCTGTGGCTCGTGAATCCATCACCACGCTTTTAACTTTACTTGCACCATTTGCACCGCACTTAAGTCAAACTTTATTGGCTCAGTTTGGTATTGAATTGACGTCTGCTCAATTCCCACAAGTGGATGAGTCTGCGTTAACACGTAATACACAAACCATCGTGGTTCAGGTAAATGGTAAGCTTCGTGGTAAGTTAGAAGTCTCTGTCGATGCATCTAAAGATGACATCTTGGCACAAGCCAAAGCATTGCCTGAAATTCAGCAATTCCTGACCGGTCCAACCAAGAAAGAAATTGTGGTGCCGAATAAGTTGGTGAACTTGGTGGTTTAATCTCCTTTAAGCCTCCCTTTACAAAGGGAGGTTTGGAGGGATTTCATAAAAGGAATCTCCCCTAACCCCTCTTTAAAAAAGAGGGGGACATAAGGATTTCACAATTCCCAAACAAAGCCCGTTGCCAGTCAACGGGCTTTGCACATACAATCACTACATATTTTTAGATCTTCCTTTTTTGCTTTGAAGAACAATACAGAGGACAACACATGCATTTGGGCAAACGTTTAGCAGCAATTGTTTTAACTTGTGGTCTAAGTGCAGGCTTAGTGGGCTGTGGCTTTCATTTAAAAGGCACCAATCCGGCGACGGCTCCTGTGGCTTACTCTAAAATGAAATTGGCATTGCCGGATAATGCAGGACAATTGCATGAAAAACTTGCAATTTATTTGGGTGCAACAGGCATTCAGCTGAGCAATAGTCCAGATGCTTATGTGTTGCGTGTACTGGATTACACCCCACAGCGTCATGAATTAAATGGCAAACTGGTCGAAACCTTGCTGCGCTTAACCGTGACTTTCCGTATTGACGATGCACAAGGTAATCCTGTAACTGAACCGCGTACCATCACCGCTTCACGCAGCTATCAATATGACGTGGCCACGGTCAACACGGATGACCAGGAACAGAAGTATCTTAATCAGGTGATTGTTGATGATGTGGCACAGCAAATTGTGCGTCAGATTTCATCCAACCGTTTACCCCAAGTCGTGACCAAACCAGCGGCTTCTACAACCCAACCTTAAATATAGAAAATCGCGCGATGAAACTTGACTATCCCCAAGCACTCAAACGTGTTGATGAAGCTCGCGGTGCCTGGATTATGTATGGTCAGGAACCCCTGCTTGAACAAAATTTACTCGATGCTTTCCGGCAGAGTTGGCAAAAGCAGGAAATTGAACGTCAGCGTTATGACATTGGCAATGTCAGTGACTGGAAAAATGTGTTTAATGCTTTAAATAGCCTGTCCTTATTTTCCACGCAACTGGCTGTTGAAGTACATGGCAATATCAAGCCCGACGCCAACGGCATCAAGCAACTGAAAAGCTATATCCAGCACAATGAACAAAACCTGCTGCTGGTGGTGATGCCCAAACAGGACAGCAGCAGCCTGAAATCCAGTTTTTTCCAGGTGTTGGATGCCAATGGGGTCACTGTGCCGCTGACGGCCAATTATCCGCAAGACCGGCAGCGGATTTTAAGCATTGAGGCAGAAAAGCTGGGAATTAAACTGGCGAATGATGCCTGGGCCTGGCTGGAACAGCACCATGAACACAACTTGCTGGCAGCCAAAAACAGTTTAATGCGTGTCAGCGATACTTTTGCCGATGTGGAGATCATCCAGATTGAACATTTGTATTCATGTCTACAAGACCAGTCGCGCTATACTACATATGACTTAAATGATGCCCTGCTTGCAGGAAATCTGGCTCAGGCAATTAAAATTTTCCAGTATTTAATTGCTTCGGGTGAACCGATGAGCCTGATCTTGTGGAGCATCAGCAAAGAAATGCGCTTGCTGATGCAACTGTTTGAACAGCCACAGAATGCCTTACAGCTGGGCATCTGGAAAAATAAAGTCAGCCAATATCAGCAGGCCTTAAGACGGCTCAATCCGAACTGTTTCCTCAGCTGGCCTTCACTTTTGTTACGCATTGACGCTTCAATAAAAGGTTTAGGCAAAGAAAACCCTGAACATCTGGTTCTGCAAGCCATTAGCAGCATGTGCGGTCAAACCTTATTTTTATCGCCAAGCGTTTAACTAAAGAAACGTGCAAACCAGCCTTTGCCTTTTTTCTGTTCTTGTTTACGTAGATAGCTCAACATATTGTCTCGCACTGCATCGACATAGTCCTGATCATCATGCTGAATATGGTTGATCAGCCACTTGGACAGCAGACGATACAAGTCGTTTTCAATGGCTTCACCTTTTTCAAATTTCAGGCGGTAATCATTCAGACGCTTTACAAATAATTCATGGATGCCACGATGTGATGGTAAATATTGATAACTGACCTGCTCCAGCAAATTTTCTTCAAAGCTAAAATGCGACTGGGTGTAGTCAATTAAATCCTCCAAAACCTCTTTAATTTTATCGCGCTGCCCGGTGTTTTTTACCTGCTCCAAAGCATTAATGTAATCCAAGATCTGACGATGCTGATTATCAATCACATCAATCCCAATGTTATAAGTTTCATTCCATTCCATCATTCTACCCCTTACAAATTTTCATATTAAAGTTATGATCTTTTTCGCATAATCATGGGGATTAATGCTTTTATTATTAAACCCATAATTATTTTATGGATTTAATACTACAAACTTTTTTTATTTAAATCTAGAGATAAAACAAAGATTTTTAAAATTATGTCTACCAGTTGGAAACTCAGGGGGCGGAGAAAAAAAGAAAACCACACCTCGATCACAAAAAATTATTTAAATAAAAATCATTAAATAAATCCATTATCATTAGGCTAAAATCGAATACATCTTGATAGCCCGGATCAGTGAAAAAAAGTTCTGTTTTCTCAGCAGCATTTTGAAAAAACTCAATCATCAGGCTGAAGATCATCTTTCAGAAAATTGATGGAATTGAAATTGAATAACATGCCTATCCTCTATTAAGTCATGCTAAAAAGTTTGTTAAAAATGACTTCATCCTCTGTCTAGAAAATTTTTCAAGACACTCTAAAAAGAAAATAATTCTCATTTGTTTTTAAAAAGTTCACGTTTTATCCTTATTTAGCTTTTATAATTGGTCTAATTTTCCTCATTTATCAGCTCACTATGCCAAAAATAAAACCATCCAGAATAGTTGTCGCCATAGTCAGTATTCTTGCTATTGCAGTCACCACCTGGTTCTTTTTAAAACCCAAAGAGCAAGCACCGCAATACATTAGCAGTGAAGTCACGCGTGGTGATATTGAAGACTCTGTTCTTGCAACCGGTGTGCTGGAAGCCACCAAAATGGTCAGCGTCGGTGCACAGGTTTCGGGTCAGGTGAAGAAGATGTATGTGCAATTGGGAGACCAGGTGAAACAGGGTCAGCTGATTGCACAAATTGATTCGATCCGCCAGGAAAATGATCTGAAAACGGCTGAAGCGAGTATTAAAAACCAGCAGGCTCAACTGGCAGTCAAGCAGGCAAACTTGGCGAAAGTCCAAGCTGAATATCAACGCCAGCAAGCCATGTATGCGCAAGATGCGACTTCGCGTGCAGAACTTGAGGCTGCATTGGCCAGCTACAAAACGGCACAGGCGGAAATTTTGGCGATTAATGCCCAGATTGAACAGTCCCGTTTAACCCTGGCAACGGCCAAAGAAGATTTGGGCTATACCCGGATTGTTGCGCCTATGGACGGCACCATTGTGGCCATTGTGACTGAAGAAGGCCAAACCGTAAACGCCAACCAAAGCGCACCGACCATTGTCAAACTGGCCAAGCTCGACAACATGACCATTAAAGCTGAAATTTCAGAAGCTGACGTGATGAAAGTCGAAGAAGGTCAAACCGTGTATTTTACCACCTTGGGCAATAGCGACAAAAAACATTATGCCAAACTACGCCAGGTAGAACCGGCACCGAACTCCATCAATACGGAAAGTAATAACTCATCCACTTCGTCTTCAAGTACGGCGGTGTATTACAACGCCCTGTTTGATGTCCCCAATGAAGATGGCAAACTGCGTATTGATATGACTGCGCAGGTTTATATTGTGCTGGCTGAAGCAAAAAATGTATTGACTGTCCCTGCAGCAGCCTTGCAAAGTTCAAATCGCCCTCAAGGCAAACGTGCTGATCGTAATGCAGACCAGGCAAAACAACAAAATCCGCCTGATCATGATCAGGCGCAAACTGAGCGTCCAAAACGCTTGCAACTGTCTGCCGAAGAAAAAGCACTGATTGAACAAGGCAAAGCCTCTATGTCGATGGTTCGCGTAATTCAGGCAGATGGTACAGCCAAACCGCAACCGGTCCTGGTCGGCTTGAACAATCGTGTCACTGCTCAAGTGATTAAGGGCTTAAAACAGGGTGACAAGGTGGTGATTGCCGATGCTTCGGATACCTCAAACGATTCTGCCAAACGCAGTAACCGTGTAGGTGGTGGTGCCGGTCCAGTGAGAATGTAATCATGAGCCAAGATCAACAGCCTTTGCTCAAGGTCACAGATCTGACCCGTGAATTCCCCGCCGGGGAAAGCACCATTCAGATTTTAAAGGGCATTAATCTGGAGATTTACCCGGGAGAACTGGTCGCCATTGTCGGGCAGTCCGGTTCGGGAAAATCCACCCTGATGAATATTTTGGGATGTCTGGATCAGCCAAGCTCAGGAAGCTATCAGGTCAAAGGGCGTGAAACACGTCAATTGGAAGCGGATGAACTGGCACAACTGCGCCGTGAATATTTCGGCTTTATTTTCCAGCGCTATCACCTGTTGGGCGATTTAAGCGCGGCAGGTAATGTTGAAGTTCCGGCCATTTATGCAGGTGTCGATGCTTCCGCCCGTCAACAGCGCTCGACCCAGCTGCTTTCGGACCTGGGTTTGGCTGAAAAGACCCAGAACCGTCCCAGCCAGCTTTCCGGTGGCCAGCAGCAGCGTGTATCAATTGCCCGTGCCTTGATGAACGGCGGCGACGTGATTCTGGCCGATGAACCGACCGGTGCACTGGATAAAAACAGCGGCATTGAAGTGATGCGTATCTTGCGCGAGCTGAATGCCAAAGGTCATACCATCATCCTGGTTACCCACGATCATAACGTTGCCAAAAATGCCTCGCGTATTATTGAAATTAGTGACGGCAACATTATTTCAGATAAACCGAATGTGCCTGAAGTTGCCGCAGATGGAGTTTTAGAAAAACAGATCTTAGAACAAACCGCACAGAAAAAAACGCCTTCCTGGCGCTCTGCTGCGGACCGGCTAGGCGAAGCATTCCGTATGGCCCTACTGGCCATGAATGCCCACCGCATGCGGACCTTCCTGACCATGCTCGGGATTATTATCGGGATTGCCTCGGTGGTGTCTGTAGTGGCTTTAGGTAACGGTTCACAGAAACAGATCCTGGAAAATATCAGCAGCCTCGGGACCAATACCATTACCGTCTATCAGGGGCGTGGCTTTGGCGACAATTCCAAAACAGCCCAGGTCAAAACACTGGTTCCTGCCGATGCGGATGCCCTGGCTGAACAGCCCTATGTCGATGGCGTCAGTCCATCGGTCACCAGCAACATCACCGCCCGTTTTAAGGATACCGAAGCTTCCGCCACCGTGAATGGGGTCAGTGAAGACTTCTTCTATGTTCGAGGGATGAACTTTGCTTCAGGACAGCCTTTTGACAAAGAAGGCGTGACTGAACGTGCCCAGGACGTGGTGATTGATGACAATACCAAAAAGACATTTTTTAGTGATGGTACCAACCCTGTCGGTCAGGTCATTCTGTTGGGCAGTGTTCCCAGTCGTATCATTGGCGTAGTTGAAGCACAAAAATCAATGATGGGAAATTCAGACAGCCTGAATGTTTACTTGCCCTACTCTACGGTGATGAGCCGCATGTTAGGCCAGGCGAATGTACGCAGCATCATTGTCCGGGTCAAAGACGAATACCCAAGTGCGGCAGCTGAAAATGCCATTTTAAATTTATTGGTACAACGCCACGGCGCACAAGATGTGTTTACCCAGAATGCAGACAGTATCCGTGAAACCATTCAGCAAACCACGCAAACCATGACCCTGTTAGTCTCTGCGATTGCGGTGATTTCCCTGATTGTCGGCGGTATTGGGGTGATGAACATCATGCTGGTCTCTGTGACTGAACGTACTCAGGAAATTGGCGTGCGTATGGCCGTCGGTGCCCGGCAAAGTGACATCTTGCAGCAGTTCCTGATTGAGGCGGTACTGGTCTGTATTTTAGGCGGGATCCTAGGGGTGCTTTTATCTTTAGGCATTGGACAGCTGATTAGCCAGTTTGCCAGCGGCACCTTCCAGATGGCCTATTCCACCACCTCTATTGTGGCGGCCTTCGTCTGTTCAAGCATGATCGGGATTATCTTTGGCTTTATTCCTGCCCGTAATGCAGCACAGCTTAACCCTGTGGATGCACTTTCTCGCGAATAAGGATAAATAGAATGCAAATGAATTTTACCAAGCTTATTGCTAGCCTTATTTTAACTGGCTCACTGGTCGGTTGTGCAGCGGTGGTAAAAACACCGTATGAACAGCCTGCCGTGAATATTCCAGGCAGTTTCCAGAATAGTAAAGCCATGAGCCAGCAGGTGCATGCCGATGTCTATGCCGATCAATGGTGGACTTTGTTTGGTGATGCGCAGCTGAACCAGCTGGTTAATCAGGTTTTAGCCAGCAATACCGATCTGGCGGTTGCCGGCATTAATTTGCAGCAGGCACGTTTACAGGCCGGCTTGGCGAAAAACCAGCAAGGCCCTCGGGTCAGCTCCAGTGTTTCAGCTGGACATACGGTTGACCTCAATTCAGGTGATGATGCTTCGCGTGGCCTGTCTTTAAGTAGCGGCGTGAGTTATGAACTGGACTTGTTCGGAAAGCTGGCTCGACAAACTGAAGCCAGCCGATGGGAAGCCTTAGCAACTGAACAGGACTTGCAAGCCACTGCACAAAGCCTGATTGCCACTACGGCAAATTTATATTGGCAGTTGGGTTACTTGAATGAACGCTATCAAATTGCCAGTCAAAACCTGGCCAGCACACAAAAAGTCTTTGAGCTGGTCCGCAGCCAATATCGTGCCGGTGCGGTTTCCGGTCTGGACTTAACCTCAGCGGAACAATCTGTACAAAGCCAAAGAGCGACATTAAGCCAGATTGAGCAGCAGAAAGTCGAAACCCGAACAGCATTGGCAGCGCTGATGCATCAACCTGTACAGCAACTGAACATTCAGGAGCCTTCTCGTTTACCGCGTATTGCCCTGCCGGCTATTTCTGCAGGTTTACCGGCAGAGCTGTTGTCACGCCGTCCGGATTTACAGGCCAGTGAACTGCGTTTACGCAAGGCCCTCGCCACTAAAGATGCAACCAAGGCCAGTTATTATCCTTCCATTAACCTGACCGGAAACCTGGGTTCTTCCAGCACATCTTTAACCAGTCTATTGCAGAACCCGGTGTTAACTTTAGGTGCCAATCTCAGCCTGCCGTTCCTGCAATATAACGACATGAAAAAAGATCTGGCGATCAGTGACCTGGATTATAAAAAAGCGATTGTGCAGTATCGTCAAACCCTGTATCAGGCCTTTGCCGATGTGGAAAATGCCTTATCTGCCCGTACCGAATTAAACAAACAGGTGACCCTGCAAGAACGCAATGTACAACTTGCAGAGAAAACCGAGCGTCTAACTGAAGTACGTTACCGTAACGGGGCCATTGCCCTGAAAAACCTGCTGGATGCGCAGGAAACGACGCGTAACGCCCGTTTGTCTCTGGTTCAAACCAAACAGAGCCAATACAATGCCTATGTCACCTTGATGCAAGCTTTAGGCGGCAGTCCAGTCAAACAGCTGCCTTAAGTTAAAGGTAAAATAAAAAAGATGCCATTTCGGCATCTTTTTTTTATTTCAGAAAAATTCTTGAGAAAATGTTCTGTTTGGCTATTTTTAACTTTTTAAAGGTTAAAAGCTCGGACGGTAATATTTATAGGTCAGGCCTTTTTCATTATAAACATCATAACTTTTTTGCTTAAAGTCAGAGACCCATTGCTTGCCGTTAAATCCGGCAATGTGGCCATACACATGCTTGCCGGTTCGATCAATAATATAAATATCACCTTCTTTAGGTGCATCGAACTTGGGATTAATTTGTCGATAACCAATTTTCGTCAGGGTATTTCCCCAGTCTGCCGCAGCAACGGGATGACTTTGAAATCTTGCACCCGCCGATTCCAGAGCAAGTCGGATACTTTTGGCACATTTTTGTGAACTGCTGGTTGAAGAAACCGCCTGCAAGAAATCGGTAAATTTACTGATATCAATTCGCTGTCCATTCTTTGCCAGCATATTCTTTTTGGGTATGGCCTGGTCAGTCTGAAATTCCGAAGATTTTTTTGAATTTTTACCCGATTGGGAACGAATTATGATGTTTGCCTGAACAGGAGCGTGAACTTCACTCATGTTTACATTATGATCATAAACCATTCTTTAACAAACACTCCTAAGCTTAAGACTAACAGCTTTTCACTCATTTCGACGGCAAGATGGTAACCTCTAAAATGTGATTTTTCATATAACAAATGTAATTAAATATAAATAAATTATCGATAAGTGAGTTAACTGACTATTTTTTGTTGATTTTTATAACCAGCGGCGACTAAAAATTTATTTTATGCTTACCCGATCAATAAAGGTCATCATTGGTTTTCAGGCCAAACCCTAATGGAATGAAAATGAAATTGAACAGCAAGGGGCAAGATCTGCTCTTGACTGCATTTTGTAAATCTTTCTTAAACCATGCTTATTTCAGCAGGATCACATACCCAATTTTTAATCTTTGATGCTGGCAGACCTATAAAGTTTATTGGGATGTTAAAAAAATGCATTCAATAAAATGCGATCCATTTTCCTCCTCCTGATCATTTCCAACCAAACCCCATCAAGATTAAGCCTTATGATTTACATGGCTTTGGAATAATTAACAAAATATATATAAATCATTTATTTATAAAAATTATCACCAGGATTTAAACTTACTTTCACCTTTAATGGATACAGTTCCCTCCCCGGTAAAAAAAGGCTAATATGTGCCACAAGAAATTCACAATATTATGAGAGAGACATGCGTCAATACTTAGACCTTTTACAACACATCCTTGACAACGGTGGCGATAAAGGCGACCGCACAGGCACAGGTACTCGTTCAGTATTCGGTCATCAAATGCGCTTTGATCTTTCTCAAGGGTTTCCTTTATTGACCACCAAAAAAGTACACTTCCGTTCCATCGTGATTGAACTGTTGTGGTTTTTAAAAGGTGATACCAACGTTAAATATCTGCAAGACAACAAAGTTACGATTTGGGATGAGTGGTCCACTGCAGAACAAACGGCGCGTTTTGGCCGTCCTGAAGGCGAATTGGGTCCGGTTTATGGTCATCAGTGGCGTAATTTTGGCGCAACCAAAAAAGAAAATGGTTTATATGAACAGGATGGTTTTGACCAGATCACCTGGCTGATCAATGAAATTAAAACCAATCCCAATTCACGCCGTTTAATTGTGTCAGGCTGGAACCCTAAAGAAGCAGGAACGGTTGCCCTGCCACCCTGCCACACCCTGTTCCAGTTTTTTGTACAGGATGGCAAACTGTCTTGCCAGCTTTATCAACGTAGTGCCGACGTGTTCCTTTTATTACCCCATAACAATAATTCACAGTATGCTGAGTTTACTGCCTAAATTCTATTACTCAATATTCAACATATAACAAAATAATATATAAATTCTTATACATTAAATTTTTAAAATTATTTCTAGACAACTTAACCTTTCCAACCATTCAGATCACCACATACAAATTAAAATCAGCAAACTCCCTATTATAAATATTTAGAATTAAACATTATCAAAAACATTTAACATTCAATATTTAATAATGTCTATAAAATAATTAAGAAAATAAAAATAAAAAAAATTAATTAAAAAATAATTTTCAAACAAAAAATAAAAGAATACCCATAAAAGAAAAAGCAAAATAAAATCAATAAAATAGCAATATAAAATTTATAAAAATTAAAAAACTATAGCATTTATTATAATATTTTCTTCTTGTTAATAAAATAAACAGCTTGACCAATACAATTTAAAACCTTAAATTTTAAAAAACAGGAACAAAATCACACCAAAAATAGTAGTGTAACTTTATTCCTGAATATTAAAACCATATCCCAAACTCAAATTTCAAATCAACACAGCCGATATAATGAATGTCAAAGTTTGTTCCAACATAAAACTAGATTTATCGAAGTCTTACTTGCTTACTAAATTTCAAAACTTGCCATTAGAGAAAACAGTAGAAGTAAATGGAGTTGGTGTGTTTGACAATAATGGTAAAATTCTTCCCCTCATTTCTGAATATTTATCATATCAATCCAAACATGAGAAAATTGCATATACGTCAGCAGATACATACGGCAAGAATCTGACTTATTTCTTGGAATATATTCGTAATCGCCCAGATTATAAGAATGATGAGACTGATGAAGTATTTATTACAGTCCCAAGATATGTAATTCAAGAATATCTAACTTCCTTAAGTCGCAATGAAAAGAGAGAATCATCTACCGTTAGAAATCGTGATGCGACAATACGTGCTTTTATTGAGTATCTCTGTAGTCCTACTGAAGACCGTGAACTGCTCAGAAAAGATAATCCATATAGCAATCGATACCTTTCCAAAGCTCCAAAACGAAAGGCTATTAGTTCCTGTACTCTTGATGATCTAGCAGTATTAATCCAATCGACAGATTTAGAAAGAGAAAGAGTTTTACTTCAATTTTTATATGATTCGGGTTTACGTCGTTCGGAGCTTCCCAGAGTTACCCTGGAGCATTTTAGAAATGCTGTCAACTTCAATACTGAAAAGTTTATTGCCTGCGATTCTGACCAACCCATTCATGCTGATTATATTCCTTTGGAGGTTAAGGGAAGTAAAGGTCGAGGAAATGAAATCAAACCACGATGGACTTTAGTGAGTTCATCCACCATCAAACGTATACAAAAATACCATGCATCTCCTCTGTATAAAAAACATGCTCGTAAATATGTAAATCCTGCCGAAACCCCCGCATTTTTTAATGCTGAAGGCACTCCCTATACTCCGTCATCAATAAACAAATTACTTGAACGTGTAAGTAAACGTGCGATGAAGCGAGGTCATCTTAATCGCATGATTTCTCCACACAAGCTACGACATGGCAATGCTTATGCAATATTACAGTCAAATGATCTAGGAGCTGACTATTTAGATCGGCTTGTAATTGTGCAAAAAAACTTAGGGCACAATCACCTAAATACAACCCAAATGTATACAAGTATTCCTCAGGACATTTACAACAGTATGTGTGATGAGAATGGCGAGCTATTGACTAGAGCAGAGAAAATGAAACGTTTAAGCGAACAGACGATCTTAAAGATAGCCATCAGAGACATCAAATGAAAAGAGATAAAAATACCACTGATCGATTGGTTAAGATGTGGGTTGACGATTTGTTACTAAATCCAAGTAAACTTTTAGCATTACCTTTAAGTAATCATTTCAATAACCTGTGGAAAGTTAATATTCTATCTGAGTTTTTATCGAAAGAAACAGGCATCACCCTTTGCGAGGCGAACAGCCGAAAACATCTCACTCTACCGCTAATTGAAAAGATGGATGAGATGCATATCGTTGTCAAAGGAGCTTCTAGCAGAGAAAATTTGATTCGGCAGAGAATATTACATTGGTATAGCACTTTAAGTTTTAATGATAAAAAGTGCCTCCCTCGCATGATTACTCTCCCTAATAATATTTGCTTTAAATCAATAGGGGTAGAACAAGCCTCTTGGATAGCCCAAGTAACTCAATATGAATGGATAGCAAATACAATCGATGAGATTCATGAAGACCTTTTTAAATTAGGAATTATCAAATCGGACTTTAAGAAAGTTAGAGAGCGCAAACAATTAGTTAAAGATGCTAAATCTATTATTGTAGCGTGGGTATCAAAAGTAATTAAGGATGAAGATAGTTTATGGGAAATACCCATAAGTAAGGCTAATACACCATCAGGATTTAATGTGGCTGCAGGGTTTATCGAAGAGACCTTAGGAATTTCATACAATACTGCATATCGACATAGGCAGCTTACATATCCTCTGATTGAAGAGATGATCCAAAAAAAGATTTTAATAGATTTAGATGGAAGCAATGAAGTTCAAGGCGTTGCAATTCGGAGAAAGCTGCTAAATTGGTACAGAAAACTAAGTCTTGAAGAAAAAAAATTATTACCTATATTTGCGAATAAAATCTCACTTAAGCGAATGCCCTCAGAACAATGCCCTATTGTTCGAAATGATCTTCGATATGCTGTTGTTAAAAATGCATGGAATTTTATTCATCACGATCTTAAAAAACTCAAAATCATCGATACAAATTACAAAAGTGTTGCTGAACGAATCGAGGAGAAACAAGTTCGTCAGAAAGAATTCAATGAAAATAAAAAAGAACGATTTTGTAGATTAGCAAAAATTCCATTGAATATTGCTGCTGACTTTCTTGATCCCTCAAACATAGAGCCTTTTATCCAAGTTGAGCAACTTTTTGCTTCACAAAGCAACACCGTACCTGCGGAATCTGGTAAGGATAATTATATATATGGATGTGTTCTGTTTATAGAGTTCTTGTCTGAATTATACGGAACTACACCTTTAAGAATCGCGACAGTTTTTGATGAGCACCTATTGTCTAGATTTCGAAAGTCTTTACAGCAAAAAATCATTAATGATGAAATATCAAGTACTCACGCAAATACAATTTTAAGTTCAGCACGTAGATCATTAAATAGACTCACTCAACTACGTGATGTGAAATACTGTTTTTTTGATATAAATGGCTTTGATCCAAAGAGACAAACTGATGTCAAGAAACCATTTACAAAGAATGAGCGGCTCCAAATATTAGAAGCTATTGAGAAAGGTTTAGAGGAATCCAGATCAAGCCTAACACCTTATAAAAAAACTGGTATCGGCAAAAACCCTCTTGATAAGAATGGAGCTCGAATACGAGGTCTGTCAACATTAGAGAATGCGAGATGGCTCTTTGAAAATCCTTTGAAATGCAAACCAGTTCATTACAATACAGCCAAATCACCTGCAGAAAAAGCTTTCTTACAAATCATTCTAGAGTCAGAAAAAGGATTGATGGAAGTCTACAATGAATGGGGGGTTAATCCTATGGTCAGTGTGGATATACTCGTACCTTATCTTTTAAAGCTAGCTCAAGTAACTGGCTTGAATGCTGACTCCATACTATCTCTTGATATAGATGATTATATACCTAGCCATAAAGCAACATCACGACCTTGTCTTCGATATTGGAAAGAACGATCTGATGGATACAAGGAATATCACCTTGATCTTTTTAAGGCTGAACTTACCTGGCTTACATCAACCCAAGCTAAAGCTGTAAATGAAATTTTTGAAGAAATATGCCATTTAACTAGCAGTTTTCGGCAAAACATTGAAGATGATGCATTAAAAAACAGGCTATTCATCTATGTGTCACATAGCACAAGAAAGCATGGAAAAGTTTCTCCAATATTAGGGAATGAAGGGAAAAATGTAAAAACACTGGGGGATAGTTTTGCTAGGTTTGTTGACAAATACAGTTTAAAAAATGATAAAGGTGAGCGATTAACTCTAACAATAAGTCGGTTTAGACCAACTTTTGTCAGTGAAATGATTGATAATGGCGTATCTCTACGCGAGATTCAGCTTATGTTAGGGCACTCATCAATTCAAACGACTATCCACTATCTAGACTCGTTAGACTTTAATTCAATAAGCAGAATAAAATTAAACGATAAGTTAAAAGAAATACATCAATCAACGTTGGATGAAAAAGCTGAAGAACTAACAAACAAGGGGAACTCCAAAAAGGATGATCAATTAGTTATAACTTTTCAAACTCCTTTAGCTGGTTGTAAAAATATTTTTGACCCACCAGAGTTTGTAAAAAAATTGCCTTCATATACTTCAGGTACTCCATGTTCACAATATAACAAATGCTTAAGTTGTGAAAATGTAATTATTGCAGTCAAAAATCTTCCTGAGATTTTCGCAATGCAGCGTGATTATACTCTTCTCACAGAATACACTCGTGTAATGGATACGCCATACGGGCATGTCATTCGGGAAAATCTAGAGCTCATAAAAAATATTACAGATCCACAATTCTCTGATTTTTCAATAGAAGAACTGCAAGATGGTCAACGTTTAGCTGAGTACATCGAAACTACAATACTTGTCGATGGAGTGGTTTAATGAATAGTGAAACTAGGCTAAATATATTAACAAGTTTTGCAGAACATCGCCCCTACATTTTAAATATGCTAAGTCCTGCTAACAAACAAGATACTGAATATTCTCAACAAGAGCATGCTAGTTCTATAGTATATATGAACCTTCTCAAGCAGAAACCTGTGTCAAAAATCTCAATATTTTCAGAAAATATTTGGGATTTTAATAATGATTATCCTAATGCAGCACGGAATGTTAGAGGAGCAAAACTACGCATAAATTTTTTAAAGTACAAAGATATTCCTAAATTTGTATTAACAGAGATAAAAGTTATATTTGAGCTAGCCCTACTCAATAATTTTATTTTTCACCCTCAACAAAAAGGTGGAAAAAGTCGAAAAAAAGGAATAATAAAAGCCAATTCATTAATCACAATTTTTGAGTATGGTCTAGTATTTATTAATGAAATATTTAAACAAGCAATTATTGAACTTGGCTATGAGTTTGTACAGGAAAAAATCAAAACATTATCAGATATAACACCCCAATTTTATCGTAAAGCTGCTGTAAACTATGAACGGATTAAGGGTGATGAGTTAGATAGTTTCTTTAAATATTTGCGTAGTCCTGCTTCTCTTAAATATGTATTTGAGAGACCTATTGCTTATGTAGAGTTAAATAGCTTGGCATGGAAAAGGTTAGCCAATACTGATAAAAAAAAGAAAGAACAAATATTGCCTGATTTGGTATTTGAATCTTTATCAAAACTTACCTCTTTTATTATAGTTGACTTCTTAAATGCTATAGGAGAGGGAAAACATATATCCGATAAAAATGCCTTAGAACGGCTAAATGTAAGCAATTATTCTTCATGGGCAGCCCGTGAAAGAGTCAACCATGAAATTCTCAATGGATATATTGCACTTAGGTTAAGAACCAAAGGTTATTCTTCGAGTGTTGTTACTAATCTAATTGAACCCTATGATTGGATGAGGAATAAGGATTTTAATGTAAGGTCAGGAGTGACTTTACGTAACATATTGAAAAACCGTGGTTACAAGCTAGATAATCTTCGAGAATATTTCAATCTCATCTCATATGCCTGTGTGTACTTAATTGGTCAATATACTGGTATGAGACCATCTGAACTTTCAGAAGTACAAGTTCCGAATTGTTCCTGCTTAGTTGAAGATAATGGAGTTTGGCTGATCGAAAGTACGGTCAAAAAGCATAGAGATGAAATTAGTACAGGTTTATTTGATGACAGATGGGTGGCTATACCAATTGTTAAAGATGCAATATTAGCAGCTTCTTATATCGCAAAAATAAAAGCTTCACCATACCTAGTTTCTAATGTAGACACGGTTAGTCCAGATAGCCCCCCCCTATCGATGAATAGTAATGGTATTTCTTATCAGATAAATATGTTGATTCGTCGACTATTGGGTGAAAATACTGTCAATGAAATCAACTTAAATCCATATATGCTGAGACATACCTTAACGTATCAATTGTTTAAGGCTGAAGTAGGTTTACCCTTAATATCTTTTCAACTCAAGCACTTCGTGGACAGTATCTCCAAATATACATCTTTGGGGGCTACCTCTTCAGTAACACTAGGCTATGGCGATATTGGCGAAATGTTATCAAAAGAAGGAAGGCGAAAAGGTGATAATCAATCATTTCGTCGAGCAGCTGAATTAGAAGCTATCAAGACTGCTCACAATCCAAATGGCATATATTATGGCGGTAAAGCAAATGAACATAAGAATAACTTAATCAAGATATTTCAAGGGTATATGGCCGAAGGTTATACCGAAGAGGAATTATATGAAGCAATGGTAGACCAAGGCCTAGCCATTGTATCTATGGGGCAGGGTTTTTGCTATGGTGGTAGAAATGATGAATATGATTCGAGTTTACCATGCATCGGTTCACTACGCTGTAACCCTGCTCGGTGTAAACAAGCTGTTGTTACTAGCAGGCATGCTCCTAAATGGAGAGAGGTTTATATTTTAAATAAAGCAAACCTTCATAAACCTGAATACTCACACAATTATCCACAAATTTTGGCAGCAATGAACGAAGCCAAAATGGTTTTAGAAAATCTTGGTGAAAAGGTAGAATTATGAGTAACCAAGCTTATGACCAAAAGAATAGCGAAGACTATGAAGCTAATACATTGATTATTAACAATGCATTACTAGCAATTTCAAACAATAAAAAATTGAAAGTAACTGTAGCACAACTTTCAAAAATGACTGGGATTCATAGGAATACAATCTCGAATCGAGTTTGGCCAGCCCAAAAACTAAAACAAATTAAAAGAGAACGAGAGGCCGAAGCGCAAGCACATGAAACACAAACTCGTCTGAAAACTAATGACGTAAAAGATCTATTGGACGAAAATTTAAATCAAGCACGAAATGAGATTATCTATTGGTTTAATGAATACCAAGATATGAAGCGTTTTTTTGGGCACTCGCATAAGCAATATGAAAAAATGAGGGAATCCCGAGATTATTATAAAATGTTATATGAAGCAGACCGCAAGTCTCTTTTAAATGCTGAACAAGAGATAGAAAGATTAAAAGAATTATTGGAATTACGAGGTATTAGTTCAGAGCAAATCCTACATTGAGCATAAAAATAAAACTTTCCTATTTTAATAGAGATTCATCTCTTAATCAAAATAGGAAAGTTTTTAATATGTTATGCACAATAAAAAAATGGGTAACTGTCAGATCAGGTTTGAGCTAGTACAGTTTAAGCTAGTACAATTTATACCTCGATTTGCTTAAATTACTCCGCAATCCCCCCCTTTAACTTTCTAAGCCCCTACTTTTAATATGCATCCTTACACAGAAAAAGGATACGGAATAGGCTGATGATAGTGATAACCTTCAACTTCAAAATCATCTAGCGTGACCCATGTTTCAATATCTTCAAGGCACTTAATATCCGGATTTATGTGAAGCTTAGGTGCCGGATATGGTTCACGTTTTAATTGCACATCACGCATTAACTCTAATTGGTCTTCATAAATATGCGCATTCACAATTTTATGATAAGCCTTTCCTGCCTTATGCCCTGTAATTTTCGACATAAGGGCTAAGAGGGTATACACCTGGATCTGATTAAAATTTTGACCTAATGGAATATCTGACGACCGTTGCGATGAAGTTAAGTAAAGTGTATCACCTAGTAAAGAAAACGTATGGGTATGCATACACGGACGCAAACACCCCATATGGAACTCACCTGGATTATAAAAAGTTAGAATTTCACCTCGGTCATCAATACCATTACGCAAATTGTTATAGATTTTACGAAGCTGATCGAACTCCTCTCCCTCAGAGTTACGCCATCTACGCCCTTGGACACCATATACTCGTCCCATATCGTCTTTACCTTTGCGATAGGGGTTAGCTAACCAAGCTTCATTTTCATTGGCATTGGCATTCCAAGTATTACAGCCAATAGCTCGGAATTGAGCTGCATTATCATAACCACGTAGATAGCCTAATAGCTCTGCAATAGCTGCCTTCCAGTAACTTTTTCGAGTCGTAACTAAGGGGAATTCATTGGCCCCTACGTTGTACTCTAAATCTGCGTTAATAACGGTTAAACAACGCTTTCCAGTTCGTTCATTTTCAACCCATACGCCTTCATCAACTATGCGTTGACACAAATCTAGATATTGCTTCATTTAACCACCTTGATTCTCCTAGGCAAAATTTACTTGATAGTGCCTTATATTGGTACAGCTATCAGAGAAAATTTTGGCTAATTTTTTCTCACCAGCTTACAATTTCAATTGTATGAACAATGATGAATTTTGGCTATGATGAGCTCAATCTGTATTATAGAGTTTAAATACTTCATTGCACAAACCTAGAAATGACAGCTTATTGGCCTAGTTAAGCTGCTTAAAATATCAGCTTTTCCTCTAGTACAAAGCTCCCTATTATGATGTATATTAATATTACCCCTTAATTTTATAAAAAATTTAGAGATCTAATTATTAAAAAAATAATAAATACATATCTTTATTTCGCAACTTATAAAATTAAAAATATGTATTTATTCATGATGACCTATTTTTCAAAATAAATTATTATGAAGTAACAAATAATAAATTTTTTAAGCAATCACACCCAAATACTTACTACTTCGGTTATTAAATGCATTTAAAGTTCCTTCTAAAATATTAACTGCATGTTGATTTAACTCGTAACTTTCAATAGAGCCAGATTTATAATGGATGGAGTAATTATTTTCTCTATCAAAATTAGTATAAATAATTTGCTCGGCATCACATACTATTGCTAGATTAGGGTTATGAGTAACCATAATAATTTGTCTGGTCTTTTTAGCTTCATTAAGAATAGGAACCAAGGAGTTTACAACAGTATCGTTATCAAGGTTTTCTTCAGGCTGATCTAGAATAATAGGTGTTTTATCTTTATCTACTAATAAATAGAATATCAATAGCAATGCACCACGTTGTCCAGGAGATAATTTTTCTACTTCTACATTTTGAAAACGTAATGAATATTTAGATTTAATAAAGTCTAATCCATATATAAAATTGTAAACATCTTTCGGCGTAACATTTTTTTTCACCATCTCAGCGATACCAACTCCCTCATTAGCTTCATTTAATTTATCAATAAGCTCTTCTATAAAATCAATAACTCCTTCCTGTGTTTCTAAATCTTTATCTTGAGATAAATCTTCTAAAGTATTTTTAATCCTATCTGGCGTAAAATCTAATCTACGTTGCAGAATATGAGAGGTTAAATTTTCTAGAAATTCTTCAAAAGAAAAATTTAATTTAGATACAAACTCAAACTTATTTTTTATATTTATAAAACTATTTTGTTCAATTGATTTCTGAACAGGTTCATAAAGAGATTCTCTTAGTAATTTTTTGGACTCTAAAATTTGATATATTAAGCTTGCGATAGTTTTACGCTCATTTTTTTTCTCTGCTAACTGATTAGGCAAATTATTGTACATTGTAATTTGATGTTGTATACCATGAAGTGAATCAGGTATAAGTTCATCACCCTCTAACTGTTTTTTCTTCACATCCCAAGTTTTAAGAGTCTCAAGGTAGGTATTATATTTTTGGAATGGCTCTGATAATTCACTATTTATTTTCTCGATAGTTTCATTATTCTCCTTAATAGAGGATTCCAATGCACTAATTTCATTTAATTTATTAGGAATTTCTTTTTCTAATTCAGTTTTTACCCCTAATATTCTTTCTAAATCGATACTGAACTTAATGATGTTATTTTCAATTTCAAGATTTTCTAAATCTTTACTTATATCCTCATTAAAAGCCTCAATATATTTTGTTAAAACATCAGTTTTTTCTATTACCTTATTTGCAATTAATATTTTGCCTTGGCTTGCTTTGATATTATCTTTCAAAGTATCAATTTGTTTTGAGAATCCAAGTACTTTTGAATTGGCAGATTCCATCTGAATTTTTAAAGCTGATTGCTCTGGAGTTAGGTTTTCACTAGGGCATGAAACTTCATTAGGCTTAATAGATTCATGATCTTGCAGTTCTTGTAGCTTTAATAATCTTTTGTTTTCCAAAAGGTTTCTTACTTTTGGTTGCGATTGAGCTTCGTACTCTTCAATTTCTGAATTTAATTTGTTTAATTTGACTTTCAATGAAAACAATTGATCATTTAATGAGCTTTCTTTTAATTTGATTAATGCTTCAAGATTTGAACAACCATTCTTTTCTTCCTCTGTTAAATAAGAGAATATGACTGAATTCAATTCATGTTGAAATTCATTATCTCCATTATCAGGATTACATAGTTTTTCAAAGTAAGCTTGAGGTATGTAACGTACTCTTTCAGCACTTTCATGATCAATACTAGCATCTAAAGATTTTATATCTTTAGTACCGTTCAACCAAGTTAATGTAGCTTCAAAATCTGATGCAAAGCCACCTTTGCCTTTAAATCGTCCTTCTTTAAGAAAGGAAAAGTAATTACTGCTAGATTTAGAGTTCCCTAACAACGAAATAATATCAGCAAGAGCACTTTTACCACTTCCTTTTTTACCTATAATCGCCACTAGATCATGGCTTAAATTTATTTTAATTCCATCAATCCACTTGTGATTACATACAGCTGTAGGTTTTTTTACAACTTCAATTTGATCAATAAAGTAACTTCCTTTTCCTTTTTTTAATGATTCTTTTTCAGGGATTTCACCCACATAAATACGATTTTGAGGTTCTAAGGTAGCTTGGATTAAACCAGTAAATGTTGGATCGGCTTTAATCCATGTAAAACAATTTCCAATTCTATCTTTATCTGATGTTTTTTCTGAAAAATTATGAGCATCACTACAGTCAAGCAATAAATCATTTACACCATTATCTTGTAATTTTTGTTTAGCTTTATCAAAAGCATCATAAGATTCTGCAGAAGTGAAAATGATATCTGCCTGGTTAATTAGATGTTTTTTAACAGCTATCGAAGCATCAGTCCACTTGAGTTCATCCCATTCTGTTTTTCCAATAGCAATTAAATATTTTCCTTTAAAACAACTTTTATCAAGTGCCTCAAGAATTGAATCCGAATGTAAGTTTAAATTATTAAATCCTTCAATTAGGTCTGACCCATATTGATGTAATTTATCTTGAGAAACTGATGACTTAATTTCTCGTCCCAGATCTTCGACTGATTCTTTTGTAATACTCTGGTGCCACGGTGTTTGTTCTTTTTCTAAAATATATTTAGCTTGTAAACTATTTAAAAATTGAGATTTTATTTTATCCAAAGGTAAGTTTTGTTCATCTGAGAAGATGATATGTAAATTTATGCGATTAAGCTTTTTAAACTCTACACCGGCAAACTCATGTAATCTAAATTCCACTACTGGCAAAATTAAATCAATATTTTTTAATCTTCCTGAATTCTTTTCTTTTAAAACACGTTCATATCCATCAATAAAGAAATAGTCATTAATACCTATAACTTTAAACTCTTCAGGTAAATTTTCTAAATCTGTTAAAAATTTTTCCCAAGTTGCATCATCATTACCACCATATTTATGGTCAAGAGAAGCAGGTGTGTGTACGTGTAAATCCCATTTACGCCATTCTGATCCTTTATTAAACATATTCCCCCCTTAATAAATAATAAATAAGAAATTCAAATCTATGCCACCGCACTTTCATTAAACGCTTCAACAACCCCAAATATGTTGTCAGTATCTGCATCACCGAATACACCATCAATCCCTTCATAATGGATTTGATTGAATGGTGGTTCATAAAGCTGCGAGGCTTCTAATGTTCCCCGAATGGTCAAATGTTCAATCACCATTTCGATAAAACGAATCTGCTTTTCATTGTAAGTTGAGCCTTGCAGATATTTAGAGAAGGCTTGTTGCACCGCTTGACGATCTAAACCGACAAGTGAACGAATAAAGAGAGGTAATGGCTTATCTGTACCAAAGCATTCCTCAAATTTTTCTTTACTCTCAACTTCCTGAGCTTCAAAAACGAATCTTTCAAGTTCGCTTAGATCGGTTGGTGTTAGAGCCAAGCCACGCTTTAACTTAGCAATAGTGATGTGATCTTCATGAGCTTTGATGAAACTCTCGACACGCTTACGGTATTGAGCAATGTTTACGCCACTGGAAACCACAGGAATATCAACCTCTGTTGCTTCACCAATTTCATCATCAAGCATCGAGTACACAATCGTTGATGTAGATTTCTCAATCAGTTTCACCAAACCACGAATGCGTTTACGCATCGACTCCAGCATTGGAACAGTGATACCTTCCCAGTATGCTTCAGTTTGTATTTCTTGAATCAGGTTAATCTGTGCCGCTACCACAGGGATATTTTCTTTGGTTTCCAATTTGGAAGCGATTTCGATGACTTTATTGGCATAAACCTGAAGTGCCTTGGTATTTTTTTCCAACACAGCAAGCTCGATGTTATAGCAAAGCATGTCAAACAGCTTGGCTTCTAGTGGTTCAGACTCTAGTTCGTTGGGAAGTTTTGAAATGTGTTCTCGTAATGTACCAATTGTAAGGTCATCCAAATTGTCCCATACAGTGTCATTTTTAAAATGTTCAACATGCTCAATTTCAGATTTAACAATGAAGTTATCTTTATTCATCGACTTCACTTCAGTCTGCAAGCTCTGACGCATTTCTTGCTGTACAGCTTTCATTTCTTCAGTTTGATAATCAGGTGAATTAAGCAAACTCAAAACATTCAAACGAGCTTTGAATAGGCGTTGTCCCAATGGTTCTGCGGTCGAAATAGGCGCACCATCAGGATTTTCATTGAAATATTCAAAATTGGAACAGTAGTCGAAAATATAGAATTCTTTCTTGTCCATTTCAGGGGCAAACAGGTCTTTGCAAAGCCGTGTACCACGCCCAATCATCTGCGTAAACTTCACTTTTGAGCGTACAGCTTTGAAGAAGACGAGGTTAACTACTTCAGGGACATCAATCCCTGTATCGAGCATATCAACAGAAATGGCAATTTGTGGGTCAGCCAAATCTTTTTTACTGAAGCTATCAATCAAGCTCTGTGCATATTTGGTCGAGTGCGTGATGACACGGGCAAACTTGCCATCATAGTGCGGATAGTTTTTGTCAAAGCGTTCCGCAATGAAGTTGGCATGGTTCTGATTAACTGCAAAGATGATGGTTTTACCCAACATATCTCCACCTTCAACCTTGATGCCATTTTCCATTAAGTGCTGAAGCATCTTGTCTACTGTACCCGTATTGAAGAGTTCTTTGTTGATTTTGGATGCAGTGACTTCATCAGGGGCATCACCACCATCCCAGTCCAGTTCATCCCAATGCAGTTTTTCTTCTTCTGAAAGCTCGTCATATTTGACGCCTTCACGCATGAACTTCAATGGCACTGAATAGGCTTTAGGTGGCACGAGATAACCATCGGCAATGGCTTGGTTTAAATCGTAGTAATCGGTTGGGACACCGCTTTCTAAACCAAACAGTGCATAGGTATCACGATCTACTTCATCTCTTGGTGTAGCAGTCAAACCGACAAACAGGCTGTCAAAGTATTTAAAAATCTCACCGAATTTTTGGTACACGCTACGATGGGCTTCATCGACAATAATCAGGTCAAACATACCTGTGCCGTATTTGCGTGTGCCATCCGCATTCATTTCATCAATCAGTCCCATCATGGTCTGATAGGTAGACAGATAAATCCGTCCATTCTGAGTTTTGCTCTCCACCAGATTGACGGGCGCAGAATCAGGTAAATTGGCTTTGAAGGCATTGGTGGCTTGTACCACCAGTGAAGTACGATCAGCGAGAAATAGGACTTTCTGCACCACATTGGCTTTCATCAGCACATCGACCAAAGCAATCGCAGTACGGGTTTTCCCTGTACCTGTTGCCATGATGAGTAAGCCAGCACGTTCCTTACGTTGAAATGCTGCAAGCATGGCTTTGATGGCACGGGTCTGATAGTAACGCTCGACAATATTGGCGTTGATTGGGAAGCTGCCAAGATCAGGGTTGTTTTTACGTCTTTCGATCAGGCGTTTTAGTTCAGCTTGGGTGTAGAAGCCATGAACTAAACGAGGTGGGCCACCTTGTACATCATTCCAGATACGGGTGCGATAACCATTGGTATAGAAAATGACAGGGCGTTGTCCTGTTTGCTTCTCTAGACAGTCAGCATAGAGTTTGGCCTGTTGTTGTCCCACTTCAGGATTCACAGATGTACGTTTGGCTTCTACCAAGGCTAAAGGTAAGCCATTGGCATCGTACAGTACATAGTCAACAGAACCTTTGCCTGATGTGCTTGGCATTCCTGTGACTGGAACTTCTTCTCGCGCAGTAACACCAATTTCCCAGCCAGCTTCTTCAAGCAGCAGGTCAATTTTAAGCTTACGGGTTTCATCTTCTTTATAGTCGGTATGGTCTTGAACTTTGCTATTGGCAAGTTTTGCTTGTTCGACTTGCTGACGTTTCTGCGCTAGATCGGTATCAATATTACCGAGCAATTTTTCACGCTCTTCCAAACTTGCGGAAAGTTCTAGCAGTTTTTGTTCCCGTTCACGAAGGGCTTTGTGCTGTTCAGCAAATTCCTTTTCTTTAGCTTCTGCTTGCTTCTGTAGCTGTTCTTGGTTAGCAATGAGTAGTTGAGTGGTTTCTGCGTTAGGAATCAGTTTGGGGTTAAATAGAACCGCCTGAGAGCGATCTTTTGAAGGTGAGCCATAATTACGCTCAAACCAGACAAAGATCAGGAACAGATGGCTGATATGTTTAACCGTTTCCTCAATGGTTAGTTGCTTGAATTTTTTCCCATGCACCGCACTGTTGCCGACCATGCGGATATTATCCATCTTGTCCCAAATGTAGGGTGGAATAATTTCCTTAAACTTTACATCGGTGATCAGGCTATACAGCGATGGATCGTAGGGTTGGGTAAGTTTTTTATCGTATTGATAGAGCCAAAAGACAAGATTTTCTAATGAGTTTCGGGCAAACATTAAAGCAGCTTGAGGGGAAATATACACAAGCTTTTCAGCTTCCTTCGCTGTGAGTGCTAGCTTGCTAAACTCAGGCTCTAAAAACTGAAAATTGCTCATTTATCCCTCTATAAATTATTTGTAAATATACTTTATTTTTATACTATAGCTGAATTAACCTATTGATTTAATATTTAATTATCTAAAGTATAAGATTAATTTTTAAAATATGACCGGAATATCAAAAAATTCTAACTATAACGTCACTTATTGTGAGCCTTCTTTAAAAATGATTTCAAACTTAAAACTAGGATACATCAACTAAACGGATCTCTAAAAATCCGTCTAGTTCTTTGGCTTAAAATTCTAATAGCTTGTTACACCACTTTTACTCAGTATTTGTTTAATTATTGGTGAAGCTTTTTCTACAAACTCTTCAGCTGAAATTGACTCGCTTTCTTCAAGTAATAAAACATCATAATGATCATCTTGTTCAACAAAAGGAATATTCTCATTTTTTAAAAAAGTCTGTAATTCGAGAGAATCTTGCTTCTTCATATGTTTAGCTTTAAAGCGGCGGCACCATAAATTTGAGTATGCTGTACTTGTATAAATCTCAAATTCTAGCTGGTAATCATCCTGCGTCGTGTGCAAAGTATTGCTACTTAAAGAGCCCCCTATAGAGGATAAATCTTCTTCATGTTTTAAAAACTCTGCGTCAGTTGAAATAAAGCCTAATCCTTGATCTTGTAACAACTCAACAATTTCACGTACTTTTTGTTCATAATATTGGTAAACAGATTCTTTATTATTCTCATCTTGAATACTTTCTAAAATTTCACGATTATTACGATAAAAATTGACGATGTCCATTTGCATTTTTGCATACTCCGAATGTGGGTTAAATTTTTCTAAAGCTGAAATATAATCAATTAGGTAGGTAAGATAGTATTGATCTGCCTGTAAGCTTTTTAGCCCAAGCCCATTCAATATATATTTAGATAACTCAAAGTGTTTAATGACGATATAATTTTCATCAGGCGTTGATTCTGGTTCCTTAATTACTAATAGAATAAATATTAATTTTTTATTTTTAGGATTGTTGGCATGAGCATGTGAAACATAATCTTCAAAAGGATTATCATTTGCATGGTGATGAATTTTATTTTCAATCACTAGGATGTGTTCATCAGTTTCTACCCAAAGATCAATACGTCCTTGTTCTGTCCTTTTTTCAAGAATAATATTTTCTGTATGTATCTGATATGGAAAACTTTCACCAAGAACGCTAAATAATGCATTAATCACAAGATCATTTAAATTATGTTCTTCTTTGCTATCTAAAAAAAAAGCAAGTGTCTTCGAACTTACATTTTCTAAATGGCTAAGCCCCATTATTTCAATAAAGGATTTACGATGCGTTTTAGTGAATGGTAACTTCTTAAAAGCCTGAATTGCCTTTTCAGCCTGATATATACTTAAAGGAACAAATGATTCTTTGTCCTGATCTAACGACAATACTTCATTCAGTTGTTTAAATTGCTTTAAACAACTTTGAGCAGTCTGTAAATCTAGTGGTATCACATGAGCATCTTCCATGTATCTCTCCTTATTTTTTAATTAAAACTGAGTATTTGCCTGCACTTTCACTATTTTTTATAAAATCCGTATGTAACAGCTGATCTATGATTTTTGCAGCCGAGTTATAAGAAATCAGTAATTTTCTTTGCAGCTCAGCTGTGCTAATCATCTCTTTATCACTTATAAATTCGACAGCTTGCGGGAAAAGATCGTGTAGGGTTATTACATTATCGTCCTTAGGCTCAGCGAGAATACTTTCAAACGTCTGTATTGCACTTTCTTCCTCGAAATTTTCCTCAACATCCTCTTGCCATTCAAGATCATCATCTATGATTTCAAGTGCATAATTTTGTGCCATTTCTATAATTCTATTTTTGACTTCTTCTCTTAAGTCCTCGGGGTATTCGACCTCAATCCATTGAGCCTTTTGCACCAACCATTCAAGGAAAGATTGAGTAATAGGCATTTCAGCGGTTAAGGTAAAATAAGCGTCTGCATCATCATTCCATATCTGCTGTGATGGATGAATTTCTGAAAATTTCAGCTCAGATAGTAAGACATTTGAGCAATTCAACTGAATTTCTTTCGGTTGATCATTATCATTGTAGAAACCTTCAAACTCATATTGTTCAATTGCTTTTTGCATATCAATATCTTGTATATCGATGCTTAAACTTTCTGGCGTTGGTTCTGCATGTAAAATTCGATGCATGGTAAAGGTACGAATCTGGATTTTACGATTATGATTAATTTTAGAAGCGATGAGATACTGCTTTCTGCCTCTCACAATAACTCCATGTGGCTTAATCGTATAGTGCGTTGCTTCTCTTTCAAAAGCTTCAGGGTGATATAAAATTTCTAACCATGAGTTATCTTGGTGAATGCACTTAAAAATGAGTTCTTTAATTTCATTTTTTGGATTGAGATGCGTTTGAAAAGCCCCGTCCAACGCAAAGCCAAATTTTGTCAGCCATACATTTTTGTTTTTTAGATCTAAAACGTTTTGAGCTTGTTCAAACTGTTGAGAAAGTGTCTTTTGCCAAGATTCTGGAAAATATGGTTTTAAAAAATTGTAACTATGAATAGTTGCAAGGGATTGAAACTCATCTTGAATAATATTTTGTTTATTTAAATTGAATTGAGCATCTGAAGATAAGCGGTAACAAGCCGAACGACGACCGCTTGCTACAATTTTATCTAGATGACCTCGATGCAAAATTTCATCTAATGTTTTTAAATCACGTTGCAGTGTTTTACGCGGTGCATGAAATGATTCATAAGTGATTTTTAGGCTTTCAAGTAAATCTTCAATAGAAATATGGTGATTGGGTGATCTTGGCAACGCGTGAAAGACATTTAAAATCCGTAAAAACTGGGATACGAAAGATTCTTTTGCATTCATAGTTTTATGCTTATTTCTTGAACTTGGTTTAGCATAATGCATTTGATAGACAAGATTTGTCCCGCTATCAAATTTTTATATTTATTTTAAGTAGATTTTAGAGGGGATATACACGGGCTTTTCAGGTTCTAAAAACTGAAAGTTGCTCATGTATATATTCCCTCATTTTTTAAATTCAATTTTATAAAGTGCCGTTAAATGCTTGGTTTTGTAATGATTTAAATAACTGTTCAAGAGAAGAATAGCTACTCTCAAATAATAAATTATTTTTCAATAATTTATTTTTAAAATTAACGAATTTATCTTGCTCATCTAACGGTGGAATATACATTTCAATATTAACCATTCTTTTGAGCCCTAAATCACGATTTGCTATTCCATGAGTGTACCTTTGAGATTGTTCATAACAATATTGTGTATTGAGCATGGAAACTAACCATTCAGATCTTACTTTATCGTGGTTTGTCTTTAATAAAGCCACATGAACCCAGACAGCAAAATCTAAATCTGTATCGACAACTGCTGCTAAACCAGTTGTCCCACCTTTGGTATAAAGAATATCACCTCTAGTAGGTTTACATTTTTTCCAATGTATCTGAGCATCTTCTTCTGTGATGAATTTTAAGTCGTCCCAAACTATTTTTCCTGCTCTTACATGTCGAGTAGATAAAAAAGGAATTCCTGTTTCAGAGTAACTTGGACTAACGTGTGGACCATCTTTTGCAGAATGAATAACATCACCCAACTTACCTAAATTCCACCCTTTAGGATTACTGACAGGATCACCAAACATATCAATAAACGTAGCTTGTAAAAGCTGATCTAACTTTTCAATCGCTTGCTGACGCTTTTGGCGTAATTCATCCGCTTTATCTAAAATAGAGGCAATTCGGCGTTGCTCTTCAATACGTGGGAGTGGTATTTCTAAATTACCAATCATATCTCTTGTGATAACCGTTTGAGCAGCACCTTGTGACATAGCTCTTAAACGCAGAGACCACGTTTGTAAAAAATAATATAAGTAATTTTTATCTATAGATTCCGGTTTAGCTCTTACAGCAGCAACTGATCGACCTATGGCTCCATCAAAACCTTTATTAATTTTTCCACAAGTCGCCCCAACTACACATAATAAGACATCATCATACTTAGCAAATTTTAAAGGGTTAGTTGTCCACTCTTTGATAAGTGGTCTAGATAAACCAAATTCACCTGCTTTAACAAAAGGAGTTCCAGTTCCATCTTTATTACAATCATTACTAGAAGGAGCCTGTCCCATAACGATTTCTGTTACGGTCGCTAATTTGACAAACTTTGTCATTTCAACAACTCCTTAAGCTCACTCATTCCTTGCAGAATATCCTGCTCAAGCTGCTCTAAATCCGCCAAAATTTTACTTGGGGCTTCATATTCAACTTGCTCATACACCACTTCTTTATAACGGTTAATCGACAAATCATAACCATTGGCAGCAATGTCTGCTTTATCCACCAAGAAACTTTGTTCAGTCGCTTTACGTGTGGTTTCTGCTTCTAAATTTTTAAAACGAGCAATAAGGTCAGGGATATTGTTATTTTCATGCTTAGATGAATCTAGCTCATTACGCTTATCATCCAGCGAATAACCATCTGCCTGCATATCGTAGAACCAAACCTTATCCGTACCGCCAGACATGGTTTTGGTGAAAATCATAATGGCAGTGGAAACCCCTGCATAAGGCTTAAATACACCTGACGGCATGGAAATAATCGCTTCAAGCTTTTGCTCTTCCACAATCTTTTGACGCAAATCTTTATGTGCTTTAGACGAACCGAATAACACACCATCAGGCACAATCACCGCAGCACGACCGCCTGTTTTAAGTAGACGTAAGAACAAGGCTAAAAATAACAATTCAGTCTTTTTAGTTTTTACCACAGCCTGAATATTTTTAGCACAGCTTTCATTGTCCAAACTCCCTGCAAAAGGAGGATTGGCAAGAATTAGGCTGTATTTTTCAGCAATATGTGAATGCGCTTCACTCAAAGAATCACGGTTTTCAATACTTGGGTTTTCTACACCGTGCAGCATCATGTTCATTGAACCAATACGAAGCATGGTGCTGTCAAAGTCATAACCAAAGAAGGTTTCTTCACTAAAACGTTTCGCTGCTTCAGGATTGGCAAAAATCTCGGTGCTGTGATGTTCGTTTAAGTATTCACTGGCTGCAACGAGAAAGCCTGCTGTACCGCAAGCAGGGTCACAGATGGTATCTGTTGGTTTTGGTTGCATCAGCTCCACAATCATCTTAATGATATGACGAGGAGTACGGAACTGACCGTTACGACCTGCTGATGCGATCTTACCAAGCATATACTCGTAAATATCACCTTTGGTATCTTTGTCATCCATTGGCACAGCAGCCAATAGATCAACCACTTTAGTTAAAAGCGCAGCATTTGGAATCGTGAAACGGGCATCTTTCATGTGATGACTGTAAGTAGTGTCATCTTCACTGCCAATACTTTTAATGAATGGGAAAACTTGGTTAGCAATGGTGCTGTAAAGCTGCGTTGGATCGCCCAGCGTAATAAATTTAGACCAACGCAAGTGATCTTGTTCTGGTGTAAAAACTGGTTTTTCTACAGAAATTTTGAGACGGTTAGCTTTCTTTTCTTTGGTGATCTGAATTTCATCAAGTCGGCGGATAAACAGCAAATAAGTCATTTGCTCAATGACTTCTAGAGGATTAGCAATACCACCACTTGCAAATGCATCCCAAATTTGATCAATTTTGCTTTTAATTTCGCCTGTAATCACACTGATGACTCTCAAATTTCTTTGAGAGTATTGTGGGAGAAATCAAGAAAAAAAGCTATTTGAATTAAAGGAGATGCGACAGGAGTTGGCGCTAATGAATGGGTTTCGGATTTCTATAAGGAAATAATATTAAACTAGAATAATCTGAAAATTAGATTTTGAAATGGCATGAAGAATCATCCTAAAGTAATAATATTTGATGTTTTTGGCACACTAATTAAAATTAAATCGGGACGGTCACCTTATCGTAAGCTGATGATTTGGCTTAAAGAAAATGGGAGAAAACCTCATGCCAATGATGCCAAACTCATTAGGTCTAATAATGTGAATATTCAGCAATTAGCTGCATTATTTGGATATGCCATAACGAAACAACTTTTAAATGAAATTAAGGAGGATTTCCAAGAGGAACTAAAAACAATTGAGTTATACGAGGATACAGTTTCCACACTACAAAATTTAAAAGAACGTGGTTATAAAATTGCCCTTTGCTCCAACTTGGCTAGACCTTATGGTGAGCAACTAAAGAAGCTAATTCCTGATTTATTTGATTTTATTGTTTTCAGTTATGAAGTTGGCTATATCAAACCAGAACAGCAAATTTATGAAATGATACAAACTCATTTCAACTGTGACATGGCAGAAATGCTATTTATAGGAGATCATCCAATTTTAGATGTTGAAAAACCGCTTTCGTTAGGAATGTCCGCAAGGCTTATCCAACTTCATAACGAGCAATACCTGCCAGATATAATAGATGATTTAATTTTTTAAGGTAGCAAATCTTTAGCACTAACTTTTAACACAAATGCAATTTCATAAATTTTTTCAACAGTGAGATTAACCTCACCGCGTTCAATTCTGCCCATATAGCTTCGATCTATACCACACTGAAGAGCTAATGATTCCTGCGTCATTTTTAACTGTAAGCGTTGATTGCGGATTAATTGTCCAATCTTGATAGATAATTCTGACATTTGAAGCTAATCGTTCAAAAAACAGAAATATCACCAATTGAGGACTATATATCCACGGATTATAATCCTCATTTTATATAAGGTGTTAACTTAGATATGAATCCTGTCACCCTACCACTCTTTGATGAATTTATGGAAATTTTTGAAAAATGTGAAATATTAAATTGGGAAGCAAAACATTTTTGGGGAAAAATTAAATCTAATGCCCCGTCTAAAACATTAGAAGATAGAAATAAAATGTATAAAGGACTAAGTATCTTAGTTAATATAGGATACTTAGAAGTTAATAAAAAAGATTCATCAACAAAATTACACCGTTATATAGAGACAAAACTTCTCAAAGAGTTAAGAAGTGACTTAAAAAATAAAAAATTAGTAAGCTGTTTTTCTAAAAAAAAGACTGAACTTCTATTCCTCATAGATATTAAAAAGGACAACATTAATTTCCTTAATTCACTATGTAGAGAAAATAAAGAATTAGAATACATATTAAAAGATTATATATTTGAAATTGAAATTGAAATTGGTAAAACTGAGTTAAATATTAAATTAATGGAGAGCATAGAAAAACGTCAGAAAATTAAAACTATAAATTAAAGTCTATCACCAGAGATTTTAAATTACTTTATTTTAGATCAGTCAAAATATCCCTATTAACTTCTATTTACTGAAAAGTATTTTTAATGCCGTGGAGTAAAGATTGAGTTCTAGGTAAAGAATTATACGATTTATATCGTTTAGAAAGTTTGGATGGAACGACCACTCAGTCCTATTCCCAATAGACCATCAATAATTAAATTACATATGTAACTTTGCTGATATTCTATGGCATATATTATGAGGTCTTAGATATAGATAGACTGTCTTTTGTTAATGGTACAACAGTTTCTGCCACTAATGTTCGCAAACATTAGGGTAAAATTGTTCAAAATATCAAAGCCAATCATAGGTCTATTTTTGTTTGCACAAACAATACGCCCGAAGCAGTAGTTCTTAGTTTTGAAGAGTTTCAAAACATGCAAGAGATCGTTGAAGCTGCTCATCGTGAACAGCTGGAACAACAAATGGTTTGTGTCTTCTGAATATTTCCAAGCTAACCGATCAGCCAATTAAGCACATGGTTTTGCACAAAACAGAAGTATTTGAGAAAACTGAAGGACAATAAAAAGAACGCTTGAAAGCCTCAAGCCAATCCTACTTAGTAGTCTGTTACGAACAAGAATAAGTAGCCGACTTATTACAGGAACATGCACTATGAATCATTTTTTATAGCCTGGAGCAAGATACACACTATTAACATCATATAAAGCAACAGAATTTCTTAACCAAAGATGAAATTCCTTTCCTATTAAACTATGGTCAGGTGAACAATCAATATTCCATAGACGCAACCAATAGCCAGCAACAGCAGCTCTTACTTCGATGACTTTAACTCCATCTTTCATATTATAGTCATGTACTAATGTTTCAGGATACTGAACATTATTAGAATTTGGGTGAGGAATAAGTTCTAATCTAACAAATCTATTCCACTGATTATCCTGTGCCCTAGATTCATTTTTTTCAATTTTTATATTGGTTTCTTGTACATTCTTAAATCGTGTTAAAACGAAATCAGCAAATCTACATTTTTCATAATCATAAGCTCTTATATGCCATCTTAATCCATTATCAATTAAGGAATGAGGGGCAAGTTTTTTTTTGGAAAAACCATTATCAACTGAGAAATATTCAGTCTCTATAGCTTTGTTACCCAAAATTGCTCTAGTTATTTTTAGTAGAACATCTAAATCAGGCTCAGAAAGTCTTGGAGGTGACTGAATAGAATCGAATTCACTCAACCCAATAGTCTTTGAATTGGTACTATTTCTTATGAAGCCTATTGCTGTTTTGAAATTAATTGGAAAATGAGGAACGAACTCATGCATATTAATTTCATAATATTTCTCTGCTTCATTAAAATTCATATTATTTGGGCATAAATCCCTATACTCTCTGAAATCTCGAGTAGCTGCTGGCAAGGATATGTCAAACTTTTTGGTGAGGTCAGACCTAGAACACCAACCTTTGAATCTTAAAGTCAGCTCAATGAATCTTAGCCTTTCTTCCAAGTTTTTATTAATTTTTTTTTCTTCCATTATATAAAGCCTCTACCATGACTGAGCAATTATATACAATCATTAATATGGCATAAAATCATCAAAACTACCACTTGACATGATCAAAATGATCATGTCATTATGAATGCTGATCAAAAAACACTCTCCAGCAATTATCAATTGTTGAAAGAGGAACTTGAAAATCCTGTAAAAAAAGGAGGTGGCATCTAATGGGTTAATTTGTCCGAGCATAAAAAAACCTCAATGAAAATACATTGAGGCTTTAGTGTTTAGTTAGAGCAATCTAATTAAAAAATTAAATTACAAGGTCTAAACGGTTTTCTTTTGGCGAAGTTAATTATAACCGTAATAAAGGACCTTGCCAATAAATAATGAAGGAATGACACAATGTCACAACATTCAGAAAATGGTAAAGGTAATCAAGATCAGTTCGTCAACATTATTGTCAATGCACGTCCTAAAAAAGTGTATGACGAACGAATTAGTTATGAAGAAGTGGTTGAGCTAGCCTTTTCGGATCAGGTTGATCCCAATATTGTCTATACAGTTGCATATGCTGGACCTCAAACAGTAGATGGAACTTTAGTAGCTGGACAGTCAGTAGCAATTCGAAATGGGATGAAATTCGATGTCAATAAAACAAACCGTTCTTAATCCATCAATAAAGCGCTTGATTGAAGACGGGTTCGAAATTGATATCAAGCGCCAGCATTTGCTTGTGCATTCTATTCCTTACCTCAATCAGTCACGTGAAATAAAGTTAGCAACATTGGTTTGTCCATTTGTAGATGATGGAGAAACTGATACAAGGCCCCAAGACCATACCATGTATTTTAAGGGAGAGTTCCCTCATGATGCTGTTGGTAATGGGATGTCTCAAGTTGTACACAGTGAGAATAAATCAATTCTCTTTGACGACTTTAATGCTGATTATTATTTGTCAAATAAACCCAATGGACAGGATTTTACAAATTTCTATGACAAGGTAGTCCATTATCACATGCTGTTCGTTAGTCAAGCTCGAGTTGTTGATCCCAATGCTGATGGACGTACAGGCGTAGTACATGCCCAACGTGATGAACGATCAGTATTCCATTATCCAGATACAGCCTCATCTCGTGTAGGGATTACTGCCATTACTCAGAAGCTTGAAAAATCTCGTATAGGTATTGTTGGGGTAGGTGGTACTGGAAGTTTTATCTTGGATCTACTTGTAAAGACTCCAGTTCAAGAAATTCATTTATTCGATGCAGATACCTTCGAAACACATAATGCGTTTAGGGCCCCTGGAGCTGCCTCATTAGAGCAACTTCGAACCTTACCTAAGAAGGTTGAATATTTTCGTGAGATTTATTCAGCAATGAGAGAGGGTATTTTTGCTCATGATTATTTCATAGATGAGCAAAATGTGCATGAATTGGATGAATGTACTTTCGTTTTTGTTGCTGTTGATAATGGAACGGCTCGGAGAGTTATTACAGATCATTTAGTTCAAAAAGGTATTCCCTTTATTGATGTGGGGATGGGGGTGGAGATAGAAGATAGTGTAAATGGAGATCCTAAATTACGTGGAACATGTCGTATTACTCTTGCAACTAATACTTTGAATAGTCATTTACCGTCACGGCTCAATTTAGAAGAAGATGATGAAGATGCTATCTATCGAAGTAATATACAAGTTGCTGATATCAATGCATTAAATGCTGCCTTAGCTGTAATGAGGTGGAAGCAATTTATGGGATTCTATCTCGATCAATTTAATGCCCATAATATGAATCTTGTAATTCCTTTCCAATCATTAACAAGGGATGATTGTCCCGAGGACTAGTAAATGGTAGTTAAAAAGATTACACCGGTATATGTAGAGTTTATCCCTGAAATTATTGAAGAGGGTAAGCTGTATGTCAGTGAAACTTATCAAACTGCTATTCATAAGTGTTGTTGTGGATGTGGTGAAGAGGTGGTTACACCTCTCTCACCAGTCGACTGGCAACTCAAAAAGAATATGGATACGATTTCACTGAGACCATCCATAGGAAACTGGAACTATAGTTGTAAATCACATTATTTCATTACGAATAATCAAGTTATTTGGGCTAATAGATTTACACAGAAGCAAATCGCTAACATCCAAAAGAAAGATAAGCTTGATAAACAAAATTATATTGATAGTAAGAATAAACAGATAATTAACTCCTTACTAAATGATGATAATTGGCTTTCAAAAATTTGGAAATCTATTAAATCTTTATTTAGAAGTTAATAATAATCGAAGCTAAAAATAAAACTGTGTGAATGTTTAGATAATAATGGAAATTGTATGAGAAATTGGATAGAGAGTGAACTTGAATTATTACTTACAATTATATCAATGCGGAGTAGAATTCTTTTTATCCCTACTTTAGGTGTAGTTATTGGTATAGTTTTATCAATATACTTGGACTATTCTTTGACGAATTATATTTCAAATAATCAAAATTCTGTTTATCAATTACCCATTAATAAACTATTTGAAAAACTACATCGACGAGTAGATTACTTCTTTTATTTAGGGTCTTTGATTTTATTTATAAAAATGTATTTAAAGGAGCGAAAGAATTTTTATTAAATCACTTAATTTTGGTTGAAACCAAGATGTACTGCATCAAATAATTAGATGAAAATTGTCAGCAAAGCACATTTTAAGTCAGGTCAACGAGATACATGCGAGAATTTCAGTTTTGTACAAATTTACAGAATTTAGGCAGACCTTATACTCAAGTCGCGACTAGAATTCGGATAAATTGGAAAAATTTCAGCTTTTGAATATTTGTGCAATAAAAACCGATTCTAGGTATAATTTGGTTATAACTCTTTTTGCAAATGCTACGGATAGACAGACTAAATGTTCAAAATAAAAAGTGCACATTCAGAATATGGTGTTGAACACTGCCTATCTAGGCATATTGTGCAGAAATTTGGGGGTATAAAGGCGCTGGGCGTTCCCTTTAACATTGCCAGCTATGCCCTGCTCACGCACATGATTGCGCAGGTTTGCGGTTTGGGCGTGGGCGATTTTGTCTGGACCGGTGGCGACACGCACTTATATGTGAACCACTTTGAACAGGCTCAATTGCAACTTAGCCGTCAGCCTCTACCCCTATGTCAGCTTAAATTAAACCCTGAAATCAAAGATATTTTTGATTTTAAATTTGAAGATATTGAAATTGTCGGCTATGAATCGCATCCCGGCATTAAAGCGCCAGTAGCGGTTTAATTTTCCTTTTTAGCGTTCCCTCTCCTGAAGAATTGTTTAAGCACTGCTTTAAACAATTCTGTCAGTGAGGGTCAGGGAGAGGTAAATTACCTCCTCATCCTCTTACGGAATATATTCCTCATCCCTGAGCCATATATGGCGCAAGAGAAGGAATTGGATATCAAAACTTTAAATCCCTCTTCCCTCCTGTACTAAAGGGGAAAAATGTAGGAAGGATTTTGGAATTATTCACAAGGATTAAATAAATGAGCTTCCAAAATTTAGAAGTTGTGCATGTTGTGGCCATGGATCAACAGCACTGCATTGGCAAAAATAATGACCTGCCTTGGCACATTTCAGCTGACCTGAAACACTTTAAGGAAATCACCCAAGGCGGTGTGGTGGTCATGGGCCGCAAGACCTTGGAGTCTATGGGCCGCACTTTGCCAAAACGGGTCAACTGGGTGATTACCCGGGACAAGGACTGGTCGTTTGACGGCACCAAAGTAGCCTACTCGATTGAAGATGCCTTGGCTCAAGCCATTGCCGATGTTAAGGCATCAGAAAAACCCGAAGCAATCTTTGTGATTGGCGGTGGTGAAATTTTTAAACAGACCATGAACATTGCCGACCGCCTGGAACTGACCCATGTTGAACTGGATGTTCAAGGCGATGCCTACTATCCGGAAATTCCGGCTGAATTTAAAAAGGTCGCCTCAGAACAACATATTGACGACAAAACCGGGATTGCTTTTGAGTTCGCAACTTACCGAAAATAAAGGTAATAATTACTTATAACAGTCAAATATGCATAATACTGGAACAAGAGAATTCCTTCTTGCTTTGGGCATGGTATTAGTCCATACCGTGTTCGGCCTGTTCGTTATTATGTCCTCTATTTGGCTGTGTCTGGCCTTATGGTTTCAGGAACCTTTGGGCAGCTTTGGCACCCGCATACTGATCGGCCTCTGGATCGCTTTTGCCTTAAGCATCCTCGGCATTTACCTCACCCAATATGTCTTGAACCGTCAGACCGATGTGCTGATCTATGTTCTGTTTTTTCTTGTCGGCTTATTCTGGTATTTTAGCCTAGAAGCCCGGCAAGATCGCGAGTGGAATCCGGAAGTTGCCCAAGTGCTGTCTTATCGGCAGCACGGCGATCAAGTGACATTAAACAATGTACGCAATTTTAACTGGCATGCAGATGGCAGTTATGATGAACGTTGGGAAACCCGTCAGTTTGATTTAAACCAGATCACGGGGGTAAATATTATTACTTCCTACTGGATGGGACCACGCATTGCGCATACCCTGGTCAGTTTTGATTTTGCCAACAGCCCGCCGCTGACCTTCTCAATTGAAATTCGCAAACAAAAAAATGAAGAATTTTCAACTTATGGAGGATTTTTCAGAAAATACGAACTCAGCCTGATTGCAGCAGATGAAAAGGACCTGATCTATACGCGCAGCAATATCCGTGGTGAACAGGTCTATTTCTTCCCGATTAATATGTCAAAAAGCGAAAGACGCGCCCTGTTTGAAGAATATCTGCACAAAGCCAACGAATTAAGGCAGCAGCCGAGATGGTACAACAGCCTGACCAGCAACTGTACCACGCTGGTATTTGACAGGGTACAGGCCATATCAAAAAGGCCTTTTCCGGCAGATTACCGCCTGCTCGCTTCTGGCTATTTGCCGAATTATCTCTATGACTTAAATGCCATTTCACATGATTTAAGCATCAAGCAATGGTACAACATTGCTTATATCAACCCGCGCGTGAGACAATTTAAGCATCTTTCCAGTAGCAAATATTCAACATTGATTCGCCACGGCATCCCCCAGCCAATAACGGATGAATTAACTGAATTTTAAAAGTAAAAATATAAAAACATTCCATTTAATCCTAGTGAAAAGCCTATTTTTTTGTTTATATAGACTCCAAGTTAAACCAAGAATGAGAACTCAAATATGTTAAAAAAAATGTTTGCTGTCGGCATACTGGGCGCTGCAATTGCTTTTACCGGCTGTCAAACCACACCGAATGCCGCACCTCCTATTGAGGCTGCAAACTTGGTACAACTGCAAAACCGTACCTGGATTGCCACCCATATTGGCAATACCGAAATCAAGACAGCACCGACTGCCCACAATATTCCAAGCTTGCAGTTTGATGCTGCCAGCAAACGGGTCAGCGGTGCCGATGGTTGCAATCGCATTATGGGCAGCTATGAAGCAGGGCGAGATACGCTCGTGCTCGGTCAAATGGCGGGCACCAAGATGGCCTGTCTGGATAGCAACAATGTAGCGCCACAATTTAATGAAGCCTTGGCGAAAGTCGCAAACTATCAGGTGTTTGGAAAAACGCTAAAACTGCTGGATCGTCATGGCAATGTAGTGCTGCAATTTACAAGCCCCGTGCAACCACGTTAATTGTTTAAATAAAAGCCTGAAATCTCAGGCTTTTGTGTTTAAAATGTATAAATTCATTGTCGCTTCATAGAAAGCCCCTATATTAAAAATAATAAGCAAATACAGGATAAGATCATGCAACAAGCATTATTGGGTGGTGGATGTTTCTGGTGTGTCGAAGCCGTTTTTTTACAGTTAAAAGGTGTGGAAAAAGTGGTCAGCGGTTATGCTGGCGGTCATACTGAACATCCCAGTTATGAGGATATTTGCCGTGGTGACACCCAGCATGCGGAAGTGATTCTGATTGATTATGATGAAACGCAAATTAGCTTTGCCCAGCTTTTGGATGTATTTTTTACCACCCATGATCCAACGACCTTAAACCATCAAGGTAATGACATCGGCACTCAATATCGTTCAGTCATTTATTATTTTAATGATGAACAGCAACAGCAGGCAGAACAGGCCATTGAGCATTTAAAAGCGCAAGGTTTAAATATTGTGACCGAGCTGAGCCCTGCACCGCAGTTCTACCCTGCGGAAGAATATCACCAGAATTTCTTTGCCCGCAACCCTTCCCAAGGCTACTGCAATTTCACCATTCCACCGAAGCTAATGAAATTGCGCAGCAAGTTTCAGGACTTGCTGAAATCTGAATAATCTGCTCCAACCAATATTAGACATAAAAAAAGCGACCATTAAGGTCGCTTTTTTTAAAAGATCAGATTAGTTATCGGTTGCAAAAGCAATATCGCTGAGTCCGGCTTCACTCGCACGAGACATCACTTGAGCAACAGTGTCATAACGTGATTCTTTATCTGCTTTCAGTACAATTGTCGGTTGGCGTTCTTCTTGACCAGCTTCGTTAAATTTTGTCTGTAACTCATCAAGCGTGAGCACCTTGCCATTCCAGGCAACTTCTCCACCTGCATTAATACTGATGGTGACGTTTTTAGGTGGCAAATCCATAATATCTGCCGTGGTTTTAGGTAAGGTTAATGGAATTGATGGGTTAGCAACGGTTGCTGTCACCAGGAAGATGATCATCAATACCAACATAATATCGATCAGTGGAATGAGATTCATCTCATTCATACCTACATCGTTGTCTTCACCCAATTGAAAGCCCATTAAGCTTGACCTCCAACCAGATTGTTTGTTGTTGCTTGAGTCGTTACCTGAGCTGCACTGTCCTGTTGCAACATGGTGTCAATCAACAGACTGTGTGCCTGATCTTGTAACTCATGTGCCAAACCACGGTTCACACGGGTACAAATATTATAAGCCAGTACTGCAGGAATCGCGACCGCCAAACCCAGACCGGTCATAATCAGGGCTTCACCCACCGGTGTTGCCACTTGTGCCAGACCAGCCTGACCACTTTTACCGACCGCAACCAGCGCGTGGAAAATACCCCAGACCGTACCAAACAAACCTACAAACGGTGCCAGTGAAGCAATTGTACCCAACACTGCAACACCTTTTTCAGCATTGGCTTTTTCAGCTGAGATTTGACGCAACAAAGCTTGTTCTGCAACAGCTTTACGCTGTTCAAAATTTAAAGGCGCAAATTTTGCCTTTAACTTGCTTAACGCTTGAGAGAGTTGAGCATAAGCTTGTTGCTTCAGTTGGCGAGTCCCCATTATACGTAAAACGAAGATGGTCCATGTCGCAATCGACATTGCCAATAACACGAAATACAGGGTTTTACTCACTGCATCTGCATGTTGCCAATAAACTGAAAAGTTCATACTCGAACTCCTAATAAATGTTAGCCGCGTGGATTCACTGTCAATTCCAATGGTAGGTTAGCCTTGATTGGATAAGCCACGCCATTTTCTTTGTACGGTTTGAATTTGGAACTACGCACTGAGCGTAAAATCTTTTCATCTAAAGCAGGAACACCGGTCGAACGGACCATACGTACTGAAGTAATTACCCCTTTTTCATTCGCTTCAATATACACCATGGCAGTACGCGTTTGGCCTTCCAAGTCGCTGTTGCTATAGGATGGCTTTGGCGAACGGCTCCATTGTACTCCTGAACCACCAATAGAAACATTTTTTGGTGATGGCGGCGCAGGAGGCGCTACCGGAGCTGGTGGTGCAGGCGGAGTTGGCGCAGGGGGTGGAGTCACCGGAGCAGGTTTCACCACTCTCGTTTCAGAAATCGTCGTGCTCACTGTAGGTTTCGGCGGTGCTTCCACCGGTTTGATCACGGGTTTCGGTGCTTCTGCTTTTTTAACTTGTTGAACCTTTTCTACCTTCTTCGGTGGTGGTGGAAGCTGTTTTTTTACAATTTCAACCTGTTTCACTTCTTTCGGTTTTGGTGGTTCTTTTTTGGGTTCCGCTTTAGGCTTCGGTGGTAACGGTTTTGGTGGTTCTTGAATTTTTACAAACCGTACCTTTAACGGTTCTTTTTCAATCGGTTTGAGTTCCGGGGCTTTCATTTGCCCTACCGCCCACAACACACCCATGTGACCCACCACCACCGCAAGCAAGGCAGTGATCACTTTCTTTTTCATTGGATTGGGAGTTTGCATATTTAGAGCGGAAGATTGACTCATTAAAATCAGTTACCTAATTTAAGCGATTGTAGATCTATAAAGATTTTAGCAATCAGGCTCATCGGTTAGTACAATTAAAGCACGCCAATAATAAATGAGAAGTGTTTTCATTTGCAACTATTAAAATGCCCGTTTTGATGAGTTTTTTGAATCAAAAACGAAAAAGGCATGCCTAAAACATGCCTTTTTAATCGGTATAAATAGCAATACTTATTGAAAAACAACCGTTTTGTTACCATCCACAATAATACGGTCTTCCAGATGCCATTTCACGGCACGGGCCAAAACATTTCGTTCCACATCTTGTCCGAGTTCACGCAGCTGCTCAACGGTGAAATCATGATTCACACGTTCCACATCCTGTTCAATAATCGGTCCCTGATCGAGGTCAGCAGTCACATAATGCGCTGTTGCACCAATCAGTTTCACCCCTTTGTCATACGCCTGTTGATACGGGTTTGCACCGACAAAGGCTGGCAGGAAGGAATGATGGATGTTGATGATTTTCATTTCCCACTTTTGCACGAATTCTTCGTCCAGAATCTGCATATAACGCGCGAGGATCAGTAAATCGTTGCCCTGCATGATTTCATCAATTTTGGCATAGGCTTCACGTTTATTTTCTTTATTCACCGGTACCACTTCAAATGGAATGCCGAAGTTTTCTACTGCTTCACGCAAGGTTTCATGATTGGAAACCACTTTGGTAATTTCACACGGTAAACCGCCACGCGCATGACGCCATAACAGCTCAAGCAATGCATGATCCACTTTAGAAACCAGAATCCCGACTTTTTTCACATCACTGACCAGTGCCAGACGCCAGTGCATGTCATAGCGTTCTGCCACATTGCTGGCAAACGTCTGGGTTAAACTTTCTTTACGGCTTTGCAAGTTGTCCAGTTCAAATTCAACACGCATGAAATAGCGCCCGCCCTGAGCTTCAGTCGCGTATTGATCAAGTGCGGTAATATTTGCTCCCTGATGATACAAAAAGCTCGAAACAGCCTGCACGATACCCGGTTTATCTGCACAAGTAATCAGTAAACGTGCTGTGTTAGCAGTGGACATATTCATGTTGGTTAATATCACTAATCAGTTAAATTGAAAAACAAGCCGAGTATTCTAACGCTTTTTTCAGGCTTTCTAAATAGGCTAGCCCGCATCGTGTTTTTTACTGGACGATAAACTTTCAAAAAGCTCTGAAGGGCCGAGCGTTTCAAGTAAATGTTCATAGGTTTGACGGCTTTCACCACGCAGGTAAGCCCCTTCCAGAAATACCATCTGGCGCAATGCCTGCCAGACCCATTTTTCTTCCAGATGGTTCGAATCGGTAATATGACCCGACATATACAGGAAGTTAGTCCAGTTGGTCAAAACAATCCACAAGTTAATAATCAGGGCTTCAATTTCTGAATCTGTCATTTCCATTAAGCCTGCATTCACGAAAGCTTTATAGATTTTTTTCCCCTGCTGCATCACCTGTCCGGCAAAACGCGGATACATTTTGCGAAAATCTTCATTATTTTCAACAAGATGATAAACATCACGATGCAAAAAGCGATACGCCCAAAGCTGGCTGCTCAGCACCTGAAAATAACGAATTTTATCGTTAGCATCAAGCGGACGATCATCAGGCAATGCCAGCATCTCCAGAGTTTCGCCTTGATACTGCTCCATCAACTCTTTGATGATTTCGTTCTTATTGCGAAAGTGGTAATACAAATTACCTGGACTCATATTCAGTTCAGCTGCAATATGATTGGTTGTTACAGAACGCTCACCGCGCTCATTAAATAACTGTAAGCTGAGCTGTAAAATACGTTCTTTGGTTTTCACCGTTTTGGAGTGAGACATCCTAAAGTAACCATTCATTCAATAGGTTAGCGAGCTAACACATAAAGTAACTTGACTATTTAGAGCTTTTACTCTAAAAATTAAATTAATCGCTTTTTATTTAATGGTAGCAGGTCATGAACAGTCAAACAAAAACAACTTCAATGACACCACATTCGTTTAATATTCAGCACTTATACGACGTGCTAGAACAGCAAAAGCACGCTTATCTACGTCATTCTTTTCCATCGGCAAAAGAACGTATTGACCGTTTAGCGCGTCTCAAGCGTATCTTAGTTAAATATCAAGATCAATTTGCCGAGGCAATTAATCAAGACTATGGTAACCGTTCTGTGGGTGAAACCAAAATCGGCGAACTGCTCACCTGTCTTGAACAGATTAAATATTATAGCAAGCATTTGACCGGTTGGATGAAACCATCGAAACGCCATGTTGGAATTATCCATCAGCCGGCAAAAGCCTGGGTGCAATGTCAGCCCTTGGGCGTGATCGGGATTATTGCCCCGTGGAACTATCCTTTATTATTGTCGGTGGGTCCGCTGATCTGTGCAATTGCAGCCGGCAACCATGCCATGATCAAAATCTCCAGTGCCTCCAGCCATTTTGGCCGTGCCTTGGAAAAAGCCCTAGGCGAAGCGTTTCCGACCGAACTGGTGGCCGTGATTAATGGCGGTGGACCCGTTTCCGATGCTTTTAGCCATTTAGCCTTTGATAAAATTGTTTTTACAGGTTCAACCGAAATTGGTAAAACCGTGATGGCAGCAGCCGCAGAAAACCTGGTGCCGGTAATTTTGGAGCTGGGCGGCAAATCACCGGTACTGGTTCATCCTTCTATTGATTTGCAAGATGTGGCACAGCGCCTGGCTGCAGGTAAACTCTGGAATTCAGGTCAAACCTGTGTGGCACCGGACTATATGTTCCTGCCTAAAGGTAAAACGGCCGAATTTATTGAGTATTTTAAAGCCTGTGTAGAAGAGATGTATCCGAGTATTGAGTACAATCAGGATTACACCTCGATTATTAATGACAAACAATACAACCGCCTGCAGGGCTATCTGGAAGATGCCCGCATCCAAGGTGCCAAAATTATTGAATTAAATCCGGCACATGAAGATTTAAGCAAAGTTCGTAAAATTGCGCCAACCATCGTGACCGGTGTCACCACGGAAATGCGGATTATGAAAGAGGAAATTTTCGGCCCGATCCTTCCTATTCTGGAATATGATCAAATTGACGATGTAATTGACTTTATTAATAGCCGTCCTCGTCCACTTGCATTATACTATTTCGACTTTGATCAGGCGCGTGCCGACTATGTCGCACAGCATACTCATTCAGGGCATTTCGGGCAAAATATGGTATTGACCCATGTGGCACAGGATGACTTACCTTTTGGTGGAGTCGGTGCTTCAGGTATGGGCAAATATCATGGTCCAGAAGGTTTCTTCAGTTTGTCGCATGAACGGTCAGTGATGTCTAATCCAAAGCTGTATAGCTTAAAATTCATTCTCCCACCGTTTAACAAGCCGATTCACAAACTGATTTCCAAGACCCTTCTTCGATAACTGATCAAGGCATGATCTATTACACATGATCATGCCGCGTTTTTCTTAAATTCGCTTGTCTTTTAAGCGTATTTTTGGTATAAAACGCCCCTTGAATGATTTCATCCGTTTACTTTTAATGACTAGCCGCACAATCGGTGCTGTCTAGCAATGGAGTTCACCATGTCTAAGGTTTGCCAAGTTACCGGCAAGCGTCCAGTCGTTGGAAACAATGTCTCGCACGCCAATAACAAAACCAAACGCCGGTTCGAGCCGAACCTGCATCACCACCGTTTCTGGTTAGAAAGCGAAAAACGTTTCGTACGTCTTCGTTTAACCACTAAGGGTATGCGTATTATCGACAAATTGGGCATTGAAAAGGTTGTTGCTGATCTTCGTGCTCAAGGTCAAAAGATCTAAGGAGTCAGTACAATGCGTGATAAAATTCGCCTAGTTTCTTCAGCTGGTACAGGTTATTTCTATACTACGACTAAGAACAAACGTACTATGCCGGAAAAAATGGAAATCAAAAAATTTGATCCAAAAATCCGTCAACACGTAATCTTCAAAGAAGCTAAAATTAAATAATTTTGACTTCTTGAAAAAAGCGACCCTCCGGGTCGTTTTTTTTTGCATTTTTTTTATTCGACTTGCTACACTTCTTGTTATTCTTTTTTTTGGCATTTTTTATGCTTATTCTTTTTTACCCTTAACTTTGGCTCAAGCTTAAGGAGTTTTTAGTGCCTCATGATGTAGATCTGATTATATTACTTGCCGTTGGCTTTGGACTGGCACTCATTTTTGGCTATATTGCTGCGCGTATTCGTCTCCCCCCTCTGATTGGCTACTTAGTTGCTGGTATTGTGATTAGCCCGAATACCCCCGGTATCGTAGGGGATATTCATCTTGCTAACCAGCTGGCTGAACTGGGGGTCATGTTCCTGATGTTTGGTGTCGGGATGCACTTTTCCCTAACCGATCTGATGCAGGTACGGCGTATTGCCTTACCGGGTGCAGTACTGCAAATTGCGGTAGCGACCTTACTGGGCATAGGCGTTTCCATGATCTGGGGCTGGAACTTTGGCTCAGCCCTGGTGTTTGGCCTGAGCCTGTCCTGTGCCAGTACGGTAGTGTTACTCAAAGCTTTGGGTGACCGAGGCTTGATCAACTCCGTAAACGGTAAAATTGCGGTGGGCTGGTTATTGGTTGAAGATCTGGTCATGGTGCTGGTTTTGGTCCTTCTTCCTGCCACTGCTGTTTTACTGGGTGGAACAGCAATTTCCGGCTCAGACCCGAATGCCAATATCTGGATGACCTTAGCTGTCACATTATTGAAAGTGGCTGGCTTTATTGCCTTTATGCTGATTGTGGGTAAACGTCTGGTTCCCTGGATTATGCAGATCGTTGCCCGTCTGGGATCACGTGAACTGTTTACCTTGACCGTAGTGGCCGCTGCGGTTTCGATTGCCTTTGGTGCTTATAAGGTTTTTGGCGTGTCGATGGCGCTTGGCGCATTTTTCGCCGGGATGGTGGTTAAAGAATCCGATTTTAGCCACCGTGCAGAAGAAGAAACGCTCCCGCTACGCGAAATTTTTTCCATTTTATTCTTTGTTTCGGTGGGCATGCTGTTTGACCCCATGATCTTAGTGCAGCAGCCTTGGCATGTCCTGGCCGTGGTGGCAATTATTATGGTGGGGAAAACCATCGCAGCAATGGCACTGGTACTGTTCTTCCGTTATCCCATTAACACCGCCTTAACCGTGGGTGCCAGCCTTGCACAAATTGGCGAGTTTTCTTTTATTTTGGCAACCTTAGGCGTTTCACTACATCTCTTGTCTTTAGAAGGACAAAATCTGATTTTAGCCGGTGCACTTATCTCGATTACGCTAAATTCATTTGTGTTCTCTGCCATTGAACCGGTACAGAACTGGATTCGTGAACGCTCACATTTGGCCCGCTTGCTTGAACGTAGCGGTGACCCGCTGTCCATGTTGCCAGATGAAGTTTCACAAGAATATTTGCGTGATCAGGTGGTGATTGTCGGTCATGGTGAAGTCGGTCGTCGCATTACCAAAGCCTTAATGAAGCAGGATATCAAGGTAGTGATTGCCGAAGAAAACCGCGAGATCGTTGAAAGTTTGCGTGACAAAGGCATTGCAGCGGTATCGGGACGTGCAACCGAAGCCGGGGTACTCATTCAGGCCCATATTCAGCATGCACGCTTGCTGGTGCTGTCTCCGATGGATATTCTGGATATTCATAAAATTGTCGATATTGCCAAAACCTTGAATCCACAGATTCAAGTTCTCGTCTGTGCCGAAAGCAAGGAAGAAGCTGAAGTGATTCGCCGTGAAAATATCGGTCAGGTTTATTTTGCCAAAGAAGAAATGGCCATCAACATGACCAATCATATTTTAAACCAGATCCAGATTGCGCATCATCAGGCACCGACACACTGATCTTCATTGCATAAAAAAGCGCACTTCAGTGCGCTTTTTTTAGGTTCAAATAAGCTTAGCTCATATACTTCGGTTGTTCATCCACAATTTCAGCCTGCCATTCATTGACCTGCTTTTCCATCATGGCAAACAGAGCCGCCTGCATCATGTGCTGGGCAATCACCGGCGTTTGATCACCAAGTAACGCTTTGACCTGATCATTAAACTGAATCTTAACCAGCGGTTCTTTTTCAGAGCCTGCATTTCGCAATGCCAACTCACCACCTTCAAGTTGAACAAGTTCTAAAATCGCTTCTTGACTACCAAATAATTCTTTCAAATGTTCTATAGACATATATCCTCCATGTTCAACATGGTGGCAAAGGGCTGTTGCACTTTGCATTACTTAGACTATTTATATAAGGTCAATGACAGAAACTTCAAGAGCACTGGTCGTAAAGTTTAAAATTCAACCATTTCATTGCGAAAACCGTCAATTAACTGGGTCAGGTCACGATGCCATTCACGCAGGATTTTGGTATCCGGCAACCAAGCTTGAGGGGTTTGAGTCACTTTAATAATCAGATTGGAAGAGGTTTCATCTTCAGGTTCTGGCGCACTCGGTTCCGGTGCATATTGACACATACGGTAGGCACGTTTTAGCTCGGCAATAAAACCCTGTTTCGCCAACTGCTGCATTACAGTCACTTCAGGCGAGACCTGCCCTTTTTCTGCCATATGTTCTTCAATGGATTTCAGGGTCGGAGCAAAGTCATTTAAACGGTAGTAACGCACCAACTCTTGTAAAAATGCCAATACTGCACCATGCAAATGAAATACAGCGGCTTCACGATGTGCCTGAGCCTGCTGAATGTGATCGGTCTGTTCCGCTTGTTGACATGCAAGACGTGCAAAATACAGTTTTTGATTGGTACGATCGGCATGAAAGCGAGCAACACGAGACATGGTGATTTCCTAAGTTTTGGCGTGATTACACTGTTAAGATTAAACGGTCTTTCAGAAAAATGACATTAAAAATTGTGGAAGATTAATTTCAATAAGTGAGAGATCTGCTGTCACTTCAATGATCATGGATGATTTCAGCCAGAATAATTTACGTCCTTCCAGATCAAGAGATGGGGATTCAATAGACCAATTCAACCTGATTAAAGCCTGGTTATTTTGTCCATAAAAAAAGGAGCCTTGCTCCTTTTAATCTTTAGTTTGCTGCTGGCTTGTCTTCTGCCTGTTTCACACGAATACCCTGTCCATGCAAACGCAAAGTATTTAAGCCTTTAATTGCTTTCACCGCTTCACGGCCATGTGGCATTTCCACAAAAGCAAAGCCTTTTGATTTACCTGTTGCAGCATCTAAAACCAAAGTGCATGAATCTACCGTGCCATATTGCTTAAACAATTCCAGCAATTCAGCTTCTGTCACTGTACGTTCTAAATTACGAACTAAAATTTTCATCTGATGACCTTTAAATAGGCTAAAAAAACCAAAAAGCACTCGCCTACTTACTTTTTGCACTTTACTCTTGAGATAGTTTAATCGAGATCGATACCAAAATCTAAATTAATCGCTTGCCGCTCAATCAAGGCACTTTTTACGGTTTGCTGACGCGGCTTGTAATGGGTCTCGGTCGTGCAGAGGTTGCGGGTAAGGTCATTCAGGAAATAACTTTCAATTTTTCGTCCCTGTTCATCGACCTGATCGCGCGCCCAGAGATTCAGATTCTGTTTGGTTAAAATCAGTTCATTTTTGGCCCGGGTTAAAGCCACATAGAGCACCCGGCGCTCTTCTTCCACTTCGTCAAAATTGCCCTGCGCACGTGCATGCGGATACTGTCCCGCAGACACATTCGCGACATAGCAAATCTTCTGTTCTGTCCCTTTGGCAGAATGGATGGTAATCAGCGTCACCACATCATCTTCAGACTGGCGTTCAATTTCAGAAATCGAGACCGGATCGAGCACATATTCTTCCAGAAATTCACTCAGCTGATCATGCTTGGTGGCCAGCTGCTTGACCAGGTCAAAATCGCCCAGGCGTTTCGACCAGTCTTTTTTTGCGTAGTTTTCCTCAAGCTGCTCCAGCAGTGCTTCAATTCCCAAAGTCACACAAGCCTGCACCTGATCTTTTAATACCGACATCTGCTTCATGATCAGCAGCGTTTTTTCGGGAATTCGTCCGAATTTTTCCAGTTTCTCGAAAATCAGGTCCTGATCCGGCTGATGCAATAATTGCTGCGCCAGCTTGCTGGCCCCGACATCTCCCACACCATTCCACAAGGTCAGGAAACGCATCCAGGCAATATCATCCAGCGGATTGGCAATCACCCGCAATAAACTGAGCAGATCTTTGACATGTGCGGTTTCCAGCAGTTTCATGCCACCTATAAAACGGTAAGGCACATTGGCCTGAATAAAGGCCGCTTCGATGTGGCGTGCCGCAAAACTGGAACGCACCAGCACCATATGGTCATGCCACGGCGTACCTTGCAGAAAATGCCGCTCTTTGATATCAATGGCAATCCATTTGGCTTCATCAAACTCGTTCGGGAAGATATGCAGTTTGGGTTTAATCCCCTCGCCACGATGTGCATCCAGACGCTTGTCATATTTGATTGAGCTTTGACCCAGCAGCCAGTTAGACAAGTCTAGAATTTGCTGGGTAGAACGGTAATTCTGTTCCAGTTTAAAAATCTGTGCATCCGGTACGCGTTCTTTAAAATGATGAATATTTTCAAAGTCCGCACCACGAAAACCGTAAATGGCCTGGGCATCATCCCCGACACAGAACAGGCTGACTTTATCCTTTAAAGGTTCCAGCAATGCCCATTGCAGTGGATTGGTATCCTGCATTTCATCCACCAGCATATGCTGGCAAATCGAGGCCACATAATCAGTAAGCCCTTCCGATTGCGCTAGTGCTGAAGCCACCACTGCCAAAATATCGTCATAATCCAGAAAGCTGCGGGCACGTTTTCGTGCTTCGTATTCTTTCATGATGTCCGCGATTTGATCTTTATATTCCAGAAATTCAGGCAGCTGTTTTTCCAGGGCAATACTCAGTTTTTGCCGTGTATTGCGGGCAAAGGAATACAGATCACAGAGCTGCTGCGGCTTGGGCAGGGCATTGGGATTTTTTTTATCATCCTTGCCGCGAATTAAACGGAACATCATCAGCTGATCATCCCGGTCGATAATCGAAAACTGTTCCAGACCAAAAGCTTTGGGAATTCGGCGCAGCAGATACATGCAAAAGGTATGAAAGGTGGAAGCACGCAAGCCTTTGGCCTGTTCGCCCAGCGCCAATTCGACCCGCGCCACAATTTCACTTGCTGCACGGCGGGTAAAGGTCAGAATCTGGATTTGATTGGCCGGCACACCTTGATCAATCAAGTAAGCTGCACGAGCCACAATGGTTTTGGTTTTGCCACAGCCTGCCCCTGCAAGTACCAGACTATGCTTTGCCTCGGTGGTGGCAGCCTGTTTTTGTTGCGGGTTTAATTCATTAATCAGGGTGGCTAAACTCATGGTGTCTCATCGTGTTCAATAGACGAATAGTTTAACAGAGCTGACCATAAATCTGAGATTGATCTACTTAAAAATTGAATCTATCCCTATATTCTGCCATCCAGAAAGGCAACATGGATGTCGCCTGTTGAACTGTGAAACAGGGATGTTGAATCAGTTCAACACAGGATTTTTGTTACTTTTCATCCCTGAAAAGTAAAATTTGCCTACGCGTTAGTATTTACCTATTCACATCCTTTCGGTGCCGTGATGCTTTCCGTTTTTAGAATTTAGCATGATCACTTTTCAAGTTTGTTTAACACTGTAACTACTGTATCTTCCAAATGCCTTTCAGCATCTTTCATCGCAGCTTCTAAATCAATATGAGGGGGATTAATCCCGATAATTTGACTAAAACCCAAGTCATATAGTTCATTAATACCCTCGCCAACTACACCCGCAAAAGCAATCACAGGCTTATTCAATCGCTTCGCGACCTGCGCCACCCCAAACGGGGTTTTGCCAAATTTGGTTTGAAAATCAATTTTGCCTTCACCCGTCAACACATAATCGGCTTGGGCAATTTTTTCAGCCAGATGAGTTTCTTCAATCACCAGTTCAACGCCGGATTGAATGGAAGCATGGGCAAAAGCCATCAGACCGAAACCCAGACCACCTGCCGCACCTGCTCCTGCAATATTTTGTTTACTGATGCTTAATTCTGCTTCAACCACATCGGCAAAATGTGCAAGGTTCTGATCCAATAACCTCACCATTTCAGGCGTAGCCCCTTTCTGTGGCCCAAAAATATATGATGCGCCATTTGCACCACATAAGGGATTATTCACATCAGAAGCAATCAGGATTTCAACCTGTGTTAATCTTGCATCCAAGCCTGAAAGATCAATCTTTTGAATCTGGTCAAGCTGACCACCGCCTACAGCAACATCGCAACCTGCAGCATCGAGAAATTTCGCACCCAAGGCCTGTGCCATACCGGCACCGCCATCATTGGTCACGCTGCCGCCCAAACCGATCATGATTTTAGACACGCCTAAATCCAGTGCAGTTTTAATCATCTCCCCAGTACCCAAAGTACTGGTAAATAAAGGATTACGCTGTGATTTATCTAATAGATGAATGCCATTGGCTTTGGCCATTTCAATGACCGCCGTTTTACCTTGGTGCACCAGACTGAAATAGGTTTTTATTTTGTACTCTGCTAAAGGGCCACTGACTTCACAATCAACCTTTTGTCCACCTTGTGCAGCAATTAAGGCATCCACGGTACCTTCACCCCCATCTGCCATGGGCACCGAAATACACACCGCATCTGGACATACATTCTGAATGCCACGCCGCATGGCCTGACAGGCCTGCTCGGCAGTCATACTTTCTTTAAAGGAATCGGGGGCAAGGACAAAGGTTTTAGGCATAATCAACAAAAGATGAAAGCAATAAATCTTTATACAATAAAAAAGAGCGCTCTATGCGCCCTTTTCTCCCAGTTCACTGTTATACATCTGCCGAACTTTGCGGTACTTCATGTTTGATATAAGACGCCAAGGTCAGATAATTAATTCCCTGGAACAAAATATCTATAGCAAGAAACAGTCCCAATACCCAGAAGGATGCATCCGGTGACATTAAAATAATGATGCCTGTAATCAGGGTCAGCAGGCCCGAAAATAAGATCCAGCCCCAACCTTGATAGGCTTTAAAAATAATGGCACTAAAAATACGGATGATACCTGCCACAATTAATACAATGGCCAGCAGATTGGTCAGCACAACCGCGGTTTTTACAGGTGTGCTAAAAGCATAATAACCAGCGACCAGATACAGTACGCCAAACAATGCCCATAACCACCGAGTGCCCCCTTCAAAAATTTTAAAAGCTGCAACAAAGTGCAGAATACCGCCAATCATCATCAGTATGCCGAACAGGAACACCACAGAAAGCGTGGCAAAAGGCAGCGAAGCAAGCAATACCAGACCAAACAGGGTCAGCACAATGCCCAGACCTAAATACCACTTTCGATTTTCATGCAGCTGATGTCGAACCAAATCATTTCCTACTGTTCTCATGTTTTTTCTCAAGTCTTTTGTTTAGGAATACCTGTAGTTTTAGCTGATTTTCGGTCAAAAGTCTGTTATTTCTCTGCATTTTAATCCACAGCCCCGCGTTCAGCTGTGGATAAAAGCATCGTTATCCCCAAGGATTATTTTTTCCAGCCCAATTCAATTGCGGTCATTTCATTAATTAAAGTCTGCTTCAATGAATCCGGCATTTTGCTTTTTTGTTCCGAAACCGGGATATATCCCGCCATCAGCTCGGCCTTGACTTGCGGAAATAAAGGCTGCTGCTTTGGATAGGCATAACCCAGTGGATAAATGGGCTGACCCGTCGTTAAATCATATTTGTCACTTGCACCAAAAGCATGGAGCAACTCATGTACCAGTACAATCTTGTTTTGTTCAGCCTGTTTTTTCGATGCAAATAAATTCACCGAGCCAATACGGCCTTTTTGCAAGGCAGTGGAATGTTTCAACTCTTTAATTTTTTCGGGATCATAATAATTTAAATACAGGGTCACACTGGGTGAACCGTCAGCACGTTCATGCTGTTTCCATGCATAAAAACGGAATTTCAGACTCCATAAAATATTATCCAGCATGGTTGCCTGTTGCGGCACTTTCGGGGGCAATTGTTTCAGTTCACGACCCAACTGAAAATAAATGACAATTGGCTGTCCGCGATACTGTGCCGACATCTGCTGGAGATATGCTTGTGCTCCATTCAGTTCAGACAAATTCAGCGATTGAATATAGCTTTGAGTCGCAGCTCGCCCATCTGCATTGACAGGATGCAGCATGACAATAATGGGTTTGGACCAGTCCTGGTTCTGGTCACGGTAGGCATTGACTGCAACAATCAACAGAATGATGAGTAAACACAGTATGCGAATATTTTTCCACATTAATTTTTCTCGTTATTAAGCAATCAAATTTTAACAATCCATCCAAACATTGGATACACAAGAAATCATCCGTAACTGTCCAAGACAAACCTTTATAAAATATAGAATATTCCTGCTAAGAATGAAAAAGCTAACGGTAACTGGCGAGTTATGTGGATGACAATGCCTTTCTTGCGAAGCTTTACTTCTCATTTAGGCAAAGCCAAAGTCACAGATGAGCTTCTCCAATTTAATTTATTCACGATAAAGTTCCGTCGTGCTATTAGCATAAAAAATGCCGACTTCCGTCAGCATTTTTTGCATTTCTTAAAACTTAAGCTTCAACCCATTTTCCATCATTGAAAACCAGTGACCATTTGGTTTGCTTGCCTTCAGGCGTTTCCGAACCAATATATTGCGCCTGATTCTTACGACTGAATTTCACCAAGGTTGGGTTGCCTTCAGGGTCGACATCCGGTGCTTGTAAAATAAACTGATATTTGGGATCCAGCTGCTCGGCCACGGTACGGAGTTCAGCCACTTTCGGTGCGCGGGTTTCACGCACTTTCGGGAATTTGCTGGCTGCCAGGAACAGACCGGCTGCACCATCACGAAGGACAAAGAAGTCATCATGCTTGGTCGAACGCAGGTGTTCCATTTTAATTGGATCTACACGCGGAGGTGCAGGCTGACCATTCTTTAACACTTTACGGGTATTGTCACAACTGGTGCAGGCAAAGTAAGGTCCAAAACGACCGGTCTTGAGCTGCATCTCGCCATGACATTTATCACATGGAATGGTTGGACCATCATACCCCTTGATCTTGAACTCGCCTTCTTCCAGTTCAAAACCGGCACAGTCCGGATTGTTCCCGCATATATGCAGTTTACGGCCGCCATCAATTACATAGCTGTCCATGGCTGTACCACAAATCGGACAGCGTTTTTTCGACATCAAGTCAGCCGTTTCTGCTGCATCGTCATCCGACAGCGCGGCCAGAGACTCAACCGGGGTTAAATTCAGCGTGCCTTTACAACGCTCTTTAGGCGGCAGGTTATAGCCTGAACATCCCAAAAATACGCCTGTGGTTCCAGTACGAATCTGCATTGGACGCGAACATTCAGGGCAATGTACCGCTTCCACTTCCACAGGCAGGTTACGGCGCATGCCGTGCTCGCCTTGTGCTGTGGTCAAGCGCTTCTTAAAGTCGCCGTAGAAATTATCCAGCAACTCTTTCCAGTTCCGCTGACCATCTGCCACTTTATCCAGCTGACCTTCAAGATCTGCGGTAAAGTCATAGTTCATCAGGTTATTGAAACTTTCATCCAGACGATCGGTCACAATTTCGCCCATCTTTTCGGCAAAAAGACGACGATTATCCAGCTTCACATAGCCACGATCCTGAATGGTGGAAATAATGGCGGCATAAGTCGAAGGACGACCAATCCCTTTTTTCTCTAATTCTTTTACCAGTGAGGCTTCAGTGAAACGTGCCGGCGGTTTGGTGAAGTGCTGTGATGGATCCAGTTTTTCCAGTTTCAGTATTTCACCCACTTTCACGGCAGGCAATAACACATCATCATCCGACTTGTTTTGTCCGCGCACTTTGGTGAAACCATCAAAGACCAGAGTACGGCCTTTGGCTTTCAGCTCCACACCGTTGGCATCGACTAAAATGGTCGAAGACAGATATTCTGCCGGAGTCATCTGACAGGCTACAAACTGGCGCCAGATCAGGTCATACAAACGCTGTGCATCACGTTCTACGCCTGCAAGGCTGTCGCCTTTCAACGCCACATTTGAAGGGCGAATGGCTTCATGGGCTTCTTGTGCACCCGCCTTGTTGCCATAACGGTTTGGCTTGGCAGGCAGATATTTTGCACCAAACTCAGATTCAATATGACCACGCACCATATTGACTGCATCATCGCTCAGGAAAGTGGAGTCGGTACGCATGTAGGTGATAAAACCTGCTTCATACAGACGCTGCGCCAGCATCATGGTTTTCTTTACAGAAAAACCTAAACGTGTGCTTGCAGCCTGTTGCAGGGTTGAGGTGATATATGGTGCGCTTGGGTTGACCTTGGTCGGTTTATCTTCACGACTGGCAACTTTATATTCAGCATCTTTGATCAGATTCAATAAGGCATCGGTTTCAGCCTTATTGTGCAGCTTGAGGATTTTACCGCCCTGCTTCACCGCTTCAAGGCGGATATCATCTTTTTGAGATTTGGTATCTGCAAAAACCTGCCAGTATTCTTCAGGAATGAAGGCACGAATTTCACGTTCGCGTTCCACTACCAGTTTGACGGCAACCGACTGTACACGACCTGCCGACAAACCGCGGGCAATTTTTTCCCATAACAGTGGCGAGATCATGAAGCCTACAACACGGTCGAGGAAACGGCGGGCTTGCTGCGCATTGACCTTATCGATATCCAGGCGTGCCGGCTGTTTAAAAGCTTCCTGAATGGCATTTTTAGTAATTTCGTTAAACACCACGCGCTGATAGCGTGAATCATCTCCGCCAATGACTTCTTTTAAATGCCAGGCAATGGCTTCCCCTTCACGGTCCAAATCCGTTGCAAGGTAGACTTCATCGACTTGCGATGCCAGTTTTTTCAGTTCCGCCACGACATTTTCTTTGCCTGGAAGCACTTCATAGTGCGCTTTCCAGCCATGCTCAGGGTCAACGCCCATACGGTTGACCAAAGCCTGTTGCGCTTTTTCCGCTTTTTGTTCATCGGTCAGTTTGGTACGGGTTGCCGGTTTTTTCTCTGCCGTTTTCGAACCGCCCGTCGGCAAGTCACGGACATGGCCCACCGATGATTTTACGATGTAATTTGGACCCAGATATTTGTTGATTGTTTTCGCTTTTGCAGGCGACTCCACAATCACTAAGGCACGTTTGTTCGCAGCACTCGGTGATTTTGCTGGGGTGCTTTTGGATGTGGACCGAGGAGCGTTCGCCATAGTTAACCGTTAATCCTGTTTGATGGAGTTATAAATTAAAGTTCAGCCAAAGACGTTAAATAAGCTTTGATGTCATCTAACTGTGTTGCCCGAAGGTCTGATTCTTCATCCCAATAGAGTCCTACACAGTTTGCCTGCATATCAATAGCATAAATGCCCTTTAATGCAATGGGCAAATCGTTAAACTTTTCATCGCCCTGCACAACTTTGAGTTTTTGATCTTCGACCCGTGCACGCATCAATGGCAGTCGGGCATCTGGAATTAAGACGCTGTAATAGGCCACCATGCTGGCGCGTTTTTCCGTTGCCATGGGCACTTTGGTCCAATCGGGAGCGGCCACCAAACGCGGATGCAAAGCCATCTTGCGCGCTCTTTCACGCATCAGGCCTAATGCTTTCTCTCTTGGGCTGACACGTAGCCCGAAAATTGAGCCGAGCACAAACAGCACGATGAAGACTGTAATCCAAATTCCAGTATTTTCCATAGTACAACCTTTTTATTCCTTTATTAGAGTTGCATAAGCTGAATATAAAACGCAAGTTACAGCGATGAAATTAATTCAGGAACAGCTCATGACTATACAGGACTTCACTGCCATTCCAGTAAATATATCCCTTTTCAATCAATTCCTTAAGCAACAATCGCACATCCGACTTCGGGAAAAGCTGCTCCAGCAAATCGCGCAAGGCATAAATGTCTTTGGGTTTATCGGATTTTAATTCGCGTAGTTTTTGCGCCACAATCACCTGCACCGGATCAATCTTGGAAAAGTTTTTAAATAACTCTTTTTGCGCCTGATGCAATGTTTTGGCCTGTCCGTCCTGCACTTCTTCTACGTCTTGTTGTGAAGATTCAGTAGATAACTCCGCAAAAGCAGCGGAAATATTTTGAGCTTTTTCTACCGATATTTTCTGCTCAAAGTCCAGTTGCATCCATTGCTTAATGACTTTTTTACGGAAACTGATTTGCTGGTCAAAACGTTTTACAATTTTCAGATTAATCAATAAGCCAGTGAGATGCTGAAGCTGATCATTTTCGACTTGCAAAATATTTGCCAGCGAGTTCTTCAGTTTCTCCAGCGTATTCGGTTTGCCCTTCATTTTCCCCAAAGCATCACAATACTTTTTGACTAACAGCAAATCAGGTTTTTGCAGAATGGTCTCGACACTGGGAATTTTGTATTTTGAATTTAAAGCCGGTTCTTCAGCCTGAACCTGAATCAGGCTACAGTTCAGGTTGGAAGACTGCAGCATTTCTAGCAGCGTTTCACTGCTTGGCATGGCAGATATGAGTTCAATAGAGGTATCGGCATCTAGCAGCGCAAGCAGTTGTCCAACCACAACTGCGTATTCAAACTCTTTATGCTCGACTTCTGCCGTTTCCAGAATGACCACTTGCCCGCTGCTGACCCAACTTGAAAATTCTGTTAAATCTTCCAGAGAATATTCAAATTTTCCCTGGCAATTAAACAGGTAAATTGCCGCGTAATGCGGAATGATGTTACGTAACAATTGCGCAGTCGGCATATTATTTTCAAGATCAAGAAGAACGACTTTATGACTCATATCTTCGAATAGACAGTTCGGCTAGGCAGATGCGGTGCATTAGAACGGGAACCATGGCAAAGGTCAAATATTTTATGCTTGAGGTTTTCTATTCTGCGCCATAACTTAACCGGAATGCCCTGCGTTTAGAAGGTTATTCAATGGCGCAGAAAAGGATAAGTTAAGTTCTTTTTCAAATAAAAAAGCCCTGATCAATACCAAGGCTTTAATACACGGACGGGTCCGGCTCAATAATGCGGTGGGCGGTTGGTCATCGGGTCAAATGCAGCAATGCCTTCCGATAAATCGGCCGATTCCACACGCTGATAAAGCAGCTGCATTTGCTTCTTTAAATCCATAATTTCAATATGTTGGCGTGTCACCTGTTCATTGAGTTGTTCAACTAAATCATCTAAAAATGTAATTCGGACTTGCAAATCTTCCAAGTGTGCGGAAAATGACGCCTGATCATTAAGATTTTTTTGTTTAGTCATTTTAAGTCCTCATTGGGGATTTCAGGAAACAGTATGGCCTATATTACTTTAAGGGATGTCCAACTTGCGTTTGGCGGACCGTCCCTGCTCGACGGCGCGAACTTTAATCTGGAACGCGGTGAACGGGTCTGTTTGATTGGCCGTAATGGTGAAGGTAAGTCTACCTTACTTAAACTCATCGAAGGAAGTTTACTGCCTGATAGCGGTGAAGTTTCGTTGCAAAATGGCATTACCATCTCCATGCTGGCTCAGGATGTCCCGATGGATTCCGGCAAAGTCGCTGATATTGTTGCCGAGGGTGCAGGTGAAGCTGCCGAAGTATTAAAAGCATATCATGAAGCCAGTGATGCCTGTGTACTGGGAGATATGGAAGCCTGCGACCGTATGGGTCATTTGCAACATAAAATGGATCAGCTGGATGGCTGGGCTTTAGAGACCAAAGTCAATTCCATTTTAAGCAAGATGGGGCTAGATCCTGAGGCAGATCTGGCTGATTTGTCCGGTGGTCGTAAACGTCGTGTACTGCTCGCCCGTGCTTTGTTGATGCAACCCGATGTGTTGCTGCTGGATGAACCGACCAACCATCTGGACGTTGAAAGTATTGAATGGTTGGAAAAATTCCTGCTCGATCAAAATAACCTGACTCTGTTATTTATTTCGCATGACCGTTCATTTGTCGACAACATTGCCACCCGTATTGTAGAGCTGGATCGCGGCATTTTACGCAGCTATGAAGGTAACTATTCACGTTATCTCGACTTAAAAGCGCAGCAAATGGAAGCCGAAGAAAAGCAGAATGCGCTGTTTGATAAAAAACTGGCCGAAGAAGAAGCCTGGATTCGCCAAGGCATTAAAGCACGCCGTACCCGTAACGAAGGCCGTGTCCGTGCCTTAAAAGCCTTACGTGAAGAATCCAAGGCACGTCGCTTCCAGCAAGGCAAAGTCAGCATGGCGACTCAGGAAGCCAACCGTTCAGGCAAAATGGTGTTCGAAATTGAGCATCTACGTGTGGCATTTGACAATCAGGAACCCATTATCAAGGATTTCTCAGCGCTGGTCTTACGTGGCGACCGCATTGGTTTAGTCGGTGATAACGGTGTCGGCAAAACCACCCTGATTAAAGCCATTTTAGGTGAAATTGAACATGGCGGTTCGGTGAAAACCGGTACCCAGCTTGAGGTTGCCTACTTTGACCAGCTGCGTAATGCACTGGATCTGGAAAAATCCGTGGCGGCAAACGTCTCTGAAGGTTCGGACTTTGTTGATGTCAACGGTGGGCGTCGTCATATCTATAGCTATTTACAGGACTTCCTGTTCTCGCCTGAACGTGCGCGTACCCCGGTCAAAGCTCTTTCCGGTGGTGAACGTAACCGTATTCTGCTTGCCAAACTGTTGCTCAAACCATCCAACCTGATTGTGATGGACGAACCCACCAACGACCTGGATATGGTAACGCTTGAACTGCTGGAAGAAATGCTCGGCGATTATAAAGGTACCCTGTTGCTGATTTCGCATGACCGTGCCTTTATGGACAACGTGGTTACGTCGACCTGGGTATTTGACGGTAAAGGCAATATCGATGAATACATCGGCGGCTATCAGGATTACTTGCAACAACGTCCTGATCAGACCGTGGTGGATCAGAAAAGTGATGTCAAAAAAGCCGTGGCCAAAGCAGAAGCCAAAGCCGCTGAACCTGCTCCAGCAAAGAAAGTGAAACTCAGCTATAAAGATCAGCGTGCTTTAGAGCAACTGCCTGCTGAAATGGAAGCGCTGGAAAAAGAGCAAGCTGAAATTAACGCTCAACTTGCCGATGGTTCCCTGTTTGTGAGCGATGCAGACAAAGCCATGAAACTTTCCAACCGCCTGACTGAAATTGATGACCTGTTACTGGAAAAATTAGAGCGTTGGGAAGAATTGGAAAATCTTGTTAACGGCAATTGATCTGGTTCATCATGCGGGCACCTGTAATTGACTTTACAGGTGCTTTTTTATTTAAAAAATAACTTCATGTTACACTTGCAAAAAACTTTTGTTCAAAATGGTCACTATGAGTAAAAAGCCAGATTACACTCCCGGAGAATTCCAATGGTCTTTCCTGCTGCCTCAATATTGGGGCATCTGGATTGGGATTGTATTTCTGATGATTTTGGCGATTTTACCCTGGGCATTTCAGTACCGTCTGGCCACTTTTCTGGGCAATCTGGCGTTCAACAAGCTGAAATCTCGGCGTAAAACCACAGTCCGTAATCTGGAAGTCTGTTTTCCTGAATGGACGCCTGAACAGGTACAGGAACATGCGCGTCAGGTTTTTATCGACCAGATGATTGGGATCTTTGAAACCTTGAATGCCTGGTATTGCCCGCACTGGTTTAAAGGCCGCGTCACGATTGAAGGTCTGGAACATATTCAAAATGCCCAAGCCGCAGGAAAAGGGGTTTTATTGCTCGGAACGCATTCCACCTTGCTGGATGCCGGTGGCTACCTGTGTGCCCAGTATTTCGAACCGGATGTGGTCTATCGTCCGCAGAACAATCCCCTGCTCGACATGCTGATTTACCGCTGTCGTGCCACCATTTATGCCCATCAGATTGACCATGACGACATGCGTGGCCTGATCCGCAATCTGAAAGAGGGACACGCGATCTGGTATAGCCCGGATCAGGATTTTGGTTTAAAACAAGGCGTGATGGCACCGTTTTTCGGTATGCCTGCCGCTACAGTAACAGCACATCGTCGCTTACTGAAAATCTCCAAAGCCGTACCCATTCCTTTATATTTTTATCGCACTGGTGATTTAAAAGATCCGCGTTATCACGTGCTGATTGAACCTGTAGTGGATAATCTGCCAAGTGAAGATGAAGTCGATGATGCCACCCGGGTCAACCAGATTATTGAACGTCAGCTGCGTATCGCCCCGACCCAATATATGTGGTTCCATCGTCGCTTTAAAACCCGTCCGGAAGGCTTTGAGGAAATCTATTAATAAGATAAATATTAATTAAGATAACCAAGAAACCTCGCACAGAATCCACTATCGTGTGAAGGCGACAAGGATGTCGCCCGTTGGACTGCGATATCATGGATGTATCGTCAGTCCAACAAATGGTTTTGTTACTTTTGCCGAAACAAAAGTAAGAAATAAACTCTAAATACTGGACAAATAAACGGTCAAACTCCGCTTTGCGACAACCCTAAAGGCAAAAAACCATGAAAGTGATGCAACTTCTTCCTGAACTGAATAGCGGTGGCGTAGAACGCGGTACTTTAGAAATCGCCCGCGCCCTGGTTGCAGAGGGTCATGAATCTTTGGTGGTGTCGAATGGTGGGCGGCTGGTGGCCCAGCTTGAAGCCGAAGGCTCAAAGCATCTGACCTTGGCCATTCATAAAAAAGCCCTGTCGAGCTTATGGCAAATTCGTCCACTGCGTCAGCTGATCGAGCAGCACCAGCCCGACATCGTGCATGTGCGTTCCCGCGTGCCTGCATGGCTGACCCATTTTGCCTTAAAAGGCATTCCAGCCGCGCGTCAGCCACATTTAATCAGTACCGTGCATGGCTTCTATTCGATTAACCGTTATAGCCAAATTATGACCCGGGCTGAAAAAGTCATTGCCGTATCTGACAGTGTGGTCAAATACATCACTGACAATTACAAAAACTGCCCAGCGCAGGATATTGTGCGGATTTACCGTGGCATAGACCCTGTTGCTTTCCCGCATGGTTATCAGCCGTCAGTACAATGGCTGCATCAAACCTTTAAAGATTTTCCCGAGCTGGAAAACAAGTTTCTGCTTTGCCTTCCAGGACGGATTACCCGTTTAAAAGGCCATGAAACCCTGATTGAATTGGTCGAAAAATTACAGCAGCACTACCCGAATTTGCATGCAGTGGTGGTGGGCGGCGCTGACCCGAAAAAAGCCGCTTATTTGAAAGAAATGCAGGACACCATTCAAAGCAAGGGCTTGAGTGACAAAATCACTTTTGTGGGGCATCGCTCAGATATTCGTGAATGGCTGGCATTTAGCGATGTGGTACTCTCCCTTTCCAATCAGGCAGAAACTTTCGGTCGTACCGCTTTAGAAGCACTATCGGTAGGCACTCCAGTGATTGGCTGGAACCGTGGTGGCGTGGCAGAAATTTTATCGCAGGTCTATCCACAAGGTTTAATTGCCGTGGATGATCACGCTGCACTGTTCAATGCGGTCAAGCAGCATCTGGATGAACCGCAACAAGTGAAGCCGGTCACAATGTTTAGCCTGAAAGAGATGTGTGATCAAACGCTTCACTTATATAAGCAAGTCTTGAAATAGACTGCATTGATGGGGCATTTTTCAAGGGCGACACGCGGTGAGCAATACCGAAACTAAAAACACATTTTAGTCAATATTGGATATAGGAGGATGGCAGGCATTGATATTGCAAAAGTCATCATAGAATTAACCCCTCGATACGCTTAACCCTTCCACACCCGAAATCTAGCCATGAGCCAAATGAGCAGCGGCCAGAAAATGGTGTTGATGATATCGTGCAGACTGGCACCAATGCGCCACAGCCCATGATTGATTAAATCATCACGGGCATCAAACAGCTCTGCAGCAATTGCAACAATGAGTACAGTCCAAATCGCCCACTTCGACTTCAACTGACGATGGTGGAAAAACGCCACGATAAAGAATAGCGTCAGCCCGGCATAAATATGTAAAGCATCACGTGATAGTTCCGTAAAATTTACGATATAAATTTTAAGTTCTTGAAATTTTGATAAATACATGACTGAAATTTTATTTTTAGGATGTTCTATAAAACCATAAACCCGAGTTCTGCGTCCTGCAAAACTCGGGTACATGAGGTTGTGCTTCCAAGTGTTATTTTTATTTTGTTATTGCTGTCCATTGCTGCATCATATCCATGATGACTTTCTCTCAGCCACCTGTTTCGTCTTCCATAATGGGATATTCCTTTCCCGGCTCCTTGGCTGATGAGTTTAGATTAAATGAGTTTCGAAAAAAGAACCATTCGCAATTGACCTAAAACAATGTAAGCCATTTCGTACACTTTTCTATTATTTAATCAACTTGCTTGATCCCATTTTTATAGGCCTGGGCAATTTCATCAGTGACTATTTTTTCCTCTTTTTCAGCCTTTTCAATGCCTTCTTGTATTGTCTCTTGTGCTTCCTGTTCATCGGCATCGGTTTGCTCCAACTCCTCTTGCACCTGTTCAAAAATCCGTCCTGTCTGTAAAACCACATATACCGGAAAATGGTCTGAACCGATATAGGGCAACCTTTTCATGCGCACCAAGGCAAAATCGGTACTGTGAAAAATATGATCCAGTGACCAACGCAATAAGGGATAATCGGCATGGAAGGTGTTCACAAAGTGCCGCCCCACCCGTGGATCGAGCAGGCCACTTATCCGCTGAAACAGTCGGGTTGTTCTCGACCAGGCCACGTCATTCAAATCTCCCATCACAATGCAGCTTTCATCCAGATCCTTGATCTGGTCACCCACAATTAATAGTTCCGCATCCCGTAAGGTTGAATCTTTCGCTTCAGTGGGGCTGGGCGGTTTGGGATGCAGGCAATAAAGCTGTACCGGCTGGCCTGAACGTAAAATGACTGTGGTATGAATGGAAGGGATCTCATCACTTAAGATGAACTTGACTTCGGTATCTTTCAGCTCTAAACGGCTATACAGATGCATACCGTATAAATTATCCAGAGGTACAGGCACCCGGTAGGGATAATCTTTTTCAATCACGGAAAGCGCTTTTTGCCAGACCCGGTCTGATTCCAAAGTTAATACCAAATCAGGTTGGTATTTTTGAATCTGCTCAAGCAGCAACTGGTATTTATTGTTTGTCGTCAGGACATTGGAAATAATCAGGGAAATTTGTCTGTCCGGATTCAGCTGATGTTTGCGAACATGCTTGACCTGCTTTTTCCAGATAAAGGTATAAGGCAGCACCATTTTGAGCTGGTACGCCAGTGCCGCCATCAGACCGATAAAAATAATTTTCCGTGTTAAATTCCAAGGCTGATCCCAGACCAGCAGTAGAATAAAAGCAATCACTCCTAGAAACAGAATTTGCAAACGTGGAAAATCAGCACCTCGAATCCACCATTCATTCCGTGGAATCAGTGACCAGAATGTCAGCCATATCACCAGAACTGCAATTATTTCCACCCAAATCATCAGCTTTACTCTTTTTATCTTGGTAATTTGATCTGCAGTTGAAAAACTTTATCAATTTTGTATGTAACATAAACAAGATATTTCGCTCAATAATATTGATGTTTTCATTATGTAGTACTTGCAGTCACGTCCCTTTTTGATACACTCGAATCCCTTTTGATTTTTTTTTAACGCACCGAGGCGAAGTGGCATGAAAGTAGGTCTGGTCGGTTGGCGCGGGATGGTGGGTTCCGTCCTTATGCAACGTATGGTTGAAGAGAATGATTTCGCTCATTTTGAGCCATTCTATTTTTCTACCAGTAATGCAGGTGGTGAAGCGCCTGCGTTTGGCGGTAAGACTGCCCCAGCACTTATGGATGCATCAGACTTTAACAGTCTGAAGCAAATGGATGTCATTATTACCTGCCAGGGTGGTGATTACACCACTGAAGTTTTCCCGAAACTGAAAGCTGAAGGCTGGAATGGTTACTGGATTGATGCGGCATCTACCTTACGTATGGCGGATGAAGCCATCATCGTGCTTGACCCAGTCAACATGAACGTAATTAAAGATGGTTTGGTGAACGGGACTAAAACTTTCGTTGGCGGTAACTGCACCGTTTCCTTGATGCTGATGGGCTTAGGCGGTCTGTTCCAGAATAATCTGGTGGAATGGGCAACCTCAATGACTTATCAGGCCGCTTCGGGTGCGGGCGCGCAAAACATGCGTGAACTCATCAACGGTATGGGCTATCTGTATAATAACACCAAAGATTTGTTAGACGACCCACGCTCTCCAATTTTGGATATCGATTCTAAAATTGCGGCATTACAACGCGGTGAAGGTTTCCCATCAGCAAACTTTGGCGTGCCTTTAGCAGGTTCCTTGATTCCGTATATCGACAAACAGCTTGAAAGCGGTCAGTCGAAAGAAGAATGGAAAGGCCAGGTTGAAACCAACAAAATCCTGGGTAACTCGCAGATTGTTCCTATTGATGGCCATTGTGTACGTATTGGTGCGATGCGCTGCCATTCTCAAGCACTGACATTGAAACTGAAAAAAGATGTACCGCTTGATGAAATCGAAGATATCATCGCAAGTGCAAACGACTGGTCTAAAGTTGTGCCGAACACCCGTGAAGCATCGATGACTGATCTGACTCCGGTAGCAGTCACAGGTACCCTGTCTGTTCCAGTGGGCCGTTTACGCAAGCTGAACATGGGTAAAGAATACCTGGGTGCATTCACTGTAGGTGACCAATTGCTCTGGGGTGCTGCAGAACCTTTACGCCGTATGTTACGTATCCTGATCGATTACAAAAATGCTTAATAGCTAAATGAAAGAAAAGCCGGTCACAATTGATCGGCTTTTTTTATGTATCCTTTATGTTAAATGTTTTACAATTCTTCAACACCTCGTTAATCTATAACTTTCGCAGTGCGATAAAAAAACCGAGCTAAAGATTAAGATGACCGTATATAACAAATTAAAGATAGCCATTTTAGCCATTATTGCTTCGCAGAATATTCATGCGATTACTATTGATCCTATTCAAGTTCAATCTGCAGCAGGTGAATTACTGTATGCAGAAATGAATTTCCGCAATGCTGATCCGCAGGCACAAATTCAGGCCAGCCTGGCCGATGCGGAAGATATCGCAACTTTAGGTGTTGCCTATCATGCTCCCGGACATCTCAATTTCTTTACCCGTCGCGATAGCTCGGGCAATGGTGTCATTACCATTACCTCGTCACGCCCATTAACGGATGCTGAACTGAACATTATTATAAAAATTCAGGAAGGCAATGCGACACGTTTACAGCATATCAGGACCCCGCTGAAACGCAGCCAGGCAAATGTTCAGGCCCGACTGTCAGGCAATGAAAAACCGTTAACCCCAATCACCATTGTCAGTGAAAAGGATATTGCATTACAACTGCCTGAAAGTACGCAATATCGGATTGAAAAACCACAAACGGCACTTCAGCAATCATTTGAAGCGCCATTAATGCTCCATAAAGCTGCTCCACCGAGTTTAAACAGTTCTGCTGCACCTGTGGTTATTTCTGTAATGGCAGTGCCATCTGTACAGCCGGTTCAAACTCCGCAAAATGCTCCGACTGAAAGCAAGAGTACCATTCCGGCAAAAATTTCAACAAAAAATGAAGCAAAAATTTCAAATAATTCAAATGCCTTAACCCCTAGTATCTCGACAGATCCTTTAGCCAGAAAATATGCAGCATCTGCACATCAACAAATGGCTAAACCCAAAGTAGCAGTAGAACCTGTAGCAGCTACAGCGCCGAAAAGCAAAACGGAAACAGCACCTGCACCATCGCCTCAGCCTGCCGTGACAGCACAGGCCAGCAAGCATGTGGTGCAGTCAAATGAGTCACTCTGGGCAATTGCATCACGTGTGGCCACTGAGCAAAATCGTCCGATTGGCGAAGTCATGAAACAAATCAAGGCCAATAATGAGCATGCGTTTATTCAAGGTGATGTGAACCGTTTGCGTCGCGGCGCCGCTTTGAATTTAAATACTGGGACCATCCCAAAAGAAGAGCCAAAAGCAAAAGTTGCCCATTTAGCCAAAGCACCTTCCAAACCGTCCAGTCAGTCGGCTAAGGCCAAATATCGCTTGAATCAGGCAGAAATGAGCCTGGTTGCAGAGAAAGAACAAGATTCAGCCAGCGGTTCTGCCAAAAAGAACACAGAAAAAAAGCAAACTTCAAATGAGTTATCATTAAAAGTTATGACATCGCGTGAAAAAACCGTTAAATTACAGAGAAACGTAACACAGTTAGAATTGGCATTGCGTAACAAGGATCACAGAATTCAACTATTAAATACTCGTCTAGCCCAATTGCAACAACAATTGAAAGCACAACAAGTACAGAAAAAGCCAACGCACTAAGGTGTTATACAATTTGATTTTTTAGGATTGGGTTTCATGGATAAAAACTCAATCCTGCAAGGGGTAACAACATGCTGCTTTATGTGATTCCGTTAGTAATATTAATTATTGTTTTGGTCGTTTTCAAAAAACGTCAAGACAGCCAAGAATCAGGTAAAACAACAACAGCTAAGGGCAAAACTCAAAAAGTAAGCTCAACTAAAAAAACAGTGACAAAAACAAAAGAAGTTGCTGATACTGTTGTTGCAAAGAAAAAAACCACCCCTTTAGCTGCCAATGTCCGCAGTAAAATTGAAGCCCTGATTCGTGAAAACAATTTTTTCTCTGCCGAAGCACAGATTAACCAGGCTTTAAATAAAGACAATTCACAGCACGAGTTGTATTTGCTGTTGCTGGACATTCACATCCTGCAAAAAGATGAATTTGCCATCAGCCAGCTGATTAATCACCTGCGCTCATTAGAACTGGATGATTTTCTGGAACAGGCGCTTGCTAAAAAAGCAGCCTATGATCAAGAAAGTGTCGCTCCTACCCCAAATCATGAAAGTGTAAACGCTAAAGATACGATTGAGTTTAAGCCATCATCAACTGTTACTAAAGCAGCTGAACCAGCGGTTGCAGAAACAAAAACTACGGCTGCTTTTGATGCTTTAATGAGTGATGCTGTTGCACCTGCTGCAACAAATGATCTTGCCTTTGATCAGTTACAGCAAGACCAGCTTGCTCCGCAAACCGCAGCCGTTGAAGAAATCAAACCTCTTGATTTCAATTCTGCATCTGTAGATTCAGCACCAAAAGCAAAAATAGCAGCTACTCCGGTTGAAGAAATCAAACCCCTTGATTTTAATACCCTATCTTTAGATACAGCAACCAAAGTTGAAGCCACCCCTGCTCCTGCTGAAGAAATCAAGCCGCTAGATTTTAACAACCTCAATCTTGATCCTGCACCTGTCGCAGAAAGCCAGCCAGAAGCTGCCCCGGCTCAAGAAATCCAGCCTTTGGATTTCTCATTTAGTTTAGACACTGCAACAACCGAACAACTGGCAACTGAGAAAGCTGCCAGTATTGAACCTGCTGTAGAAGAAAAACCTGAATTTAATTTTGATTTTTCCATTGCAGAAGTGCCAGCAGCTGAAACAAAAGTTGCAGCTGAAGAGACCACACCAAGTCTGGATCTGGACTTTAATTTAGAGCCTGCAAGCACGATTAAAGAGCCAGCTGCGGAAGTAGTGCCAGCAAAAGCTGCAGGCGTAAACTTTGATATTAGCAATATCAGCTCATCTGCAGCCAAAACAGATAAAAATGATCCATTGGTTCAATCCTTCCCTGAGCTGACTGAAGTGGATGAAATCAACCTGAATCTGGAACTGGCACAGCAATACATTCAGCTCGGCGCATTGGAATCGGCACGCGAATTACTGTCAGAGCAAGAGGCTGGCTATACGCCTGAACAACGCCAGCAGGCAGATCATTTACGCAATCAAATAGCATCTTAAGCGATTTCGATCTACTATAAAGCAGTCATCCTTGGCTGCTTTTTTTTATGATGAAAAAAATAGCATTAATCTATATGGGCGGTACATTTGGCTGTATTGGTGATCCACTCAGCCCGATGCCGGCCGGGCAATTTATTCCGAAACTGCAACATGTTCTCCCTCTCGATCAGCAGATCGAATGTTTTGTTGCACCGGCCATTCAGGACAGTAGTGCCTGTACAGCCCCAGACTGGCTGAAACTGGTTCAATCTATTCAACAGCTTCAGCTACAGCATTTTGAACATTTTGTGATTATTCATGGAACGGATACCCTCAGTTATGCCAGCGCCGTCCTGTCACGCTTTTTGGGCCAATCTGCACATGTGGTCATGACCGGTAGCCAGTATCCCCTGTTAAATACGGCGGGAGACAATACCCGCGAATTTACCGATGCGATTGACAATTTGAACTTTGCATTGGACTGTGTAGTTAAATATCCGGTAGGGGTTTATTTGGCTTTTCATCATCATTTGGTTCATGCCCAGACCGCATTAAAAATTCATACCACAGAACTGGATGCCTTTAGCGGAATCAATGCAGCCGAACCTATTGCCCATAGCCCCAGCTATATCGTCCATGAGGATGATATCAGCAAGGCTGCGACCTTTAACTGTTTAAGCCTGATGATGCAGCCCCTGGATTTGGTCCAGCAGATTGCCAATCTGCAAACCATTTGTCAGGCCCCACCAAACTTCCTGATTCTGCAAGGCTTTGGTACAGGAAATCTGGCAGTGAATGATCAACTGATTACTTGCATTCAAAAACTGCAACAAGCTGGCTGTGCGGTGATTTTAACCACTCAAGTGCCTTTTGGGGGAATTGACCAGCGTTATGCCATTAGCCAATGGACACTGCAAGCTAATATCATCCTGAGTGATTGTCTGGGACATGCAGATCTTTATGCAAAAGCACTAAAAATGTATTTACAATACGACGCTGTAGACCAATGGCAGGCTCATTGGCATGATCACGTGTAATTTGAGGTAAATATGCAACGTTTTGCGGTCGGTATTGAGTTTTGTGGCGTTCGATATAGAGGCTGGCAAACTCAGCAGCCTGGCGTTCCAAGCGTGCAGGAAACCATTGAAAAAGTGCTGAGCAAAATTGCCGATGAACCGATCATTTTGCACGGTGCGGGTCGTACCGATGCCGGAGTGCATGCCACCAATATGGTGGCCCATTTCGATACCCATGCCATCCGCCCGATTCGTGGCTGGCTGATGGGGGCAAACAGCCAGCTACCTAAAGATATCGCCTTTCAGTGGATCAAGCAGATGGACAATGATTTCCATGCCCGCTTTAAGGCTCAGGCACGCCGTTATCGTTATGTGGTCTACAACAATCCGCAGCGCCCCGCGCTTCTGCATAAACAGGTCACGCATGCCTACTATCCGCTAGATGTAGAAAAGATGATTGCAGCGGCGAAAAAGTTTGAAGGCACGCATAACTTTGAAAGTTTCCGTGCCGCAGCCTGTCAATCCAACCAGCCGGTTCGTCATGTCAAGCATTGTCGCCTGATTCAACATGGTTGCTATCTGGTGCTGGATATTCAGGCAGATGGTTTCTTGCACCATATGGTACGTAACATCATGGGCTGTTTACTGGAAATTGGTCAGGGCATGTATGATGTTGATCATATTGATAGCATTTTTGCCGCTGAAGACCGCAAAGCAGCAGGAATCACCGCACCACCGGATGGCTTGTATTTTATCCACGCTGATTATCCAGAACAGTTTGATCTGCCGAAAATGCCATTAGGCCCGCATTGGCTGAATATGCCGGAATAAAAAATATCTTCTAAATTTGAAATGTTCATTTAAAAATAAATACCTCCCCTAAACCCTCCTAACAGGAGGGGAAAATTCCTCGCGTTATAAACGCGTTTAGAAGAATCCCCCTTTGACAAAGGGGGATTTAGGGGAATTTTTTAATCAAAGAACTTAACGCTGCTTGCGCTTACGATACTCCACCGGTGTTTCATTGGTCCAGCGCTTAAAGGCACGATAAAAAGTGCTCGGCTCGGAAAATCCAGTGAGATAAACAATCCGTTCTACACTTTCCGCTGTATTGGCCAATAATTTCTTTGCCAAACGACAGCGATAATCAGACAGAATTTGTTGAAAACTGGTATTGGCTTCACTCAGCTGGGTACGTAAACGGCGCGGCGTAATATTTAAATGCGTGGCTACGGTTTCCAAAGTGGTTTCACCACTTTCTAAAGTCGAACCAATCGCGCGGCGCACTTCACCAACCAGATCATAACGCGCCAGCTCCTGCAGCTTTTCAATGGCCAGTTGCTCATGTAACTGCAACAGCTCCGGTTCTGCTTGCCATAACTGGTAATCTAAAATTGCAGGATCGAAATATAAACGGGTTTCTTTTTGCCCTAAGCTGACTGGACATTCATAGACCCGGAAATATTCATCATCAGGTGCACCCTGACTGAAATTAAAATCGATATAGATCGGCTGAAAACGACCTTCGGTAATAAACTTGAAGAAACGCAATACGCCGGATAGCGCACATTCGGAAAAATGCCGATTAACGATATTTTCGCCCCAAGGTTGCTCACCATTGGTCAAATAGCAACGGTCATCTTCAATCACCAGCTTGGCATGAAAAGCATCACTGATCAGGCGCTGATAAGCCAGAGCACGCTTCAGCCCTTCACCGAAGTTTTCACTGGAAATAAACAGGTGTTCAATCACTTGCCCACGGTATAAAGGCAGGTGTTCACCCAAATGCAAACCAATATCGGGATCTTTACTGACCTCTTCCGCAGCGACCCAAAACGCATATTGAGCACTAAGCGGGGTACGGTCATTGGTTTCGACCTGATTTAAGGCCACACCAGCTTTCATTAAAATTTCTTCAGTTGGCAAACCTGCACGACGAATGGCTTGATAGCCCAATCGTAAAACAACTGATGCATCAGTTAGCTGACCCACGCAAAGACCTTCCTTGTATGTTCTTCATTTATACTTAAAAAGATTGATTTTAGATTAACTGCGATTGACCAAACTGACAACATGGCAATGCGCTTTTTTACAGAAAATCTGTATACGGAGGGTTCGCTTATTTAACTGACAGATGAACGAGCAAAGCCGCATTGCGCCTTGTTTTATGCAAAAAAATTGACTATAATTTGCGCCTTTCCAATTTATTCATTCAGGTAGGCTATGGCCAATAAAGAGGAACTCATCGAGTTCGAAGGCGTTGTCACCGAGACGCTTCCTAATACTATGTTCCGTGTACGTTTAGAAAACGGTCACGAAGTGATTGCCCACATCTCTGGTAAAATGCGTAAACACTATATTCGTATTTTGACCGGCGACAGTGTGAAAGTAGAAATGACGCCTTACGATTTAACGAAGGGTCGTATTACTTATCGTGCACGCTAAGTTTTAGCGTAAGCAAAAGCCACTTAAACAGTGGCTTTTTTTTATTGCAATGACCATTTACCGACCGTGTATCAAATCACAACGTTCATTCAAATTTCTCTGTTTAAAATAAAGTTTTATTTCAATGGAGAAAAGGCAATGTCATTTCTTCACACCTTCGGTCTTTTTGCAATTCTGGGCTTAATGATGAGCTTGTTGTATGGCTGCTCAACATCACCGACAACCAGTGCACAACAACGTGATGCCTATTTACAGCAATTTATCGGGCAGACCAGTCAAAGCATTCAGGCCAGGCTGGATTTAAACAGCATCGGTTACCAGCAGGTGTTAGCGCCTATTGCAAATGATCAGACGCTCACTTATACCGTCATTCGTCCTGTCAGCACTCCGCTACCGATGGCGCAAAATCCTGCCGATATTGATGCCGGCAATATTCCTGTACCCGTGACGCCCCGATCACAAAGCTATGATGTCAACTTGCAATGTAAAATTATCTATCGCTTAGAACACAACATTGCCACATCGGTTCATTACACTGGCCATACCTGTTAAAACCCTCTGAAAAGGCCATAAAAAAACGCAGCTCATGGCTGCGTTTTTTCTGTCAGGCGAACTTAATTCAATGCAGTAACCACGGCCTGGCCCATTTCAACCGTACCTACCTGAGTATTGCCTTCTGACATGATGTCGCCAGTACGTAAACCTTGATCCAGTACATTGCCTACCGCATCTTCAATGGCTTGCGCTGCAGCTTCTTCACGGAAGGTATAACGCAGCATCATCGCCACAGAAAGAATGGTCGCTAACGGGTTGGCAATGTTTTGGCCTGCGATGTCAGGTGCTGAACCATGACATGGCTCATACATACCTTTACCGTTTTCATCCAGTGATGCAGATGGCAACATGCCGATCGAACCGGTCAGCATCGCTGCTTCATCAGACAGGATGTCACCGAACAGGTTGCCGGTTACAATCACGTCAAACTGCTTAGGCGCACGTACCAGCTGCATTGCAGCATTGTCGACATACATGTGCGACAGGTTAATTTCTGGATATTGTTCAGCATGTAACTGGGTTACGGTTTGCTTCCACAATTCAGTCACTTCAAGGACGTTGGCTTTATCGACTGAGCAGACTTTAGCACCACGAAGTTTCGCCATTTCAAATGCCACTTTCGCAATACGTTTGATTTCTGACTCTGCATATACATCAGTGTTGAAACCCTGTTTTTCACCATTTTCCAGTTCACGGATACCACGTGGCTGACCGAAGTAGATACCCCCGGTGAGTTCACGAACAATCAGGATATCTAGGCCTGATACGATTTCAGGTTTCAAGCTTGAAGCACCGGCAAGTTGCGGATAAAGAATTGCTGGACGCAAGTTTGCGAATAAATTGAGTTCGCTACGTAATTTTAATAAGCCGCGCTCTGGACGGATTGAACGTTCAATCGTATCCCATTTTGGACCACCGACCGCCCCCAATAAAATGGCATCGGCTTTTTTCGCCTGTTCAGAAGTTACTGCTGGGTACGGTTCGCCATGCGCATCAATCGCTGCACCACCCAATAAACCCTGTTCCCAAGTCAAACCCAGATTAAATTTTTCATTCACGCGTGCAAGCACCTGTTCAGCTGCTTTTACGATTTCAGGACCAATACCATCACCTGGTAAAATCAAAATATGTTTTGACATGAGTGTTTCCATTTATGAAGTCGATGCATTCCATCGACGGGATTTTAAATTTTCTTTTCCACAAACTCACCCAGACCGGTCAAGGCATTGTAGGGTCTGCAGAAACGTCGGATTGTCTTGTGTTCTTGCAGGAGATCTACACACAAGGGTTCAGGTGCAGATACATTCAGCAAGCTGCCCTGCTGTTTGTTGCGTTCACGGTACATTTTAAAAATGTAACGCTGCTTCGGCTTAAACTGGTGAAAAACATGAAGGATTTCGGCACGATCCCTGGAAATCGGATAAAAGCGGATCACCACTTCATGTTGCCCCGGAGGGATTGAAAGATATAACGCATTCGGCTGACTTAAGGAGTTTGCCTGTAAACGTAAAATACCCGATTCAACCGCAGCACTATTTACACGGCGCTGGGCTGCATCAATAATTTGAATTTTATTTAAACGTTCAAATTCACAGTTTGCAGTACCCGCACAGTAAATCAAGGCATTCGTTTTACTACTTTCAGTTTCTTTTACATGTTTAATCCGTACTGTATCAATGCTTTGGCATGCACTTAAAAATGCGGCCACAAGACCCAGTACAGCAAGCTGACCATAAACTTTTGTCATTGTTCGAGCCCAACCCTCACCAATTAAAGCCAACTAAATATTTTTATGGATCCGATATTAGCAAGAGTTAGGCCTGGATACTACTAGCGCTGAAAATTCAAGTAATTAACCATGAATTTCCTGAAATACCCAAGGACGTGACTGTTTGGTCTTTTCTTCATAGGCACGAATATCATCCGCAGCCTGTAAAGTTAAGCCAATATCATCCAGACCATTCAACAGGCAGTGTTTGCGGAACGGATCGACTTCAAATTTAAAGCTCTCACCCGATGGCGTACGTACTTCCTGCGCTTCCAGGTCGATGGTTAACTGGTAGCCTTCAGTTGCCGCACATTCTTTAAATAACTGATCGACGATTTCTTCAGACAAGATCACCGGCAACATGCCATTTTTAAAGCTGTTATTAAAGAAAATGTCGGCATAGCTTGGTGCAATCACGGTACGGAAACCGTATTCGTTCAACGCCCATGGCGCATGCTCACGGCTTGAACCGCAACCAAAGTTGGCACGTGAAATTAAAACTGTCGCACCTTGATAACGCGGCTGGTTCAAGACGAAATCTGGATTCTTAGGACGTTTTGAGTTGTCCTGACCTGGATAGCCTTCATCCAGATAACGCAATTCATCAAATAAGTTTTCACCAAAACCGGTACGTTTGATCGATTTCAAAAACTGTTTTGGAATAATTAAATCTGTATCGACATTGGCACGGTCTAATGGTGCAACGATACCTTGTTCAACGGTATATTTTTTCATGTTTATTTCCCAATAAATCCGTAACCTCTCCCTAACCCTCTCCTACAATGAGAGGGAACTCCTTCTCTTGCGCCATGATATGGCTCAGGAAGAAGGTTGGGATGAGGGCTTAAACTAGAACGTACGTACGTCAACAAAATGACCGGCAATCGCTGCAGCAGCTGCCATCGCAGGACTCACCAAGTGCGTACGACCGCCATTGCCCTGACGACCTTCGAAGTTACGGTTAGAAGTTGAGGCACAGTGCTCGCCCGGTTGCAATTTGTCAGCATTCATGGCCAAGCACATTGAACAGCCCGGTTCACGCCATTCAAAACCTGCATCCAAGAATACTTTATCCAAGCCTTCAGCTTCAGCCTGCTGTTTCACCAAACCAGAACCCGGAACCACCATGGCCTGTTTAATTGAAGCAGCCACTTTACGGCCTTTAATCACTTCAGCAGCAGCACGAATATCTTCAATACGCGAGTTGGTGCAAGAACCGATAAATACGCGGTCTAACTGAATGTCTGCCAATGCCTGACCGGCATTTAAACCCATATATTGATAAGCACGGGTCCAGTCATTGCGTTGCACGTCATCTTTGGCCTGTTCCAAGGTTGGAACTGCTTGGGACACCGGAATCACCATTTCAGGAGAAGTCCCCCAAGAAACTTGCGGTTCAATCTCTTCACCCTGCAACACCACCACAGTATCGAAATGCGCGCCTTCATCAGAGTGCAAGGTATTCCAGTAGGCAACAGCGGCATCCCACTGCTCACCTTTCGGTGCATAGTTGCGGCCTTTCACGTATTCAATGGTTTTGTCATCCACAGCGACCATACCGACACGGGCACCGGCTTCAATCGCCATGTTGCACACGGTCATACGACCTTCAATCGACATGTCACGGAACACCTGACCGCCAAATTCAATCGCGTGACCAGTACCGCCTGCAGTGCCAATTTTACCGATAATCGCCAATACCACATCTTTTGGTGTAACGCCCTGGCCCAATTTGCCATCAACACGCACCAACATGTTCTTCATTTTCTTTTGAACCAGGCACTGGGTTGCCAATACATGTTCAACTTCTGAAGTCCCGATACCGTGCGCCAAACAGCCAAATGCACCGTGAGTTGCCGTATGCGAGTCACCACACACCACTGTCATGCCCGGCAAAGTCAAACCTTGCTCAGGTCCAACCACGTGCGCGATCCCTTGGCGAATATCGTTAATATCAAATTCAACAATATTGAAGATTTTACAGTTGTCATCCAGGGTCTGTACCTGGATACGCGAAGTGTCATCTTCAATACCAGCAATACCCTGCTCACGCTCGGTTTTTGAGGTGGGTACGTTATGGTCTGGCGTGGCCACATTGGCACTTAAACGCCAAGGTTTACGACCTGCCAGCTGCAAACCTTCAAAAGCTTGGGGCGAAGTTACTTCATGTAATAAATGACGGTCGATATAAAGTAAGGCTGAGCCATCATCGCGTTGTTTTACTAAATGGTCATCCCACAATTTATCGTATAAAGTCTTTGCTTTTGGGGTATTGCCTGCCATGTCGACGCGCTCCATAGAACTGGGTAATGCTTTCATTAACTTCGATTATAACCACGTATTTACATAAATCTAATTTATCATTTTTATTAGTTTAAAAACTTTTTGGAATTAATTTTGACCGTATTTAAACCCTGCATTTTGGCAAAATTTCATCCCTTCAGTTTTTAAACCAGACGGCAATCTCCTTATGCTCATGCTCAACAAATTAAAGGTTTTAAAGCTGCCTGCAGGGAGTACCCATGCTGAATTTAACCCGACGGTTTTTGTTTCGCTTCTACCAGCTGTTCAATTGCCCGGATGAGTTCTGCTTTCGCTGCACCGCATTGGGCAGCCGCCTGATTTTCATCATCTTCGTCATCGGCAATTTCATAGACCTGACTGCGTTTTTCTACCGCTTCTTCAAAAATATCAAGAAGGTATTTGATGTGTTTAATATCCATGATGTTCACCCTTCCAGAAAAGTATCTCTAGACATATCTCTCTAGGCGATACCGTTCCCCTGTTGTTGTATTGATTGTTCAGTTGAACCAGCCAAATAATTTATAAAACCGATTAAAAACATAAAAATGTTCGTTTTTACAAATTAAATAAGACTGATTATCATTTAGCCATATCTCGAGGCAAAGATTGAGGAACACCCCATGGCTCATATCCAAAAATTTGTGAATAACAACCAGCGTATGTTCAAGAAAACCTTTAGCTATTACATTATGCACATCACCATTGCCATGTTGGTCGGTTATTTCGTCACAGGAAGTATCTGGATGGCAGTGACCTTGAGCTTGCTTGAGCCGACCATTCAGGCAATCGCGTTCTTCTTCCATGAAAAAATCTGGGAAGCCAAACCGGCGAAAATGCAGAACAGGAACAACGCGGCCATCTAAATATTTCCGGGTTATAAAAATATCATGGGTTCCTGTTTTCCGCTTTACAAGCATCACTTCATTTGCATGAGGTGATGTTTTATTTTTACCTGTTAAGTTCACATCTGCATACATTTTTTCTGGTCTTTTTTAAGATGAAACGCCCCTTTGGTATAAAAATATTTTATAATTACTTAATTTTCATATAACCAGATATCTCCTTATGAATCTTGCTGCCTTTGAAGCGTTCATTAAAGTTATGGAAACCGGTTCTATTTCTATGGCTGCCGATTTATTGTTTATTACCCAGCCTGCTGTGACCAAACGCATTCATAGCCTGGAAGAATATTTTGGCGTGAAACTGTTTGAGTCTGCCGGTCGTGGCGTTCAGGCGACGCATGCTGCACATTCTTTATTGCCGAAAGTGAAAAACTGGCTCAATGAACTGGGCGATATTCACCATACCCTCAGTCACGAACAGGAACAGGTGCAAGGCAAACTGAAAATTGGCACCAGTCATCATATTGGTTTGCATCATCTACCCCAGCACCTGCGCAATTATGTGCAAAAATTTCCTGACGTCACTTTAGATGTGCATTTTGTTGACTCGGAACAGGCGCATGAACAGGTACTGGCGGGTGACCTGGAGCTGGCCTTTTTAACCCTGCCGCCGAAAGGGGATGAACGCCTGAGTTATGTGACCATCTGGAATGATCCGCTGGTCTTTGTGGTGGCACCTTTTCATCCGCTGGCGCAAAAAAAGCATCTGAGTCTGGAAGATTTAATTCAATATCCAAGCCTATTGCCCGCCTCGCAAACCTATACTACGCAAATCACCTTGGCAGAATTTGAAAAGCAAGGCGTTAAACCGAAAATCACCATGAGCAACAATCCGCTGGAATCCATCCGCATGCTGGTTTCAATTGGTTTGGGATGGTCGGTATTACCGAAAACCCTGCTGAATCAGGACCTGCAAATGCTGGATATCAATGTGCAAATGCAACGTCAACTGGGCATGGTCTGGCATCCGGGGCGCACCCAGTCACGTGCCGTACAGGAATTGGTGGCCATGATGCAAAACACGTATCTCGGCTAAAACCGGCTTGAGCGCTGCATCTGCCTGGATGCAGCATTTTGTTACCTTAATCCTCAGCATAGCGGCACAGCTTTCGGGTACTTTTAAATAAAACACATAAAGCCCGATGGCTTAAATGTGCAAAAGAATTCGAAGGAGTATGGGGCTATGCTGAGGGATTCATCACCAACCCTATCTATAACCAATTCACCTGAAACAACCCAGGCTAAAACACACCCAGTCAAAGCCGATGTCGATGCTCCAAATCTATGGCAAAGCGCTAAAATTTCTTTGCTGCCTACGCCCGATTTGAACTTTGCTGATGAAGCCACGGCACGGCATGGCTTGCGTGATTATTTTCTGAATACTTTTGACAGCTATGAACGGCTGTTTGACTGCCTGAAAAATAATGAAGCCTATTACCTTCGACCCATTTCTTTACGCCATCCGCTGATTTTTTATTTTGGTCATACGGCGACCTTTTTTATTAATAAACTGCTTTTGAGCAAACTGATTCACGCACGTTTGAACCCAGAGCTGGAAAGCATTTTTGCTGTCGGGGTCGATGAAATGAGCTGGGACGACCTGAATGAGCAGCATTATGACTGGCCGAGTGTAGAAGAAGTCCGGGCTTATCGTGGCCAGGTACGGACACTGGTCCTGAATCTGATTGAGCATGCCCCCCTGACGTTACCTTTGAACTGGAACCATCCGTGGTGGTCGATCCTCATGGGCATTGAACATGAACGGATTCATCTTGAAACCTCCTCGGTCCTGATTCGCCAGCAGCAGCTGGACTATGTATACAACCATCCGCAGTGGCGTGCCGAGCTTTTGACTGGAGTTGCGCCGGGAAATGCCCTGATTGCTGTTCCTACAGGACAGGTCAACCTGAACAAGACTTTCGACAGCAACTTTTATGGCTGGGACAATGAATATGGCCGGCATCAGGCGGATGTGGCTGCTTTTGAGGCTTCACAATATCTGGTTTCCAATCAGGAATTCTTGAGTTTTGTGGAAGATGGCGGTTATGCCTCTGACCGTTACTGGACAGCAGAAGGACAGGCCTGGCTGAAATTTTCTCAAGCCCAGCATCCCAGCTTTTGGCGAAAAACATCTTCAGGCTGGTCACTGCGTTTGATGCTGGAAGAAATTTCCATGCCTTGGGACTGGCCGGTAGAAGTGAATTATCTTGAAGCCAAAGCTTTCTGTCACTGGAAAGCCGAGAAAACCGGCCAAAGCATTCGCTTGCCCACAGAAGATGAGTGGTACCGGCTGTATGATGTGGCCGGGTTGCATCCTGATCTGCCCAGTCCTGAACAGGCCAATCTCGAACTGAAATATGGAACCAGTCCCTGCCCGGTCAATCATTTTCAGCAGGGTGATTTTTTTGATATTCAGGGCAATGTCTGGCAATGGACTGAAACTCCAATTTACCCTTTTGACGGTTTTCAGGTACATCCTATCTATGATGATTTCAGCACCCCAACCTTTGACGGGCAACATAATTTAATCAAAGGCGGTTCCTGGATTTCTGCCGGCAATGAGGCTTTACACAGCTCACGTTATGCTTTCCGCCGGCATTTTTTCCAGCATGCCGGGTTCCGCTATGTCGCTGCTTCTCAAGAACTTCAGCAGTTTCAATCGCAGTATGAAACGGACCAGATGATCTCGCAATATCTGGAATTTCAGTACGGCGCAGCCTATTTTAATGTGCCCAATTTTGCCCAAAGCCTGATTAACCTTGCACAGCCCTATTTTAAGAATATTGCTACCGAGAAGGCATTGGATATCGGTTGTGCCACGGGTCGGGCCAGCTTTGAACTGGCAGCTTATTTTGATCAGGTCACAGGACTGGACTTTTCCGCACGCTTTATTCAGCAGGCGGTACAGCTGGCGCAAGGAGAAACGCTACGCTACACCCTGCCGATTGAAGGGGAACTGGTGGAATATAAAGCCTGCAACTTAAAAGAGTTGGGCTTAGATCATCTTGCGCATAAAGTCGATTTTTTCCAGGCCGATGCCTGCAATTTAAAACCTCTTTTTAGCAATTATGATTTTATTCTAGCTGCAAATTTAATTGACCGCCTGCATCATCCCAAAGATTTCTTAGCCGAAATCCATCAACGTTTAAACATGGGCGGAATTTTAATGCTGGCCTCCCCCTATACCTGGCTAGAAGAACATACTGCACGTGCTGAATGGCTCGGGGGCTTTAAGAAAAATGCGGAAAACTTTAGTACGCTGCAAGGCATTACGGAACTGTTGCAAGCGCATTTTGAAATGCTGGATGAACCTCAGGATGTGGCATTTGTGATTCGTGAAACCGCGCGTAAGTATCAACACACCCTGTCCCAAGTCACCTTCTGGAAACGGGTCAGGTAAATTCTTTACAAAAATAAAGCCAATCTGAGAATTGGCTTTATTTCGCTTTGCTCTTTATCGGATCACTGAATCTTCATGCAACGATTCATTCAACTGGTCAACAATAATCGCCCATGAACCATCGGACTTGATTTTTTCTGCCAAAAACTGGCGCTGCGCTTCGGTCCAATATTCGGCTTCGGTAATCTGGGTCTGGGCATTGAGTTGATGCGTAGCAATAAACAGGGCAATCGCCTCTTCACTGGAATCTAATCCTAACTGCTCAAAAAGATTGGTCATTCTTGGACGTGTTTGGCTCATTTTAATCTCCTGTTCTTGTTCAATTTCAAACAATAAATTTTGTTTTTTACCCTTGTGCTTTCATTCTAATATACGGCAAAGGCATACTCATGGTAAGGCTTATTTTATCGTCCCTTAGTCGATATAACCCCTTCAATCCGGTTCAGCAGTTTGGTAGCAACCCTCTTCCAACATGCAAGGATTTGGGTGCAATCCATTTTTTATTTTTCACGTTTAAAGTGGAGAGAACCGCCCTATTCCGTAGGCTCCCCCCTCCGTCAAAACAAATTGCCTAAATTGACCAATCCTGAATTTCCCAGTTTTGTGCTTTGGCCAAAGTCTCTAAACGCTCATCCGGGTTGACCACAATGGCATGGTCGGCATATTCCAGCAAGAAACGGTCATTGAATGAATCTGAATACGCCCATGACTCCTCGATATTGCGCCCTTCCAGCCATTGTTCCAGACGGATCAATTTCCCTTTTTGATAACAGGCAGTGTTGATGACTTTACCGGTATATTTGCCATCCACCACTTCTGCATTGGTGGCAATAATTTCAGTAATACCAAACTCGTGAAAAATCGGTGCGGTAATAAAATCCGAAGTTGCGGTAATTCCCACCAGCTCGTGTCCGGCATCCTTGTGACGTTGAATGGCAGCAAAACCTTCGGGACGCATTTGCGGACGAATGATTTTTTTCATGAACAATTCATGTAATTCGGTCAAATAATCATTGTCATGCTGGGTTAAAAATTCAAAGACGAATTCGTTATAGGCAATCGGGTCAAGTTGCCCTGCTTTATAGTCCTCATAAAATTTGTCATTCATTTGACGATGTCGGATTGGATCGACTAAACCTTCGTTTACTAAAAACTCACCCCATGAATAATCTGAATCGGTATTTAATAGGGTGTGGTCGAGGTCAAATAAAGCCAATTTCATGAAAATACTCGTAAAAACTGAAATTTAAGAAAAAAATTGTAAATCTATCTCCGCTAGTCGATAGAAATTCGTTAAGATCATAGCAATTTTTAACATTTAATCTGTGCTTTTTTTCGAGATGGATATAGAAATAACAATCCCCGAACAAAAAGCCATACATTACAGAAAATTTAGGTAGCCAAATGATCGACTCAGAAGGTTTCCGACCGAATGTCGGGATCATTTTGGCAAACGACATTGGACAAGTTTTATGGGCAAAACGCATTGGACACAATGCTTGGCAATTTCCGCAAGGAGGGATCCAGTTTGGAGAATCCCCCGAACAGGCACTTTATCGTGAGCTGAGAGAAGAAGTTGGCTTATTGCCCGAACATGTTCAAATTGTAGCGCAAACAAAAGGTTGGCTGCGTTATCGTTTGCCGCAAAGATATATACGCCCGGATTCGGACCCGGTGTGTATTGGTCAAAAACAGAAGTGGTTTTTACTCCGGCTGACAGCGCCAGCAAAGCATATTCAGCTGGACCTGTCAGACCCACCCGAGTTTGACCAGTGGCAATGGGTAAGTTATTGGTACCCATTGGGTCAGGTCGTGAATTTTAAACGCGATGTATACCGGAGGGCGATGGTGGAACTGTGTCAGCAGTTACCCTCGCTCTAGCTCGAAAAAATTGCATGAAAATGCAGATTTTTTAGTAGCATGTTGTTATAAATAAAAACAGTTTTAAACTTATTTTGGAGCAGATTTTATGTCGAATATGCAACTGGACACCTTAAGACGCATTGTGCAAGAAATCAATGCGTCCACCAGTTTGCATGAGTCACTCGACATCATGGTCAATCAGGTTGCTGAAGCCATGCACGTGGATGTCTGCTCCATTTATCTGCTGGATGAACGAAACCAGCGTTATCTGCTTATGGCTTCTAAAGGGTTAAATCCTGAAGCTGTGGGACATGTCTCCTTACATACCAGCGAAGGTCTGGTGGGACTGGTGGGACAACGCGAAGAAATCGTAAACCTGGATAATGCACCAAAGCACGAACGCTTTATGTACCTGCCGGAAACCGGCGAGGAAATTTATAATTCCTTCCTGGGTGTTCCAGTCATGTACCGCCGCAAGGTGATGGGCGTATTGGTGGTGCAAAATAAGGAACCGCAAGATTTTAGCGAAGCAGCGGAATCATTCCTGGTCACCCTGTGTGCCCAGCTGTCCGGTGTGATTGCCCATGCCCATGCCGTGGGCAATATTGATGTATTCCGCAAGCCAAGCAATTTACCTGCTTATAAAACCTTTCAGGGCGTTTCCGGTTCAGGCGGGATTGCTTTAGGGCGTGCCGTAATTCTCTATCCGCCTGCCGATCTGGCTGCTGTGCCTGATCGCGAAGCAGATGACATCAGTGAAGAACTGGCTCTTCTGGATGCCGCATTAAATGCCGTGCGTCAGGAAATTCAGGCACTGGATGAAAAAATGCAGGATGCCTTAATGGCTGAGGAACGGGCTTTATTCAGCGTGTTTTTGCGCATGCTGGATGAAAACTCCCTGCCTGCTGAAATTAAGGCTGAAATCCGCGATGGGAACTGGGCACAGGGTGCTGTACGTATTGTCATTGATAATCACATTGCCCTGTTTGCACAAATGGAAGATGACTATTTACGCGAACGTGTGTCCGACCTGAAAGATCTAGGGCGTCGTATTCTGGCCTTTTTGCAGGAAGCCGATGCCAGCCATCGGGAACTGACCGATGAAAGCATTCTGATCGGGGAAGACATTTCAACCGCGGCACTGGTTGAATTACCGGTGGATAAAATTGCCGCAATTGTCACTACCGAAGGTGCCATGAATTCACATATGGTGATTGTGGCACGTGCCCTGGGCATTCCAACTGTGGTCGGTGTGACTGAACTGCCAATCAATACCCTGGATGATGTCGAGATGATTGTCGATGCCCATCAGGGACGTGTGTTTATCAATCCACCGCGCCGTTTGCGTACCCGCTATAAAGAAATCCAGAAAGAAGAAGAACAGCTGGCGAAAGACTTAAAGCAATACGAAACCAAAGATGCCATCACCCCAGATGGCGTTGCAGTCAAACTGTTTGTCAATACGGGTTTAATGATTGATGTCGTTCGCGGCGTACAGCGTGGTGCCAAAGGCGTCGGTTTATACCGCTCTGAAATTCCGTTTATGCTGCGTGACCGCTTCCCTGGCGAAGAAGAACAGCGTGCCATTTACCGCCAGCAACTCAGCCACTTTGCCAATAAACCTGTGGTGATGCGTACCCTCGACATTGGTGCAGATAAAGATTTACCGTATTTCTCGATTGAAGAAGAAAACTCGGCGCTGGGCTGGCGCGGTATCCGTTTTACCCTGGATCATCCAGAAATTTTTTCTGCCCAGATTCGTGCCATGCTCAAAGCCAGTATTGGATTGAATAACCTGCACATTTTACTGCCCATGATCACCAGTGTCAGTGAAGTGGAAGAAGCCCTCTATCTGCTGGACCGTGACTGGACCGCAGTGCAGGAGGAAGAACAGGTCAAAATTACCAAGCCCAAAATTGGCATTATGGTTGAAGTTCCGAGTGTGCTGTTACAGATTGAAGAGTTTTCCGAACTGGTAGATTTTTTCTCGGTCGGTTCAAATGACTTGACCCAGTATTTACTGGCGGTTGACCGCAATAACCCTCGGGTTGCCAATGTCTACTCGCACTTCCATCCGGCTATTTTACGCGCTTTAACCCGCTTGGTTCAGGAATGTCATAAATATGATAAACCGGTGAGCATTTGTGGAGAAATGGCTGGCGACCCATTGGCAGCGGTACTATTGATGGCGATGGGCTTTAACACCCTGTCGATGAGTTCAAGCAATATTTTGCGGGTGCGTAAAGCCATTTGTCATGTCCCAATGACCGATGCCCAGGAACAGCTGGAACGTGTATTAAAAATGAGTAACCCACTGATGGTGAAAAGCTGGATGGAATATTACTTCAAGACCCATGGTCTGGGGGATATGGTGAAATCTGCAACCCGTATTTTGGGTGCTTAAAATGGAGTTATAGCACAGCAAATACCGTGCAAGAAAAAGGGAGATAATCATTTGAGTATCTCCCTTTTTTGTGCTTGTCATAGCCACGTTTTGCATTTTTCTTGCGGTCTACAAAGACCTGGCTTTTGTTGACCTCATGCATGTGTTTTGCCACAAAGTTGTGAATCACCACTTCTGGCACTGCTTTTTTCTTTGCCATTTTACTCACCTGTTTTCATGCACCATCCAGATTGGACAGCAAGCTGATATTACGCTTTTTTGTACAGAATTCAAGCGGTTTTTTGCAGGGAAATATATTTATATAAAAATCAATTATTTCAAACACTTAATCTTATATTTTCAGTCTTTATCTACCCAGTTATTACAATTTCTGCATATTCAAAAAATGCATGGCCAAATAGGCCAAAAAAAGCAGCCAGATTAAAATAATCACCCCTGCCGCCCAACGGTTGACAGGCCGTTCTGCCAATAGCGAGGCACGAATTCTGCAATCGTCTAGAATTTCTTGTGGCGTCAGCTTGATCACCAATAACAGCCCCAAGGGCACAATAATAATATCATCCAGATAGCCCAGCACCGGAATAAAATCGGGAATCAGGTCAATCGGCGATAGTGCATATGCTGCAATAATCAGCGCCAGTAGTTTGATCCAGACAGGTGTGCGCTGGTCTTTAGCCACCAGCCAAACCACCAGAACATCTTTTTTGATGGTTTTGGCCCATTGTTTAATTTTTTGATACATACAGGTAATGAAAATCAAAATTTCATAATGACATCTTAGATAGGTTTTCTTAAATGAATATAAATTTTGCAGTTCCAGGGTTATTTTTATGTAAGTGGCAGCTAAAGTAAAATTAGGGAAAAATCAAAAGAAATCTGCCGAATTTATCAGTGAATCCTGAACTCGAAACGGAAATTCCCTCTCCTTTAAAAGATCAAACACCCTCAAATATTTTGAGTATACAAAAGAGAGATTCTTTGATTCATATTTTCATCCCTCCTTCTCCCTGAGCCATATATGGCGCGAGAGAAGGAGCTTTCGTCGCGAAATTATTTTTCTTTAGCCAACGCCCTTTCCAGTACCCGTTCCACATCAACCTGCTGCGCTGCAAGCATACCCACCACTCGGCCATGAAAATCACTATAACGGGTTTGAATAAAAGCATCGCTCACATAGTCCGGTGCATAACGTTTCAATAAAACCGCTTGCGCCAAAATGACCAGACGGCTGACCAGACTACGCCCCATAAACTGCAAATCATCAGCAGGTTGCTGTAACAATTTAAACAGGCTTTGTAATTCATTTTTCAACGTTTCATCTTCTAATGCAGTTGATGCCAGATCTTTAAACAATAGCTCAATCGATTCAGGTTCACGACCGATTGCGCGCAGCACATCCAGACACATGACATTGCCCGAACCTTCCCAAATGGTATTCACCGGGGCTTCTTTAAAAATACGCGCCATGATGCCGTTATCGACATAGCCATTGCCGCCAAACACCTCCATCATCTCGCCAGTCAATTCAACAGCACGCTTGCAGATCCAGAACTTGGAAGCCGGTGTCATGATGCGTTTCCATGCCAAAGACAGGGCATCTTCAGTTTCATAACAATGCGCCAAGTGGAAACTTAAGTGCATGGCTGCTTCGGTTTCCAGGGCTAAATCGGCCAGTACCGCTTGCATCAAAGGCTGTTCGGCTAAATGTTTGCCAAAGGCTTTGCGTTGGCGGGTATAGGCAATGCATTGCACCAAAGCCTGACGCAGCATGGCGGTACTGCCCAAAGAACAGGTCAGGCGGGTGTAATTGGCCATTTCAATAATGGTCGGAATGCCACGCCCTGCTTCACCCATCATGATGCCCCAAGCGTCTTTAAATTCGACTTCGGAACTGGAATTACTGCGGTTGCCGACTTTTTCTTTTAGTCGCTGCACATGAATATTATTTTTTGTGCCATCTTCCAGCCAGCGCGGCACAAAGAAACAGGCCAAGCCATCCTGTTCGGTTTTCGCGACGACCAGATGCGCATCACACATCGGCGCGGAGAAAAACCATTTATGCCCGGTCAGTAAATAGGCCTTGCCACGACCTGATTCAGCGACAGGAATCGCAATCGTTTCATTAGCCCGCACATCGGAACCGCCCTGCTTTTCGGTCATGCCCATGCCCAGCCAGATCGATTTTTTCTGGGCAATCGGCAGGTCACGTTCATCATATTCGGTGGATAATAATTTTTCGCCAATTTTGGCCCACAGTTCAGGTTCACGCTGCATTAAGGGAATGCTGCCAAGCGTCATCGATGTTGGACACAGACTGCCGCATTCGACCTGTCCGCTTAAGTAAAAACGCGCTGCCCACTCCACCCATTTGGAGGAAGATGCAGCATGGTTAAATGGATGTGCATGGCTGTCAAATTTGCGGTTTAGCTCCATCCATTTGTGCCAGGCAGGATGAAACTCAATGTAATCTTTACGGCGACCGCGTGTATCGAAGGCATGCAGAATGGGCGTGTGCTTATTGGCTAAATCGGCATATTGATAATATTCGGCGGAGCCGACCACTTTGCCCATATCACACAAGGTTGCTTGATCATGGCTGCCATAACGCTTCAATATTTCATGTAAAACCGTATCGGATGAAAATAAATTGTAATCTTGCAGTTCATCAAACTGGTTGCTGATTTGATGGGTCATCCATGTCTGATTCGATGTATTCATCGTCTATATTTCCTGCTTGTTGTTCTGGGCTTTTCATTCCAGTATAGAGAAAAATTCGCCACAGCATGTTCGGCTTTATTGAGTCTAATTTTTTATGAAAAATCCACAGATACAGGTACGGCGTAAGCCACGCCAGTCACGGGCCAAGCTGACTCAGGAAGCCTTGCAGGACAGTTTTGTTCGGCTTTTGCATGAGCGTGCTGCACATGACATTACCATTCGGGAGATTACCGATTTGGCCGGTGTGGGTTTGGGTACGTTTTATGAATATTTTTCCAAAAAGGAAGATTTGATTGCGCTGACCATTCACAGACATGTGAAAAACAATGCCGAGGACTTAAAAACTTATGCACAAAGCCTGATCAAGTTATCCACAGATATGGCTCTGGATGATTATTTAAAGCAGGTAATTCATTACCAGCTTGAGCAGATTCAGGCACAGCAGTTCTTATGGGCGCAGACTTTTTTGCTGGAACGGCAGATTTCCAATATTGAAAGTTATCGTAAAAGTTATGAGATGATGGTGCAGATGTGGCAAAGCATTCTTTCACCTTTTATGGAAGATACTGAACAACTGAAACGGATGAGTTTAAATGTACAACGGGTATGTTATGGCTTTGTGTCGCAGACGTTATTGATAGAGCCTGAGTTTGGAGCGTGGCGACAACTTGAAAATAGTATTTGGCAATCTATTTGATATAAATTACTTTAGATATGATTTTTATCATATTTTTATCAAAAAGATAGGTTTACTGATTAGGAAAAAAATTATTTAATACTGAAAATACTCATTAGAACATACTTGAGATGGCTAGACCTAAATTGATTAAAAATACTTACCGCTCTACTTATCGAGGGAAAATATCTATTGAGGATGCCCAAAAGCATCAACAATTTATTGATGATATGAAAAAAGATGCTTCATTTTACTATTTAGATCACATTGAGAGCTCAATGATTCCACATAGTATGCTTCATAAAATCATTCAAAAATTAAAAACGAAACAAAATGATAGTCTCTCTTTACCCGAAAAAAACTATCTAATTCGCCAAAACCTTAATGCTTTACATAATTTTATTGAAGGCAAAATATCTTTTAATCAATATAAGAAGGAGGCGAATAATCATGCACGAAAGGAGTATCTTAAAAACCAAGAAACAGACAAGATTCAGCAAGAACAATTTAAAAAAGAAGTGATTGAAAGACAAATACAGCAAGAAAAACTCACTCAAGAGAAGAAAGATAAAAAACGTATTGAAGCTGAAAAACGAAAAATCATCGAACTCGATGATTTAAAGAAAATACAGGAATTAAAAACTGACCTAGTAACGGAAAAGGCTTTACTTGTAAAAAATAAAACTCATCAAAATGATGTACACACTTTTGAAAATAAACTTTTAGCCTTATGCCAAGAGTACTTTTTAGATATGTCAAAGTCAGAACTAGCTATAACGAATCGTTCACAGGATATTTTAAAAAAATATAGAGAAAAACTGAACTTAAGCAAATTCGAAAAAGCTTATATTAATGAATATATTCTCAGATCGTTAAATAGTTTTCTGCCCGAATTTCAGAAAAAAATTATAAGTAAAGTTGAAGCAGAAAGACTAGCTGAAGAAAAGATTTTTCAAGAAACGTTAAAAAAAGAAGCTATTGAAAAACAAAAACGATTTGAATCAGATCCCATTTATATTGCAAAACAAAAATTAAAATCTTTACTTAAAAAATATGATATTGATGAATATTTGCTCAACAAATTACCAAAAGAACTTTCAGAAATTTTAAATAAACTAGATAACCAAATAAGGCTTTCTGAAGTCGAAGCAGTTTGGCTGAATACAGCAGACAAACAATTCTTTACTAGTAAAGTTCGCCATACATTCCATCGCTTAGAAGCAAATTATTATTTACAAGAATATAAAAAGAATACTAAGAACATTTGGAATGCTATCAATGCGAGTAGCCACTTAAGGAAATGTCAGGCAAGTTTTGAATCTGAAGAACTTTTAGAAAAAATTGAGTATAAGCAGCTTAAAGACAAAAATTTGTTATCGGCTTTCTTTACAACCTTTGGAGGAGTAAGACGTGACCTTCATAAATACAAAGTTGCTATTGAGCACGCTCTTAAGGCCCATCACATAACTCCCGAAAATTATCGCCCATGTACATTATTAGGCGCTATTTACATGGAAACACATCAATATACATTGGGGCATGAGTGGTATGAAAAAGCAAGTAAACGTGGAGCAACTGATCAATCCATTAATGCCGATCTAAAAAGTATTCTTTCTAAGATGGATAAAGTTAAACGTAATGAAATGATAGATCATTTGCTGAAATTAGATCCTCAGACATATTCATGGCTAAAGTCTCTTAAAAAATAGCCTTAGTTAGTAATCCTCAAACTGTACAAAACAATATTGAGAGGTCAGCTAGAACTGCAAAGAAAGTGTCCTAAATTTGGATTTCTTTACTCCATCAAAAAACCGCCGTAAGGCGGTTTTGTACATCTCAATGCAAATTATTTCTTCACATCAAAACGGTCTGCATTCATCACTTTGGTCCAGGCGGCAACAAAGTCCTTTACGAATTTTTCTTTGTTGTCGTCTTGCGCATACACTTCTGCATACGAACGCAGAATCGAGTTCGAACCAAACACCAGGTCCACACGTGTTGCCGTCCATTTCGCTGCGCCCGTTGTACGGTCCACAATCTCATAACGGTTTTTGCCGACCGGTTTCCAGTTATATGCCATGTCAGTCAGGTTCACAAAGAAGTCATTGCTTAACACGCCTTCACGGTCTGTGAACACGCCTTCTTTCGCACCCGCATAATTGGTTCCCAGTACACGCATACCACCGACCAGTACCGTCATTTCAGGTGCAGTTAAACCCAGTAACTGAGCACGGTCTAACAACAATTCTTCAGGTTGCGCAGTGTAGTCATCTTTCAACCAGTTGCGGAAACCGTCGTGTTTTGGCAACAAGTCTTCAAATGAATAGACATCGGTTTGCTCTTGAGTTGCATCCCCTCGTCCCGGCGTGAATGGCACTTTAATATCTACACCCGCAGCCTGCGCCGCTTTTTCCACCGCAGCCGTACCGCCCAGTACAATCAGATCGGCAATGCTGACTTTCTTCTCCAGACCGGACTGAATTTCTTCAAGTTTCGCCAACACTTTCGCCAAACGTTCAGGTTCGTTACCGACCCAGTCTTTTTGCGGAGCGAGACGGATACGCGCACCGTTTGCACCGCCACGGAAGTCCGAACCACGGAAAGTACGCGCGCTGTCCCATGCGGTGCTGATTAACTCAGCTGTGCTTAAACCGCTGTTTAACAGTTTCGCTTTAAGTTCTTCAATTTCAGCTTCAGACAACACATAGTTTACCGATGGAATCGGGTCTTGCCAGATCAGCTCTTCATTCGGCACATCGGCACCTAAATAACGCGATTTTGGTCCCATGTCACGGTGCGTCAGTTTGAACCAGGCACGGGCAAACACTTCCGAGAAGTACGCAGGGTCTTTGTAGAAACGCTCTGCAATTTTGCGGTATTCTGGATCGACTTTCAGTGCCATATCGGCATCGGTCATCATCGGGTTACGGCGCACATTCGGGTTGTGAGCATCAACAGGTTTGTCTTCCTCTTTGATGTTGATCGGTTCCCATTGTTTCGCGCCTGCCGGGCTGATGGTTTTTTCCCACTCATAGGTGAACAATAAATAGAAGAATTCATTGTCCCATTTGGTTGGATGGGTGGTCCATGCCCCTTCCAGGCCACTAACCATGGTATTGGCACCATTGCCCGTACCTTCAGGGTTATGCCAGCCCAAGCCCTGGAATTCAACATCCGCGCCTTCAACGTCTTTACCCAGCAATTCAGCCTTGCCATTACCGTGCGCTTTACCAATGGTGTGACCACCTGCCGTCAATGCCACCGTTTCTTCGTCATTCATGCCCATGCGGTCGAAGGTCACGCGCATATCCTGTGCAGTACGCAGCGGATCCTGTACACCATCCACACCTTCAGGGTTGACGTAAATCAGGCCCATCTGCACCGCAGCAAGCGCATTGTCCAATGACTTACGGTCCTGGTCATTTTCATAACGGTTTTTGGTGGCATCCAGCCATTTCTCTTCAGCACCCCAATTGATATCTTTTTCAGGATGCCAGATATCTTCACGGCCACCGCCAAAACCAAAGGTTTTCAGGCCGGCTTCTTCATACGCCACTGTACCGGCCAGGATGATCAGATCGCCCCAGGAAATTTTATTGCCGTATTTACGTTTAATCGGCCAAAGCAGACGGCGGCCTTTATCGGTGTTGACGTTATCTGGCCAGCTGTTGAGTGGCGCAAAACGCTGGTTACCGGTATTGGCACCACCGCGACCGTCCTGCTTACGGTAAGAACCGGCCAGGTGCCAGGCAGTACGCACGAACATGCCAATATAGCTGCCATAGTCCGATGGCCACCAGTCCTGGCTGCTGTTAATCAGTTCGCGTAAATCCTGTTTCACTGCTTCCAGGTCCAGTGAATTGAATGCCTTGGCATAATCAAAATCGGGATCTAGCGGATTGGTTTTTTTGTCGTGCTGAGAAAGAATGTCGAGATTGAGTGCGTTCGGCCACCAATCCCGGTTTGAGCGGGCAACGCGGTGATCCGTACCGGATTGGTGAAAAGGACATTTTCCTGCAGCTTGTGTGTCATTATTCATATCTAAGCTCCAAATCTAATCACAAAACCATCATTGTGATGAACCGTTAAAAATTTCTAATTCATCTTCAAAATAGCTGTTTTTTATGACAAAAGAAAGCAAGTTATATGAATGAAAACAATCGAAAAAGCCTATTCTAAAACGGGAATAAAAACAGGATTGATCAACCTTCATAACCAGAAGTGGAATTTTTAGAACTGCATTATCAATTTGCGATAAAGACCATCAGGATTTGAGATTTTGGACCATATTTCTGATTAAAAATAATGTGCTATATTGAGGCCATAACAAGCAAGAATCCTCCAGCATGTTGATCAGGCAGGATCGCTACTGCTGAGAACAGACTGCATTTTCTGGAACCTGCCATTCGTGAATCATAAGCCCGTCTTGGAAAAGCCTCTTCGACTGATTCAAATCACCCTTGCTGTTCTTTGGATTTATCAGGGTTTGATACCCAAAATCCTGTTTCAATCTCATGCAGAAATCGCCATCTGGCAGAGCCTGGGCTTAGAACTCCCTCTGGCAAAAATGGCAGTTAGCCTGTCGGGCGTGATTGAAATGATGTTTGGCTGTAGCTTTCTGCTTTGGCAAAGAGCCTTCATTTTGCATCAGCTGAATATTCTGGGTTTAGCCGGATTATTAGGGCTGATTGCCCTCACCGATCCTATGCAACTCAGCACGGCGTTTAACCCGGTCGTGATGAATATCGCCATGCTCGTTCTTTCAATGCTTGCCATTCAACTTTTAAATGTGAGCAAACAGCAAGCTTAGAAAAAATCAAACCACCAGACGCCGTCCTTCCCGTATACAGATAAACGGTGTCATCAGTTTGGAAGTATTTTTCATGGCAATCTTTAAATCAATTTCCGGTTGTTCCCGACGCTCATCAGTCAGTTGAAAGGTTCGGTAATGAATAGCCAGCGAACATTTGGAATGCAAATCCTGATGCGCCTGGAAAGCCTCCTGCGGGTTCATGTGTGTATAGCCCATCAGCTCACGCGGTTCATACGCCCCTATCGGCAACAGCGCGACACGCGGTGCTCCCAAACGGTTTTGAATCTCTTTAAAATGAGGTGAGTAGCCGGTATCTCCGGCAAAGAAACAGTGATCTTTGCCATGCAGCACTGAAAAACCGCCCCAGAGAGCCCGGTTTTGATCACGCAAGCCGCGACCTGAAAAATGCTGTGCCGGCGTATAAATAATTTTTAACTCATGCAATAAAGACGATTGCCACCAGTCCATTTCCAGCACATAAAAACTTTTCGGCAAATACCACGCATTGCCCAGCCCGGTATAAATCGGCATGGCAAATTTTTCATGCAGCCACTGCAAGCTGGCCAGGTCCATATGGTCATAATGGTTATGGCTGAGCAATACCGCATGAATGGTCGGCAATTCTTCCAGAGCAATGCCCGCCGGAATCACCCGCTTGGCACCTTTGCCCGGTGCAGGGCCGGCATATTCGCACCAGACCGGATCGGTTAATAAATTATAAGGTCCGATCTGCAACAGTACCGTTGCATGGCCCACAAACCACACTTGCCAGTCATCCATACTGGCGTTGGGACGGTTCTGGGGAATGGCTCGTTTGCTGGCATGGAATTCGGCATGTTCTTTGTTGATATCGACATTCCAGGTCGATGACTTGCGGGTGAGCAGCCATTTGATCAGCTCGGCCCGTCCACGTCCTGCTGGACTGGGCAAGGCATTGAAGAATCGATCACCGTTATGATGATTCGAATACATAAACTTGAATGAAGGCTGACGCCAGGTATGTGACCAGCATGATTTGGTCGGGAGTTGAAAGTGTAATTGCTCAGGCTTCTGCTTCATGTCCATTCAATTTCTTAGTGTGACCTCAACCTTCAGAATCCGATATTCTGAATGCTGCGCCATATATATCACGTTTTATTCCAAACGTCCTTGCATACGTTCCAACCACACCTGTTTAGTTTGCGGTTTGATAAACAATGCCACAATTTCCGGATGAATCTGTTTGATTTTCGCTTCAATTCTGTTGACACAGGCTTCGATGTCATCCGAACTCAAATTGTCTTCAAATTCCAGACTTAAGGAAGCAAGCACCTGATGCGCGCCCATCTGTTCGGTCAGCACACCATTGGCCGACTGTACCGCCTCATCTCCCTGCGCAATCAACAAGATGTCATTACGCAATTTTGGATCGGCCGTTTCACCCATCAATAATCCCTTGGTTTCACGGGCCAATAAAATGGCAGAAATTGCCAATACTATCCCAATCAGGATCGAAGCCACGCCATCCAGTTCTGGAATATTCAAGGCATGGGCCAGATAGATCCCGATCAGGGCAATCAGCAGACCACATAACGCGGCAGTATCTTCAAACAGTACGGTAAAGGTGGTGGGGTCTTTGCTGTGTCGAAAAGCCTCGAAATAACCTTGCTTGCCTTTCACCTTACGGAATGCTTTTAAGGCCACCAGCCAGGAGGTGCCTTCACATAAAATGGCGATGATTAAAACAATATAATTGATGGTTGGATTCAGCATTTCTTCAGGATGCAGCACATGCTGTATGCCCTGATAAATCGACACAACCGCGCCCAGTGCAAACACCATCAGCGCCACAATAAAGGCCCAAAAATACAGCTCACGGCCATAACCAAAAGGATGCCTGTAGTTTGCCGGCTGCTGGGATTTTTTCATACCATACAGCAGCAGAATTTCATTCAGGGTGTCCACCACCGAGTGCACGGCTTCACTGAGCATAGCCGAACTGTTGGTGATATAGGCCGCCACAAACTTGACCAGTGCAATCGCCAGATTACCTGCCAGTGCTGCATAGACCACTATCTTATTCGAATCAGACATTCAAATTTGTCCCGGGTGTTTTTGTTAAGCGTTATTGTTATCAAATAGATCTATTTGATTTTTATAGCTCTTTGCATAGTACTGAATGTGGTTGTGGTGGTGGTTTATTGTTTTGTTGTTTTTAGCGCGACTGCTGATTATTTCACCAGTGCGTATATAAATGTTCCATGTGAAACGCTGTGGTGAAATATGATGCATTTGTACGATTTGCACAGATTGCAAGCTCCTAAAAAGGAAGCCTAAACTNCGACTGCTGATTATTTCACCAGTGCGTATATAAATGTTCCATGTGAAACGCTGTGGTGAAATATGATGCATTTGTACGATTTGCACAGATTGCAAGCTCCTAAAAAGGAAGCCTAAACTCAGTACTGTCCCATAGTTCTGTTAAGGGCTTTTATTTTGCTGAAAACGGTTAATTTCGAATTAGAATCATATAAATGAATTTTCATGAAGTCTGTTTGTAGACATTTGTTTGTTAATCCAGTATTCGTTATTTTCTTTAATTCTTTACTGATGAGAAAGCTTAAAATTTCATAGATAAGTTAAAGTCTTTCACAGCCACAATTTTTCAATAAAATCGAAATGTATTTGTGTAGGCGATATCTTACTTTTGACAGGCCAAAAGTAAGCAAAAGCCTTTGTTACCCACACATAACATCCATGTTATGGTGGGTAACATGTGGCATCCCTGCCACATTCGTCAATCCAAAGTTTACTTAAATTAAATTATGGGACAGCAGTGGCCTAAACTTCCTTTTTATCCTGTTGTATTAACGCAGTTTAGAAAAATACTGCTGGCGCCATTCTTTCCAGAAATACATCACAATCCCAAACATCACCACCACAATGCCGAAAAAGGCATTCGGACTGATATGTTCATTATTCAAGGTGGCACCCAAAACCAGGGCAATCACCGGCGTCATGACATTACTTAATGACACGGTCGAGGCATTCAAACGCTTGATCAGCCAGAAATAACACAGCATGGCCACAATGGAAGACATGATCATGGTAAAGATAAAACCAATCATCGCCCGTCCGCCAGGCATAGCCGTTGGAAAATGCTGCCAGATAAACGGAATGATCAGCAGCGAACCCAATGCAGATACAATGAGTGAACCGGTCGCCTGGGACATCGGTTTGAGTGGAGCATTAATCTGTTTGACCCAGAAAATCGAGCTGATATAAGACACCATGCTAATCAGCATCAGCACCACACCAAGCGGATTGATTTTACTGTCGGCAGAATCGGCAAAGACAAAGGTCAGGCCGGAAACCGCAATCGCCATACCCAGCCATTGCAGCCAGATCAGCCTTTGGGTTTTTAAAATCACATGTCCGATCAGGCCCGCAATCAGCGGTGAAAAACCGAAGATCAGTGCCATTAGCCCTGAAGTCAGATAATTGGCTGCAAGATAGATAAACAGCTGCGCACCGATCAGGTTTAAGCTGCCCGCCACATAACTTTTTAAAGAAGTCGAATCAAAAGGTAGCGGGTCACGCATCAGCTTTAACAGGAACAGGGCAATGACCGACGCGCCAAAATAGCGGATGATCAGCACCCACATTGGATGAACTTCCTGCACGCTCCAGACAATTGCCAGTGGCGTAGTGGCCCAGATAAATACCAATAAAGCGTAAATACTTGCCGTCACCAGCATGAGAGATGAGTTTGAATTCATAAATTGCTCAATTTGATTGTGTAGTAATGGAGAAGACTGCCAACCGCCTATTTTCCATTATCCGCACCATGTCAAAGGCGACAGGGATGTCGCTCGCTGATCTGGGGTATATGGACATCTTGCGAAGTATACTGCTCAATATCAGTAAAAGATTTTTGTCACCTTGCGCCATGTATGGCTCATCCTTCAAAAGTAAGACATCCCCTACGCAAAGCCCATCCAAATCCATCCCACAAAGTGCGGGGGTGTTCATCAACGCCCAAAACAAACATAAAAAAACAGACCTATGCAAGCATAGGTCTGTCCAGAAATATCTCAATAAAACTTAAGCAACTTTGCGTAAATCAAGGCTTAAATCAAGATGTTTTTCTGCCTCAAAAGCGGTATTTTTGCTGATCATTTTTTTCAAATGACGCATTTCTTTCGCGGCATTGACCGTAATACCGGCAACGATTTGACCATCGGTCACACCGTACATGACGAATGAATTTTCTGCGCCTTTGGCTGCATCCATTTCACCGCGAATATGCCATTCAGCTGCAGCCATATCGCCCACAAACTGGAAGTTGATATTGAGCTGATCGGTCCAGAACCAGGCCGGATTTGCTTTCGGATGCTCTACACCCATCACGTGACGTGCGAAGATGCCTGCCTGAAGGTTGGCATTTTCCCAGGTTTCAACACGACGGTGTTGGCCATCTTCACGAAGCTGGGTCGCAACGTCACCTGCCGCATAAATGTCAGCATTTGAAGTCTGGCAGTTTTCATTGACCTGAATCGCAACATCCACGTCCAGACCGGCATCCACTGCAAGCTGTGCATTTGGCACAATTCCGATACCGTACACCACCGCGTCGGCACGAAGTTCTTCGCCACCTTCAAGAGTCACAACCACTTCTTCACCGTCTAACTTGCAGTCTGCAATCTTGGTTTCAAGACGTACATCCACACCATTTTGACGATGCTGCTCAAGCAGGAATTCGCTCAGGATACGTGGTGAACAACGGCCCATGACCATAGGACCCATTTCAATCACAGTCACCTGGCAGTCTTTGTAACGTGCCGATGATGCCAGCTCAAGACCGATCACACCACCACCGATCAGAATCAAACGACGGCCCGGTTGCAGCACAGGAACCAGCGCTTGAGAATCTTCAAGGTTACGCAGGGTATAAACGTGTTTGCCCAAAGCATCGAAGTTCGGTAAACGGCGCGCTGCACCACCGGTTGCAAGAAGCAACTTGTCATAAGCAACAAGGTCACCATTTTGAAGCTCAACCGTTTTCGCCTCGGCATTGATTTTCACCACGCCATTGCCACGAATGGTTTCCACACCCAAATCTGCCAGTTTTTGTTCTGACAGAATTTCGATTTTGGTTTCCTCTGGCTTTAAGATCACGTCTTTAGACAAAGGCGGACGCTCATAAGGCAGATGTGTTTCATCACCCACCAAAATGATTTTGCCTTCGTATTTGTTGGCACGGAGTTCTAAAATGGCGCTAGCACCAGCTTGACCAGCACCGACGATAACGATGGTTTCGATAGCATTTTGGCTCATGGGTTTAATCCTTATTTCAATTCTGCAGATACGATGCCGAAGCCCGCAATCCACTCACTAATATCTTCGTAGCAATGAGTTGTCATTTCATACTCACCGACTTCATGTAATGCAGCAAAAGCAGCCATCCAGGAACGGACTTCCTGACCACCACGGCCACCCTCGACACGAATTTCAGCTTCCGTCATCGCTTCAATGGCCGCAAAGTCTGCTTTCTTGAAAGTTTCAAGCAATGCACGATCCCACTCAGGGTTCAACGGCACTGCAACAGATTTATCACCTGCAGCCAATTTTTGACCCACTGCGATAATTTTTGCCTGACGGTTCTGGCGCGACTCTTCAGACGGGTTACGACCTGCAATCAGGAATTCTTCAACTTCAGGAGGAACCGAACCCATTTGCGGTGTTGGTGGATCATGTGACAGACCACCCGTACCCAGTACCAGTACACGTTCATTTTCCAGGTTCAATGACTTGATGAACTGACCTACCGCACGGCCCAAAGCCACTGTACGTTTAGTCGTTGGCATTGGTGTAGCCGCACCATTGATGAAAACCGGAATGGTTGGATAACGATCGAGCTGACAGCCACACAGGAAATGCAATGGCTGAGTCACGCCATGATCGGCTTGCATACGATATGAGTACGCAACATCCACACCTTCATCCAACACACGACGCACTAGATTAAGGGCTGTTTCTTCAGGCACATTAATGTGGTCATTGTCTTTACCGTAATCCCAGTCCCCTGCTGCTTTGGCACGAATACCCACGCAGAAGCTTGGCATCAGGTCATAGAAGAAGCCATTAAAATGGTCTGGACCAAAAGTAATGATTAACGTTGGATTATAGTCTTCAACTTCTTTGGCAAGTTTGGCAAAAGCTTCACGAACGGCTTGTTCTTTATGCTTTTCTTGCGGTGAAGCGAATTCCATTAATGGGCTGTGCGACGCACAAATAAGTTTAACGGCCATGAGAGACTCCAGAACGGAAGGTAGCCCAGAACAGGCTACCGAGTAAGTCCATTACATTTCAGACTGAATTTTATTCGTCAAAGAAACCTGCACGTGGTTGACGTAAACCACGAATACCCAGACCACATTCAGCGTTAATTAACACACCGGTCAAAGGACGGTTGTTTTGACGAGATGCCAAGAGCACGTATGAACCCGTCATGTCTTCCGGTTCAGGCAAGAAGTTAAGTGGCATACCACGTGCAATTTTCTCAGGATCACGGGCATCCAGCAGGCCAAGATTTTCCTGACCCAGTGATGCCGCACCTTTGATATTCACATTCATACCTGACGGTGCAACAGCGTTCACTCGTACTTTAGGCGCAAGTTCGTAAGCCAGTTCTTTCATAATGCCGACCCCTGCATGCTTAGATGCTGTATACACGGGGCCTCCGCCTGCCGAGTACAGTGCAGAGTTAGACAAAGTAAATATGATAGAACCTTCAGAAGCTATCAATGCATCCAGCGCAGCCTTGGCACCCAAGATGAGTGACTTGGTATTAATGCCCATGATTTCATCAAAGGCTTTTTCCAGTTGCTCACCCGATGTATTGACGATATCTGCATAATGATCCCAGATACCGGCATTGCCAACGAAACAGTCAAGCTTGCCGAAGCGCTCAACTGTTGCGTTTACAGCACGGACATTGTCTTCATAGCTGGCCACATCACCTGCGATCGCAAGCACGCGGTCACCGAAATGTTCTTTCAAAGCGTCAACTTTTGACTGTGAACGTTGAAGAACCGCAACTTGTGCACCTTCTTCCAGGAAACGTTCAACCAGTGCCCAGCCTAAGCCTGAACCACCACCAGTGATGAGTGCAACTTCGCCTTGCAGCCAACCCATGATTACTCTCCTGCCATTTCTACAAATAACTGACCATCTTCAACAATCACCGGGAAAGTCTGGATTGGATCAGTTGCTGGTAAACATAATGCTTGACCAGTTTTCAAACAGAAACGTGCTGAATGAAGCGGGCACTCTACAGTACCGTCATCTTCAAGATAACCTTCTGACATAGAAGCGTTACCATGTGAACAACGGTCGTTCATTGCGAAGAACTCACCGCCATTGTTGAAGACTGCAAGCGCTTCGATACCGTTTACGCCGCAATCTACTTTCAACGCTTCGCCTTCGTCTAATTCGTCAACTTGGCAAACAAAAATCTTATTCATTAGAAGAACACACTCAGGTTATGTGAGTTATAAGTCACCTGATCAAGGGTAATCTTACGGTTGAAGATCTGGAAACCTTGAGCAGTATCGACTTTGCGGATCTTGTCGTGACGCTTGCCACAGTAGATGGTGACATCTTTCTCTTTCTGTGTACGGTACAACAAGTACGTTACGTAAACGTCGTATTCACCTTCAACTTCCGTTGCCTCAACGATGATGTTAGACACCATGTGAGTGGTACGTGAAGGAGGTTCTTCAGCCCATGCCATACCTGTCTCAAGACGGGCAACACGGCGTTCCAGCAGGTCTTTGGTATCGTTAAATACCCAAGTTGTTGGTGGCTCGATCGAACGACGACGGTCACGAGTTTGAGCGTTCGGTGTGGTACGCAAGGTATAAGAAATATCTTCTGCCAATACGTCTAACCAATCGCGGAATTTCCAGTCGTCAAGCAGCTTTGCTTCACGATAGAGGAACTGACTAATTTGATGTTGAAGTTCTAAACTGATCTGACTCATTTCATAAGCTCCTTCTCGTATTCGTCAGCTGCTTTTTCCACGTCTTCCCATTTTTCATGGATCAATAAATCTGCCCAACGGCGGTACATGCCACGTGCTGCAGTTTCAGAGAAAATGTAGTTGGTAATACCCGGAATACCATCTTCACGAACTTTCTCGTTGCCTTTACCCATTTCCATGATCAAGGCATTCTTACGAGCTTTATAACCACGTAATACTTTTTGGATTTCGATCCAGTTCTCAGAGTCATCTTGCTCCAGGAAACCGGCAGGACCGAAGGCACGCGTTGCAGAACGTTCAAATGCTTCTTTCACTTCCTGAGACGCTTCAGCATCGGCAATACAGAATGCCCAAACTTCAGTTTTGTTTGGACCACGTGGGTGCCATACGCGAAGTGTTGCAGTACCGTTCAACCAAGACAATGTTGGGAACATGGTGTTGTGACCCGCAAGACGTAAAGCACGAACTTCGCCTAAACGCTCTTTCACTTCTTCGTAAGTTTCACGGAAATAGTTGGCAACTTCACCGTCAACCCAAACGTTCGCATCTGGTTTTTCTGTGAAGAAGAAACCTGAACCGTGACCACGTGAACCGTACTGGATCGCGTCTTTCGCAGTTTCCCATACAGGACGGGCTGTTTGCGCAGCACCTAATTTTTTAGATGATTCGTCATCAGGTTTTGCACCCAATACTTGAATCGCAGAGGCATGAGAGAACAATGCGTGATATTGGTCAGATGCGAACTGTTCAGCTGCAAATTTCCAGTTACACTCGATTTCCCACTTGTGTACACCACCGATAATTTCAGTACCACCCGGACGACGGTCTAATACGCCATCGAGATACCAGGCGATATCACCCATGTATTCTTCCAGATCTGGAGTGGTTTCATCCCAGCATCCGAAGACTAAGCCTTTGTAAGACTTCACACGGTTCACTTCAACCAGACCCCATTGCTCTTTGCATGCGCCATGCGGGAAAGCACGCTCTTCAAGCGGGATGTCTTTTAAAGAACCGTCAATACCGTAAGACCAGCCGTGGTATGGGCAAGTGAACGCACGGGTATTACCACAGTCTGCGAAGCTCACACGCATAGAACGGTGACGGCACTGGTTTAAAAATGCTTTGATTGAGCCGTCTTTTTGACGTGTCACAATAATTGGATCTTCACCCATGTAGGTATTGAAGAAGTCACCAGCCTTAGGAATTTGGCTTTCATGGCAAAGGAATAACCAGGTACGACCGAACACACGTTCAAGTTCTAATTCATATAGATCTGGGTCTGTATAGATTGACGGTGAGATACGTCCATTTTGTGCATCGACTAAAGCGTCGATTTCGCGCACATCAATTTTTCCACTCATGAAAAGCTCTCCTGTGACCAGTAACGGCACAAAGTAAATAGACTCAACTTTTCAGCGATAATGGATTTTTAGCCAGTTTTGGGGAAATATTTTTTTTGTTTTAATTAAGATATTTTATGAATTATTTAAAATTTAGCTTTATATATTTAAACACTAATAAAAAATGCAAGATCATTTATTTTCTAAATGGCAGAATAATCTTCACCTAATAGTTGTTTATAGATTATACTGCGACAAAAATATAGTAAGACATTTTTTGGATTACTCTTTTGGACGAGTTATATGGAATTACGACACCTACGCTATTTTATCACCGTTGCAGAAGAACTTAACTTCAGTAAGGCTGCACTAAAGCTTTATACTGCTCAGCCTTCTTTAAGCCAGCAAATTAAAGACCTGGAAGAAGATGTTGGGGTAAAACTGCTTTATCGCACCAAACGCAAGGTTGAACTGACTGAAGAAGGTGCCGTATTTCTCGAGCAAGCCCGCTTAACCCTGGCACAGGCAGATAAAGCCATTGCCATGGCACGCCAGGTTTCCCAAGCCAAACAGCAAATGCTACGTATTGGCTTTGTTCCGGTGGCGGAAATGAAAATTTTCCCTTATGTGCTGCCGAACTTGCGCGTGCAAAACCCTGATTTAAAAATTGATTTGCTCAGCTTAAACAATAATGAACAAATGAAGTTGCTGAAAAAAGGTGAACTGGATATCACCTTTACCCGACACAACTTTAACAGTGATGAAATTGAAAGTTTATTCGTGCTACGTGAACCGCTGATCTTTATTTTACCGAAAGACCACCCTTTGGCTAAGTATGAACGCATTCCTGTTAAAGAATTGAATGGTATAGATTTTATTATTCCTGCTGCCGAGCAGTCCTTAACCTTGCATAATGCCATTATGGATTTTGCCCATGCCAATGGGATTGAATTCAATATTGTGCAAAAAGCCGATAACATCCTGTTTAACATCAACTCTGTAGGGATAGGTTTGGGCTGCACCATTCTGCCGGGCTATGTTGCGCCACTGACCATGGAAAATACCGTGATTCGCCCCTTGGATGTGGAACTGCCTTACCTCGACCTGTATGTGAGTTACCATAAAAACAGCAGCTCTGTCGCAGTGAAGAAATTTATTGAATTGCTGACCCATGTGTTTTATCTAAACATTAACCGTAATTAAAAAACTTTTACACTTTTGCACTGAATTAAAGCCACCATTATTTATTAGCAAAATAATGGTGGCTTTTTTTATTACAATTTGTGTATTTTTAACCCACCCTAGACTTAAGTCTTACGCTTTTTTCTTATCGGCAATGCTGAATTGATAGGGAATAACGTACAACTTGTTTCCTTCATTCCTCATAAATGACATTTCATCATCGCAAATTACAACTTAAGTCTAATAAATTCCCCACGACTTTTTTAAAATGTTAAAAAACAACAATAACAAGAAAGGGTAGATCATTATGCATCCTCTACGCCGTATAAAAACCGGGATCCAGCACCACCTTTATTTCTTTCTGACCTTCCCCTTTATTGCGGTGCTGTATGCTGCTTTTCAGTTGATGACCTCATGGAGCTGGTCAACCTGCCTGTTAATGAGCTGGAATATTGTCATTTATGCTTATTTATTTTTCACCCTGAAAAAACTCTGGCACATTGACCATGCACATATCCTGCAACGTGCCAAGGAACAGGATGCCAGTAAATGGCTGATTCTTTTTCTGGTCCTGCTGACCTTAATCATCTGCTTCATCGCGCTGATTATTGAAGTGAATAATTTGCCGAGCAACACGCTCATTCAAACCGCTCATATCGTTTTATCCATGGTGACCATTACCTCCGCCTGGTTCCTGATGCATACCATTTTTGCGATTCATTATGCGCATGACTTTTATCTGGCACTCGACAGGAATAATGAAGGCGGGCTAGATTTTCCCAAAACCCCTAAGCCCACTTATCCCGACTTTTTATATTTTAGTTACATCGTCGGGACTTCCGCACAAACGGCGGATGTTTCCATTACCCACTCTTCAATGCGGGTGCTAAACACCCTGCACCTGCTGCTGGCCTATGGATTTAATACCACAATTCTGGCCATCACCATCAATGTGGCAGCGAACTTTATTAGTCCTTGAGCAGCAACAAAAAAAGGATGACCGAAGTCATCCTTTTTTTGTTGCCAGATGGCGGAATTAAACGCCGCGAGCAGTCAAATAGTTTTTAATTACTGTATTGAACTCTTCAGCTTTTTCCACTTGTGACCAATGGCCACACTGGCTGAAAATGTGTGCATCAGCATTTGGTACAATGTTCAGGATATCCCAGCTACGAGAAACTGGAATCACCACGTCTTGAGTACCATGAATCAACAATACAGGCACAGTGATGTCTTTCATTTTTTCGAAGTCTAACGGGAATTCGAAACGGTCACGGTCACGTGCGCCCACGACGTCCATCAAACGGTTCGATGCATAGTCATTTGCAGCAGAAGCAAAACGTACTTTTACCAGCTCGTCTGTGATCAGGTCTTTGTTTACCACGAACATCGACAATGTTTTCTTGATGCCTTCTTCAGTCAATACCGGGTTGGCATGTGCTTTCAGCGCAGCAGTCTGTTTTGCACCGCCTGTACCCATAGATACGATACCAAGTACACGTTCAGGGTAGTCTAAAGCCAACTGGAATGCCAACCAGCCACCGAGCGAGTTACCGACCAACCAGGTTTTTTCAATGCCCAGTGCATCTAAAGTACGCACCGCATGGTCTACCCAGGCACGGATACCGTAAGCTGTACCTGGCGCTACTACAGTTTGACCATAACCAATAGTGTCGATAGCGATACAACGCGCCTGTTCACCAATTGATGGCAGGTTTAGCCACCAGTTTGCCGCAGCAGATACACCGGTACCTGAACCGTGCAAGAACAGGATAGGCGTACCTTCACCCACTTCGTGATAGTGAGTCAACTCACCTTCTGCAGTTTCAATCCATTTGTCTTCTAAGCCAAAGAATGGATCTGTTGTATATTCAGGGATTTGAACAGTGCTCATACATACTCCTCGTACAGTCTTTAGCTTGCGTTTCCATCTTGATTCAGAATTTAACGTCAAGTTGACTCGGTGAAATTTACTTTTTTACCGCCTTATATTACCTGTTCAAAGCGGTCAAACTGATACAAATTTACGATCAAATACTATAAAAAAACGATAATTTAACTATTTGTTTTTAAAAACTTTATTAAAGAACAAACCCTTATTTTTATTAAGGCATTTAATAAAAAATAGCTTTCTACACAGCATAAAAAAAGCGACTGATTTAAAGCCGCTTTTTTATGACACCACTTAATTAGAACTTATAAGTATAAGTTGTTGCTACACGGTGTTCTTGAAGGTCGTTACCGAAGTTATAGTTGGTATCGATGAACATGTAGTTGAAGCCTAAGCCTTTTAACTTACCTTCAGGTACAACATAGTTTACGATCACGTTATTTTCGTTTTCTTTGCCTTCCTTCTTACCTGCACCTAGATCAATATTGTCACCACGGAAGTGACGTACTGTCGCAGTTAGACCAGGGACACCTGCTTCAGCAAAATTATAGGTATAACCTAAACTCCATGAACGCTCATCTTTACGAATGAAACTTGCAACAGACCAGTTATCTAGGAATGGTTGTGCTACCCAACCGCCCAATGTAGGGAACAGTGCGACATCACCAAAGTCGCCAAACATTTGTTGATAACCCAACTGAACAGTGTGCATACCGTGATTTACTTTAACACCTGCAGAAACGGCTTGGCTGTCAATCTTGCCATATAGTTTATCGCCAGATTCACTATTGTCAAAATAGCGAACGTGGGTATCTAGTTTGGTTTTTTCAGCCAAAGTCGTTTTGTAGTTCGCAGCAACATAATGCTGTTGATAGATGTTGGTGACATCTGCATACCAGTAGCTACCACCCAATTTTGGTGTAAATTGATGATCTACGCCAACAATGTACATGCCATCATCAGTAGACTTATTCGCCGCTTTTGCTTTAGCAAAATCATTTTGTGGGAACAAGGTCAAATCTTGATATTGATTGTCATAACGTGCATTGATGCCATCAATATAAGCCAAGGTCAGCTTCGTATTTTTAAGCTCTTTAGATTCCAACCAAGCACCGCTATAAGTGGTTAATAATTGGCGCGATGGATCAAAGAACACCACAGGTGACATTGGCTGTAAGTCACCTACTTTTAATTCAGTTTCAGAAACTTTAACTTTTAAAGTTGCACCTAACTTAGCATTATCACGTTCAGTTTTCTTCTCATTTTCATTGTATGGCATATGAATGTCATTCACATTACCACGTGATTTTAGACCAATCGCATATTGTGCCAATAGATCAGCACCGACTTGAATGCCTGCACCAATATCGTGATAACCCGACTTGGCATCTAAAGTGACTGCTTGAGTCCAGTTGCCATAACCTGGGTTATAAACTCCAGCTGTATCATGGTTATATTCACGGTCTAAATAAAAGTTTTTAAATTTAAATTGGACATTACTGTCGTCAACAAAATCTGCATTCGATGCAGTTGTTCCTAAAGTTGCTGTCGCAGCAAGCATTGCTATCCATAAGTTTTGACGACGCATGGCTAAATTCCTTAGTGATCAAATTAAGCTATGGCGCCATCATGCTAAACAATCACAAGAAACGAAATCCGACCAGAGTATTAAGATTTATTGCCTTTATGGCTATTTCCGCTGGTTTTTATTTTAAAGATTAAGCCCACGTTAAGAACTTTAAACAATAAGTCATTTTATCTTCCTTTCATTTCATTATTGTTAAACCTTTGTTTCAGGGTTTATTTTCAAAGAATTCAGGCTTTTTGACCGCAAAAAAAAACTGATTAATCGCTTTTAAGTTTAACCCAGTCGAAAAACCACTTAAGCAATTGATTATATTAATATATTACAGCTATTTCATGATATTTTTTATCTATAAAGACAAGTTTAAAATCAAGGTCCAGCCATAAAAAAAGCGCCCTTCCGGACGCTCTTTTTCGCTTTGACTTAAAATAAATTAAGCATTGGCTTCTTTGGCTTTAGACATGGTCAATGCCAAGTCTTCAATCATGTCTTCCTGACCGCCGACTGTACCACGACGACCAAGTTCCATCAGGATTTCACGTGCAGACACGCCATATTTCGCTTCAGCACGTTTAGCAAATAACAGGAATGATGAGTAAACACCTGCATAACCTAAAGTTGCTGCATCACGGTCGGCACGAATCTGATGGGTCATCATTGGAATGATCAGATCTTCCGCAACGTCTTGCACCTTAAACAGGTCTACACCGGTTTCCATCTGCATACGGTTGGCAACCGCAACAAACAGTTCAAGCGGTGTATTACCCGCACCCGCGCCCAGACCGGCAGAGGCTAAATCGACACGTTTTGCACCCGCTTCAACCGCTGCAACCGAGTTTGCTACACCCATGCCCAGGTTATGGTGACCATGGAAACCGATTTCGATGTCTGAACCCAGGTTGGCACGTAAAATACCCACGCGATCCGTTACGTCTTTAGGCAACATATAGCCTGCAGAGTCAGTCACATAGATACAGTTTGCACCGTAAGACACCATTTTTTGTGCTTCTTCAAGCAGTTTTTCTGGAGAAGCCATGTGCGCCATCATCAAGAAGCCCACAGTGTCCATACCGAGTTTACGCGCAGCAGTAATGTGCTGTTCAGAAACGTCAGCTTCAGTTGAATGCGTTGCAACACGAATGGTTGCAACACCAACATCATGCGCCATTTTCAAATGGTCAACAGTACCAATACCTGGCAGTAAAAGTGCAGACACTTTAGCCTGTTTCAGGTTTGGAATCACCGCCTTCAAATATTCTTCATCGGTTGCCGCAGCAAAACCGTAGTTCACAGAGTTACCGCCTAAGCCGTCACCGTGAGTCACTTCAATTAAAGGTACACCTGCATCATCCAGAGCCGTTGCAATCGCAACCATTTGCTCAGGTGTAGTTTGATGGCGCATTGGGTGCATGCCATCACGTAAAGTCATATCATTAATAATAATCTTAGACATGAAGATGCTCCTTATGCTTCAACTGCGCTTAAAACACGTTCTGCAAACATTTCTGCGGTACGCGCAGCTGCTGCAGTCATAATGTCGAGGTTACCGGCATATTTAGGCAGGTAATCACCCAGGCCTTCAACTTCCAGGAAGATGGATACACGGTTGCCATCAAATACAGGACCGTTCACCAGTTTGTAACCTGGTACATATTTTTGAACTTCCTTGATCATCGCATGCACAGATTCTGTGATTGCAGCCTGATCTGGCTCACCTTCAACCAGGCAGTGAACCGTATCACGCATCATCAGTGGTGGCTCTGCCGGGTTAATGATGATGATCGCTTTACCCGCTTTAGCACCACCAACTTTTTCAATCGCACCGGCAGTAGTACGGGTGAATTCGTCAATGTTTTTACGTGTACCCGGACCTACAGATTTAGTCGATACAGTCGCGATGATTTCACCATATTCAACCGGTTGCACACGCGAAATTGCAGCCACCATAGGAATAGTCGCCTGACCGCCACAAGTCACCATGTTCACGTTTGGCACTTCGCCTGCGTCCAACAAAGCTTCCAGGTTTACTGGTGGTACGCAGAACGGACCGATCGCAGCAGGTGTCAAGTCAATCATCAACACACCAAGTTCATTCAACTTGCGGCTGTTTTCAGCGTGAACGTAGGCAGAAGTGGCATCGAATGCAATCTTGATGTCATCTTCCAGAACGTGAGGAAGTAAACCGTCTACACCATCGCTTGTGGTTTTTAAACCCATTTTCGCAGCACGTGCCAAACCCTCAGAAGTAGGGTCAATACCCACCATCCATACTGGCTCTAAAAATTCGCTGCGTTGTAATTTATACAGCAAGTCAGTACCAATGTTCCCCGGACCGATCAATGCACATTTAATCTTTTTCATGAACAATTTCTCTTAAAAAACGCTCTTAAAATCTGGACTTATTCAGCAGCGAATGCAGCAGTTACAGAACCAAAACCTTCAATTTCAACCACGAATTCATCACCCGGGTTGGCAACAACCATAGGACCTAATGCACCCGTCAGGATGATGTCGCCTGCAAGTAAAGGACGGCCACGACGTACCATTTCATCTGCCAGCCAAACCGCTGCGTTTAATGGGTTAGCCAGACATGCTTTACCCACACCTTGAGACACGATTTCTTCGCCGCGTTTCATGGTCATTTTGCAGTTAACGAGGTCTAAATTTTCCAGTTTCACAGGACGTGAACCAAGAACATAAGCCGCAGAAGATGCGTTGTCTGCCACAGTATCAATCAATGAAATTTTCCAGTTTTCGATACGGCTATCCACAACTTCTACAGCTGGCAGTGCATATTCAGTTGCACTGATAATGTCTGCATAAGTGTGTTTTTCTTGGGTTAAATCTTTGTTGATGATTAACGCGATTTCTGCTTCAACTTTAGGTTGAATCAACAGGCCGGCTGGAATCGCTTCGCCATCGCCATAAGCCATGTCAGCAAACAACATACCGAAGTCCGGCTGGTCTACACCCAGCTGTGCTTGCACAACTTTAGAGGTTAAACCGATTTTACGACCGGTTAAGCGGCGGCCTTCAGCCTCTGCACGTTTGGTATTTACTTCCTGAACTGCGTATGCGATATCCACATCAGCACTTTCACCGCCAAGTTGCGGGCGAATCGGTGCAATCGCAGTTTTTGATAATTCAGCGTCACGTAATGCTTGCGCAACTGATTCAACAACAGCAGAATTCGACATCAATGTTTCCTTAAACTGCAAAAATTGGACTTATACCGTTATCGATGGAAATGCGATGAACAACGAGAAAAAAATCTGTAAACTGATCAAAGCCATCAGCAAATGGGTGCTGCCCATCTTGGCAAACGCGTATATGTATAAACGGTTTTAGAATCGGAAAATTGCGCTTTTTATGCCAATACTTATTTTATTTATGACAATAGCTAATTCCTATAAATTGACTTGGTTTTATTTTAAAAAAACAGCCATATGAACTAAATATAAAAACTGCTTTCTCATCCAGGCTTCAGCTCAGATTGCCAGATTTCTAAAAGAGCCTTCCATCTACGACTAAAAGACTAGATCAAATGCTTGTTTTAAGCACAGTTAACATACTCGATTGCCAATAGATATGTTATTTATATTTTTAAAATCAACATGCTATATATTTTATGAAACATAAAATTATTTTAGGTACCGTCTTGCTCTGCGGTCTTTCCAGCACAACTTTTGCACAGAATTATCAAAATTCGCTTAAAGGTAAATATCTTGTTTTAGCGGACGCTGAATGTGCAGGTTTAAAGTTTAATGCTCAAGCAACTGCAGCAGCATGGCAAAATGAAATGGAATGCAGCCAGGGCTACTATAATAAAGATGCATGGCGTATTACCTGGATTACCCCAGAAATTTTTGTCATGACTGAAGTGATTCGTCCCAATGAAATTTCACCGCCCCGTAATTATATTTATAAAATCATGAGTATCCAGAATAAAACGGTCACTGTTACTGATTACTGGACTGGTTGGGGAAATCACAAACCGGATATACAAAAATTTAGAATCAAATAAAGATAAAAAGGATGATGAAGCTCATCCTTTTTATGTAATTTACTAGTGTCAAACCGCCTGTTTTAAATTCACCTGGTTTAATAAAAGCTGATGCAAATCTGCGACATCCTCTGCAATGGCCAGCGGATGATAGCGGGCAAGGACTTCAGGCGTATGCACGCCATAACTTACCCCTATACGCGACATGGCAATATTTTGTGCCATTTCCAGATCATAGGAAGTATCACCAACCATGATCGCATGTTCAGCCTGGACACCCGTTTGGGTCAAAATTTCTTCCAGCATTAAAGGATGGGGTTTAGATCGGGTTTCACTGGCCGCACGTGTCGCCGCAAACAGCTCCATGCTTTGTGTCTGCTTCAAGACACGATCCAGACCTTTACGGCTTTTGCCTGTGGCGACTGCCAGTTTTACCCCCGCTTGAGCCAATGCTTCCAGCATGTCGGCAACACCAGCGAACCATTGATCACCCGTTGAGTTGGCAACATAGTGCTCTGAATAAGACTGTAAAATATCGGCATGCAATTCAGGCACAGTCGGAAATAAACGCTGTGCGACTTCCGGTAAACCTAACCCGATAATACTTTTGGCATCTTCATCGGTTAAGGGTTGCTGGAATTGTTGTGCTGCGAACTGCAAACTCGCCACGATTTGACCGACCGAATCAAATAAAGTGCCATCCCAATCGAAAATGACCAGTTTTACAGGTGTGTTCATAAATGCTTTCCTAGTATTTGATTCAGTATTTAATTGTTCACCTCTCCCTAGCCCTCTCCTACAAGGAGAGGGAAACCCTTTTGCTTAGTCATTCATTTATTACTAAATCAAAATACTGACTACACGAAGTCTGAGTTAATGACAGAATATTTTACGTGATGTCCCCTCTCCTTTTTAAAGGAGAGGGTTAGGGAGAGGTCATCCTTCTTACCTTCTTTTTTCTAAAGAAAGGAAATTCTGTAGTGGTTTAATAAAGGAGGGTTAAGATGGATTTTTATCAATCCTTCTTCTGTGCTCTAAGCTGCGCCACCAGACTCTGCATATCTTCCGGCAATGGCGCTTCAATCACAGGATAGCCCGGAATTTCCAGACGCATGGCATGCAGACACAGACGACGTGGATTTGGACCTTTATATTCCGTTTGATGACCGTATTTATCATCACCAATTAAAGGATGACCAATACTTAAGCCATGCACACGAATCTGATGGGTACGGCCAGACAGCGGTGAAGCATAGACCAATGTGCCATGCATAAAACGTTCAGCCACATTCCACTGGGTTTTACTGTCCTTGCCTTCTTTAGACACACGAACCCGGCGTTCGCCATTGGCCAGTTCATAACGATGCAAAGGCGCATCAATCAGCTGTTGATCCAGACTCACCTGTCCCTTAACAATCGCGGCATAGGTTTTTTTGATTTTATGTTCACGCAGCATATCCTGCAGTGTTTTTAAAGTGCTGCGCTTTTTACTGATCATCACCAGACCAGAGGTGTCGCGGTCAATACGGTGAATCAGTTCCAGATATTTTTTGCCGGTAGCCGCACGCAAGCCTTCAATCAGCCCATAAGCCACACCGCTACCGCCATGCACCGCAATTCCTGAAGGCTTGTTCACCACCATCAGCCCTTCATCTTCATACACCACACGGCTGAGCAGGCTTTGTGCCACCTTGTCCGAGACCGGTGCCGCCGTTTCATCTTTCGCTTCAAAACGAATCGGTGCAACGCGAATCTGGTCGCCAATATTCAGTTTGGTTTCCGCCTTAACGCGCTTTTTATTGACCCGAACCTGTCCTTCACGGATTAAACGATAAATCCGACTTTTTGGTACACCTTTCAGTCTGGAAAATAAAAAATTGTCGATGCGTTGACCCAATTGATGTTCGTCCACTTCAAACCAGGTGACACTTTGCCATTCTTGCGTAGAATTCATACAGTTACGATGACCCAAAAAATACTAAAATTGATTAAAAACTGATCACTTAGGCTATGCTTTACACAAGAAAGATAAGCTTAGCCCATAGGCAGATGATGCAAGGTTTGATATAGTCAGCGCACGGATACCGCCGTTAGTGTGAAAAAATTTAATTACTTCAATCTTTTTTGAAGCTCAATATTAAATTTCACCATTCACATTAAATACGGAAAGGTCCCTAAAGAATATGCCGACGCCGAAGGCTTATTATATCGGCAAAAAAGCAAACTGTTGCGTTTAATTGTACTTCGTACATAAATCAGTTTGCCCTAAAAAATATGTCGCCAACCTAGTTGGTTTTTAAACGTAAACTGATACACATCAGATTAGTCGCACCCTGAAGTCGCATTCAGGCTACAACGTTGATGCATTGGATCTGCACATAAAGCACCGATACGATGATAATTCCGTATCAAGACGCCCGATCATGAATTAATGAAGGGACGATCTTCAAGCTACGTGACAGTGAAAGTTACTCACATCCAATGCACCGTTTGTCCGCCAGTGAATCGTCCAGGTGACTTTAATCGTTTATAAGATTGAAGCCGTATTGCCATCTTCAATACGTGAATCAAAAACCGAAGCCCAAAAAAAGGCCGGTAAAAAAGCTCAGACCACAATTGCGTCATTTTGAGATCTGGGTGTTGATCCGTAATGTATGATGTTCGCTACGTGTATAGCGATGTTTTGCTGTGTATCACTATTAGGTGTTACACCCATGAAACGTATGTTGATTAATGCAACACATGCCGAAGAGATTCGCGTTGCACTTGTCACTGGTCAGCGTCTTTACGATTTCGATCTAGAAAATCGTACCCGTGAACAAAAAAAATCCAATATCTATAAAGGTCATGTGACTCGCGTTGAACCTTCTTTAGAAGCTGTTTTTGTAGAGTATGGTGCAGGCCGTCAAGGCTTCCTGTCCATGCGTGAAATCGCAAACTCGTATTACAAGGCAGATCCTCGCCAAACTTCAAATATCCGTGAATTGATCACTGAAGGTACCGAACTTTTAGTACAGGTGGAAAAAGAAGAGCGTGGCAATAAAGGTGCTGCCCTTTCTACCTTCATTTCGCTTGCCGGTCGTTATTTGGTGCTTATGCCAAACAACCCGAAAGGTGGCGGTATCAGCCGTCAGATTTCCGGTTCAGTGCGTGAAGAACTGAAAGAAATGTTGGCTTCACTGAATATTCCGCGTGGCATGAGCGTGATTGTGCGTACCGCAGGTATTGGCCGCTCGCAAGAAGAACTGCAACTTGATTTACAGCACTTGATGGATCTTTGGGCGCAAATCCAGAATACGGCAAGTTCAGGTCCATCCCCAATGCTGGTCCATCAAGAAGCCGGTGTAGTGACTCGCGCAATTCGTGACTATTTACGTGATGATGTTGCAGAAATCCTGATTGACTCGGAACAAGCCTATAACGAAGCCTATAACTTCGTGAAAGCAGTCATGCCACGTCAAATCGACAAGTTAAAAACCTATACTTTAAATGAGCCTTTATTTGCTCACTTCGGTATTGAAAGCCAGATTCAAACGGCTTATGAACGTGAAGTAAAACTTCCTTCTGGCGGTTCAATCGTGATTGACCAGACTGAAGCTTTGGTTTCAATCGACATTAACTCGGCTAAATCGACCCGTGGTCATGACGTTGAAGACACTGCTTTAAACACCAACCTGGAAGCAGCAGAAGAAATCGCGCGTCAACTGCGTTTACGCGATATCGGTGGCCTGGTGGTGATCGACTTCATCGACATGACCAAAGACCGCAACCAGCGCATGGTGGAAGCCAAACTGCGTGAAGCCACCCAAAGCGACCGTGCCCGCATCCAGTTTGGCCAATTGTCCCGTTTTGGCTTGATGGAAATGAGCCGTCAACGCTTGCGCCCATCGCTGGAAGAAGCAACAGGTTACGTTTGCCCACGCTGTCATGGTACCGGTATGGTACGTGACTTGCGTTCTTTATCACTTTCAATCATGCGTAAAGTGGAAGAAATTGCACTGCGTGAACGTCACGGTGAAGTTCAGGTTGAAGTTCCGGTTGAAATTGCAGCATTCTTATTGAATGAAAAGCGTCACAGCCTGGTTTACTTAGAACAAACGTCAAATGTCCGTGTAACCGTATTGCCTCACCCGCACCTGGAAACACCACATTACGAAATTTCGTATAACCCTGAAGGTTTTGCCCCAACCAGCTATGAACGTACTGAAGCCACCCGTTCAAGTGAAAAAGAGTTAGGTTATGAAGCGTCTGAATGGCATTTAGGTGAAGAGCAACCAGCCCAGCAAGCTGCTCCACAAGCTTCAAGCCAGCCAGAGCACAACAACAAGAAAAAACAGCAGCAACATGCTGTTCAACCACAAACTCAAGCCGCTGCCCCTGCTGCACCGTCGACCAGTCCATGTGCCTGGTTAGAAAACCTGTTTGTACAAAAACAGGCCGCAACTGTAGATCAGGCGCGTACTGCAAACAACGCTGCTGCGGCTATTGAACAAATGGTCAATGCTGGTGCCGTAAGCCGTGGTCAATTCGGTCAGGTGGTAACAGCTGCTGCACCCGCACCTGCTGCGACAACAAGCAGCAATGCTTACTTAACGCCAAATGCTCCTGCAAGCAACAAGCAGGAACCTCGTGAAGTTGCAGATAAATATTCTGACAAAGAAGAAAAATCGCAGCGTCACAATAAAAAGCGTAACAAGCCTAAAGAGCAACGCGAACAAGTTCAGCATGACAATCAGCAAAATCAGGTGCATGAAGAAATTGTTCAGGTTCCCCGTCATGAGCAACGCCAAGAACAGCGCCAGGATTCACGTGAAAACAAGCGCCCTTCTCGTCGTCAACAGGCTGATCAGCAAACCGAACAAAATGCTGTGCCACGCCGTGACCGTCGCAACCAGCAACGTCCGGAACGCCCAAATCGCCACCGCGATCAAAGCGTATTGAACGAACAGGCAGCGCAATCAGCTGCACCGGCTGCAATTGTGAATGAACAGCAACCTAAAGTCGAAGTGATTGATACACCTCGTCAGGAAGTTCTTGCAACTGCATTGGTGGTTAATGTCGATCAGGCGAAAAGTGAAATTGTTGCGTTAGATTCAGCACCTGCTGTGATTGAAGCATCTATTCCTCCAGCAGCTCCGGTAGCAGCTGAAGCGCAAGCGCCAGTCATCGAGAAGCCAGTGGTCGCGAAGGAAGAAAAACCTGCTGCAACTGAAACTCATGAGCCACACAAGCCACGTTCTGCAGACAAGCGTGCCAGCAACGACCCTCGTATGCGTCGTCGCCAAAAACGTGAAGCTCAGGCAAAACAGGCTCAGGCACCGAAGTTAAGCCCTTCTCAGGTTCCAACTTTGGGTCAATACACCGTGATCAGTCTCATTCGCCATGTTTATGGTGAAGATTGTTCCGTGCTGATTGAACAGTTCGGTTTAATTCCAACATTCAACCGTGCCTTGGTTAAATTTACCGAGCAGTATGCTGCAACGCTTTCTGTTCAGGCAACCGAAGCTGAAATACCAGCACAACCGGTAACACGTGATGTAGCAGTCACCAAAGCCGCCCCTGAAGCAGAACCTGCACCCGTGCTTGACTTGACGCCGCCAAAACCGGTGTCGGACAAACGCGTGGCAAATGATCCACGTGAACGTCGCCGTTTGGCAAAACAGGCTGCAGAACAGGCTTTAGAGCAAGCAAAGCAGGCGCATAACCAACCTGAAACTGCTCCAGCCGAAACTGTTGCTGTAACAGAAGCAGAAACGCCGACCGCCGAAGTGGCTGAACCTGAAGTAACTCAAGCAGTCGTTGAACCTGTAGTAACTGAGGTAGCAACTGAAGCAGTGGCTGAACCTGCTGCAGAAACGGTAGCAGCACCAGTGGAAACTGAACAGGCTGCAGAACCGGTACAAGCTGAATTGGCGGTAGAAGCTGCTCAGCAGGATGTACAAACTCAGGCCGAAGCTACAGCAGAAGCTGAAAAAACCGAAGGTGAAGAAACGGATAAACCTGTCCGTCCTCGTCGTCCTCGCGGCCGTCCACCAAAGAAAGCAACCTCTGCAAATGAGTCATAATTTGTTCTAAAATTAGCTCTGATGCAGTGAAATAAAAAAAACCTAGTCATTCCGGTGACTGGGTTTTTTTTGATACTTTTGTCAGATTAGGTTGATTGCACTAGACTGAAACGATTAAAAGACAAGTGTACAAATCATAGCAAGCGTTTTACGAACAAATAGACTGTATTGGATTACGAAAAATAATAGGATTCATATGAACCACACTACACCGAGCGATCTTATCGGTATTGCGGATGTTGCAGCCAAAATACCTAAATTTATCAGCAAAGTCCCTCATTTATTGAGTGGTCTCAAACAGGCCTATTTGCGTACATCCAATACTCCAGCAGGCTTGGGAATTGCCTTTGAAAAAGCGGTAAGACACAATCCGCACGGCACAGCTTTATTATTTGAAGATCAGAAATTCAGTTACGAAGCACTGAATGAATGGGCCAACCAGATTGGACACTTTTATTTATCGCTCGGTGCGCAAAAAGGCGACGTGATTGCGGTGATGGTAGAAAACCGTCCAGAGCTGATTGCTACCGTTATCGCCCTGGCAAAAATTGGCGTTACCTCTGCTTTGGTCAATACCTCACAAAGCGGCAAGGCCCTGACCCACAGCATAAACCTAGTCAAGCCAATTGCCGTAATTGCCGGTGAAGAATGCCGTGCAGCTGTAGAAGAGGTTCGCCAGGATCTGGAACTGGCAGCAGACCGTTTTCACTGGTTCGCCGATCAGGCCACGCAACTGGATGCCGGCACAGCACCGCAAGGCTGGACCAATCTTGCAGAAAAAGCGGATCAATTTCCGAAATTCAACACCCCGACTACACACACTATTCAAGGTAAAGATGGCCTATTCTACATCTACACCTCAGGCACGACCGGCCTGCCTAAAGCGGTCATTTTCACCCATAGCCGCTGGACTTTGGCTTATGGCACCTATGGTCACGTGCTGGATTTAAAACCTGATGATGTCATGTATTGCACCCTGCCGCTGTATCATGCCACCGGCATTGTAGTGTGCTGGTGTGGCGTGATTGCAAGCAGTGCAACTTTTGCATTGCGCCGCAAATACTCGACCTCTGCTTTCTGGAAAGATGTCAAAAAATTTGATGCTTCGGCCATTGGTTATGTAGGTGAACTCTGCCGCTATTTAATGGATGCTCCCCCGTCTGAACTGGAAAAAGGTCACCGGGTCACTAAAATGATCGGTAACGGCATGCGCCCGAATATCTGGGATAAATTCAAGGAACGCTTCGGGATTGAAGAAGTACTTGAGCTGTATGCATCCAGTGAAGGTAATGTAGGTTTTAGTAACGTATTTAACTTTGACAACACGGTCGGCTTCTCTCCAACCCCTTATGCGATAATTGAATTTGATAAAGAAAGCAATCAGCCGGTGAGAGATGCCAAAGGCTGGTGTAAAAAAGTCAAAAAAGGTGAAGTCGGCTTACTGGTGGGCAAAATTACCCGCCGTTCACCTTTTGACGGCTATACCGATCCGGAAAAAAATAAGTCCGTGATTATGAAAGATGTTTTTAAACATGGAGATGCATTCTTCAATACTGGCGATCTGGTACGCGATATCGGTTTCCGTCATGCCCAGTTTGTAGACCGTCTGGGCGACACCTTCCGCTGGAAAGGCGAAAATGTGTCTACCACTGAAGTTGAAAATGTGCTCAGTGAATATGAAAAAATTGCTGAAGCCGTGGTTTACGGGGTGGAAATCCCCCATACCAATGGACGTGCCGGCATGGCAGCCATTACCCTGAATGAAGGTGTAGAATTAACCGCCCAAGACTTGAAGCAGATGGCAAGCGAGTTTAAAAAATGTTTGCCGGTTTATGCAGTTCCGGTATTTTTACGTGTTCAGGCACAAGTCGAAACCACAGGCACATTTAAATATCAAAAGAACAAACTGAAAGAACAGGCTTTTGATCCCGACAAGACTGATGAGCGTTTGCTGGTACTCCTGCCAAATGCAACAGAATATTGTGATTTAACTGCGGAAATATTCAACAATATTCAAGCCTATCAATACCGTTTTTAATTGCAGAGCCGTTGTTTTTTTACGAGATTAAGCAAATTTGTTGTATTTATAATCAAACATCAACAAGTTTGCTAATTTTTACTTGCGCTCGTTTGATAACTTGCTACAATACGCTCCATCAAAACAAAGTGGTGTTTAGAAAGCTTTTATTTTCTTGCACTGCACATTCAGACAAGCGCTGAATGTTGGTTCAGGGTCGTTAGCTCAGCTGGTAGAGCAGCGGACTTTTAATCCGTTGGTCCCGCGTTCGAATCGCGGACGACCCACCACTTATTTTGATTGATCTAGAGATGGGTCGTTAGCTCAGCTGGTAGAGCAGCGGACTTTTAATCCGTTGGTCCCGCGTTCGAATCGCGGACGACCCACCACTTATTTTGATTGATCTAGAGATGGGTCGTTAGCTCAGCTGGTAGAGCAGCGGACTTTTAATCCGTTGGTCCCGCGTTCGACTCGCGGACGACCCACCACTTATTTTGATTGATCTAGAGCTGGGTCGTTAGCTCAGCTGGTAGAGCAGCGGACTTTTAATCCGTTGGTCCCGCGTTCGACTCGCGGACGACCCACCACTTATTTTGATTGATCTAGAGCTGGGTCGTTAGCTCAGCTGGTAGAGCAGCGGACTTTTAATCCGTTGGTCCCGCGTTCGACTCGCGGACGACCCACCACTTATTTTGATTGATCTAGAGCTGGGTCGTTAGCTCAGCTGGTAGAGCAGCGGACTTTTAATCCGTTGGTCCCGCGTTCGAATCGCGGACGACCCACCACTGATTTTGATTGATCTAGAGAAGGGTCGTTAGCTCAGCTGGTAGAGCAGCGGACTTTTAAGCCGTTGGTCCCGCGTTCGACTCGCGGACGACCCACCACTGATTTTGATTGATCTAGAGAAGGGTCGTTAGCTCAGCTGGTAGAGCAGCGGACTTTTAAGCCGTTGGTCCCGCGTTCGACTCGCGGACGACCCACCACTGATTTTGATTGATCTAGAGAAGGGTCGTTAGCTCAGCTGGTAGAGCAGCGGACTTTTAAGCCGTTGGTCCCGCGTTCGAATCGCGGACGACCCACCATCTTCTTGAAGGCTTCTGACATGAAGCTTTTTTAGCTTTTAAAGCACTCTTTCTGAATGGGTCGTTAGCTCAGCTGGTAGAGCAGCGGACTTTTAATCCGTTGGTCCCGCGTTCGAATCGCGGACGACCCACCATTCTTTCTTAGGGCTTCTTTCTGTACTACACTTTCCGTATTACAATAGAAACGAAACCTGCAATATTCCGACCAAGACAAACCACACCGTTTCGGTTGATTCGCCATTCTCGAAATTTTGCTACACCGATGCTGCAAAACACAATGCTTGAATGCATTCTTAAAAAATCTTCGATTTTTTCTTGCCTCGGGTGAACCCTTAAAGTGATGCTTTAGGTTCACTAATCCTTACTCAGGGTTGTTAGCTCAGTTGGTAGAGCAGTAGACTCTTAATCTATTGGTCGAGGGTTCGAGCCCCTCACAACCCACCAGATTTCTTTATTATTCATCTTATTTCTACACGTCAATATAAAAAAAATACTGCACTTTTAAAAAATTTTTTATCCGTCTGGCTCAATCAAACCAGCGCCTCAGCTTTAACTGGCTTTCTCCTTAAGCAAACGGTAAGCCTGTTGTGGAAAAGGATTGCCTTCGGCAAAATATTGCTCGTTTAAGGCGGATGCATGTGCAATCTTGTCCAGATCCATGACCAGATTTTGATCTTTATCAATATTATAAAAAAATTCTACGCCATTTGACCGATACAAAATCACCTGATGATTTTGCACATCATATGACCAGCGATCTTGACGGTGATAGGGGTTTGAAGCGAAGCTGATTTGCCCTGAATGGATCAGGTTGCGATGGGCAATCCCATCCTCCAGCAAATTAATCACATAATCTGCTGTACCCTCTTTACATCTGACAAAAGGATCATCACAACTGATCGTAGCTTGATAGCGGCCAATATAGGGCTGGGCACTTTTTGGCAGGGTATTTTTAAGCCCTGGCTCGGTTTCCCCTACCGGAACAGTCGCCCGCCCCGCAACATCGGTCAGGCTTTTAGCCTGCTCACCACTCTGAGCTGACGTTTCTTTTTTGATTTGCTGTGCAACAGAATCTTCCAAGGGTTTATTACAACCCATTAAAGCTGCACATATTACTACCAAGAAACAGCCATAATAATCCGTTTTTTGAAACACCTTTTCCCTCCTGGGCGTTAAATGCTCTTTGGCTGTCCCTAGCCATATTTGCCAATACAGAAAATAAGCTACAACGAAATGATCTTTATTTTACACTCATACATTAAAGCTTATTTAATTGATTTTTATTGATATAAATCAACTTATTTAACCGAAGAACATTTTAAATCACGACATCGCAATACGCACTTACATTTACATAACTTAACTATTTCTTATGGTGTGTCCCTTTAAAAAGAATCATTCATCTCCATTTTTTATTTATAAGCGAGTTGTTTTAACTGCTTTGCTATTTTCTATTAAGGAGACCTAGATGGCCAATGTTGGTTTATATCGCTCTAAGCGTCAAAACATGATTGCAGGTGTAATGGGTGGTATTGCTGAACGTTTTGGTTGGAATGTGACTTTACTGCGCATTATTTTTATTCTTGTTTCTGTCATGAGCGCAGCATTCCCGGGAATCCTGGTGTATTTAATTTTATGGTTTGTGATCCCCAAACAACCTAATACCATGTTTGGTCAGACAGCGGCGTATAACAACCCGATCCGTACGGTAAATCCGGATCAAAATCGCTAACAACCCGTTGAACTCCATGAGTTGAGTTCGTTTTATGCTACGACTTTTACCCCAATCAGTCGTAGCTTTTTTTTGCTTTATGCCGCCACATTCAGCTGCTGGTTCAATGCCGCAATCATATCCGCTCGGCTAATAATGCCCACCATTTTCTGTTTTTCTACCACAGGAATATAGTTAAACGAGCGCTCGACAAAATAAGGCACCAAATCCTGAATCGGTTGCTCCGGCTTTACGGTGATGACCTGCCGAACCATAATATCCTTGACCTGACGCTGCCATGTGGTTCTTAAATCGGTTGCACGTTTAAACCATTCCACCACTTCGTATAAAGCCAGCGTACCGACCAGTTGCTGCTGGGCATTAATCACCGGCAGGCTCATTAAATTCATGTGCTTGAATTTATCCAAGGCAGAATGGATATCCTCATTTTCATTCAAGCTAATCACGTCTTTGGTCATGATGTCTTGACACTTAAACTGGCTCATGCCGCGGGCATTGGCTTTCTCCTGGGCTGCCAGAATGATTTTTTGCAGGTCATATTCACTAATATCCAGCAGCTCGGTCTGCTGATCCAGCGTTGCCTGAATATCCTGCGGTTGAATGGTGACTTTTTGCGTGGGTGTCGGATCTTTAGAGCGCTGGTTGATCTGGGCCACTTGCGGATATTGTTTTCCGAGCAGGCGGTTAAACACAATTGCAATCACCAACAACAGCATGGAGTTTAATAACACCGGATAAAAAATAAAATGATATCCCAGCTCATGGACTGCCTCTCCCCCCAAAACGGCAGTAATGGCTACCGCCCCACTTGGCGGATGCAATGAATCGGTAGTCATCATCAAGATAATAGACATCCCCACCGCCACGCTAAAAGCTTCGGTCAGGTTAGGAATATACATGGCACAGGTCACCCCAATAATCCCGGCAATGATATTTCCCACCACCATATTCCATGGCTGTGCCAAGGGACTGGCAGGCACGGCAAACAGCAACACCGAAGATGCGCCCATCGGTGCGATATACCATGCATTGATATCCCCCAGCATCCACCAGCTTATGAAAGATGAAAGTGTCAGTCCAAGTAATGCACCCAGACCGCACAGCAGGCGCTCTTTCAGGGGAAGAACCTTGAAATTGGGTTTTAGGGTATTCAGCCATTCAAGTCGGGAATGAAACACAGCACGCCTTTTATTGTTTTGGGGAAGAAGCTGCAAATTATAGAAGGTTGACGATTAAAGGTGTATTTATTTTATATCTTATATTTATCAATAAATCTGTGAAGCATTTTTAAACAACTGATTTCTTATCCTGAAACCTTTGCCACACCTTTGCAAAATCCTTATACTTAGAGCCAATTTTTCTCTAATTTTAATGGATGCTACATGAGTCGCGCCATATCGCATATTGATACATTTCAAGGCTTAATTCTTGCCTTACAAAACTACTGGGCTGAACAAGGTTGTGTGGTGTTACAACCTTACGATATGGAAATGGGGGCAGGGACATTCCACACTGCCACTTTCCTGCGTGCTTTAGGGCCAGAAACATGGAACGCGGCTTACGTACAACCTTCACGTCGTCCGAAAGATGGCCGTTATGGTGAAAACCCGAACCGTTTGCAACATTACTACCAGTTCCAGGTGGTGCTTAAACCAAACCCGGACAATATCCAGCAGCTTTATCTCGATTCTTTAAAAGCCATTGGTATTGATACCCTGACTCACGACATCCGTTTTGTGGAAGACAACTGGGAATCGCCAACCCTCGGTGCCTGGGGCTTAGGTTGGGAAGTTTGGCTGAACGGTATGGAAGTGACCCAGTTCACTTACTTCCAGCAAGTCGGTGGTGTGGAATGCTATCCGGTAACGGGTGAAATTACTTACGGTCTGGAACGTCTGGCAATGTACCTGCAAGGTGTAGACTCGGTGTACGATCTGGTTTGGACCAAAGGTCAGTTCGGTACGGTCACTTATGGCGACGTATTCCATCAAAACGAAGTAGAGCAATCCACTTACAACTTTGAATATGCCCCAGTCGATAAACTGTTTGAACTGTTCGACTTCTACGAAGCTGAAGCAACCCGCTTAATGGAAGCAGAACTGCCATTACCGGCCTATGAACAGGTGGTTAAGGCATCGCATAGCTTTAACCTGCTGGATGCCCGCGGTGCGATTTCAGTGACTGAACGTCAGCGTTATATTTTGCGTGTCCGTACTTTGGCACGTTCAATTGCAACAAGCTATGTGGCAGCACGTGCGAAACTGGGTTTCCCTATGGCAGAACCGCATCTACGTGATGAAGTATTGGCGCAGTTAAAAGCACAAGTTGAAGCAGAAGCAGCTCAAGCAGCGGAGAACAAATAATGTCTAAACATACTGTTTTATTTGAACTTGGCTGCGAAGAACTTCCTCCAAAAAGCTTAAAAAAATTACGTGATGCCCTTCAGGCAGAAACCGAAAAAGGCTTAAAAGATGCTGGTCTTGCATTTGACACAATTGAAGCCTATGCAGCACCACGCCGCCTCGCATTGAAAATTGTCAATGTTGAAGGCGCACAAGCCGATACACAAAAACGTTTTGACGGCCCTGCGAAACAAGCCGCTTTTGATGCGGAAGGCAAACCAACCAAAGCTTTGGAAGGCTTTATGCGTGGTCAGGGCATCACGGTTGATCAAGTTTCGACTTTCCAGGCCGGTAAAGTTGAAAAAGTGTGCTATTTAAAAGATGTCAAAGGCCAAAGCCTGGAGGTATTTTTACCACAAATTTTACAAGCTGCTTTAGACAACCTGCCAATCGCAAAACGCATGCGTTCTGCGGCCAGCCGTACCGAATTCGTGCGTCCGGTAAAATGGGTAGTGTTGCTTAAAGACAACGATGTGATTGATGCAAGCATTCAGGATCACAAGGCAGGCAACGTGACCTATGGTCACCGTTTCCATGCGCCTGAAGCCATTACGCTGAACCATGCTGATGAATACTTGGCGAAGTTAAAAGCAGCGCACGTGGTAGCATCTTTTGAAGAGCGTCAAGCCATCATCGACCAGCAAGTAAAAGCTTTGGCTGATGAAGTCAATGCGATTGCCATTGTCCCAAGTGACCTTCGTGACGAAGTGACTGCACTGGTGGAATGGCCTGTTGCGTTACGTGCAAGCTTCGAAGAACGTTTCCTTGCGGTGCCTCAAGAAGCACTCATCACCACCATGCAGGACAACCAGAAGTATTTCTGCTTAGTGAATGCTGACAACAAACTTCAACCTTACTTCATTACCGTTTCCAATATTGAGTCGAAAGATCCGACTCAAATTATTGAAGGTAACGAAAAAGTGGTTCGTCCGCGTTTGTCAGATGCGGAATTCTTCTTCCTGCAAGACCAGAAGCAACCGCTTGCATCTCGTAAAGAAAAATTGGCCAACATGGTGTTCCAGGCAGAGCTTGGCACACTTTGGAACAAGTCTGAACGTATTGCGAAACTGGCTGTTGCACTTGCGCCAATCACTGGTGCGAACCCTGCTGATGCTGAAAAAGCAGCCCTGCTTGCAAAATGCGACTTAACCTCTGAACTGGTTGGGGAATTCCCTGAACTTCAAGGTATTGCGGGTACTTACTACGCACGCATTGAAGGCGAAAATGATGAAGTTGCAGAAGCACTAGGCGAGCAATACTTACCTAAATTTGCCGGTGATGTTTTACCCAAAACTAAAACCGGTACAACCATTGCCCTTGCCGACCGTTTAGATACCTTGACGGGTATTTTCGGTATTGGTCAGGCACCTACAGGTTCTAAGGACCCGTTTGCACTGCGTCGTTCTGCGATTGGTATTTTGCGTCTAGTGACTGAAAACGAGCTTGATGTGTCGATTGAAGACCTGATCAAGCTTGCTTTAGCTGCGTATGGCGATGTATTGAAAGACCACAACAAGACTCTGGCAGATGCAGTTGCATTCCTGGAAGGTCGTTACCGTGCCAAATACGAAGACCAGGGCGTTGCTGTTGACGTGATTCAAGCGGTTCAAGCCTTGTCACCAAAATCACCACTTGATTTTGACAAGCGTGTAAATGCGGTCAATCACTTCCGTGACTTGCCTGAAGCGGCTGCACTTGCTGCTGCCAACAAGCGTGTTGCCAACATTTTAGCTAAAGAAGCAGAGCCGACTGGTGCTGTGGTTGAAGCGAACCTGGTGGAAGATGCTGAAAAAGCATTATTCGCTGAACTTGCGAAAATTACGCCTGTGGTTGAGCCGTTATTCGCTGCCAAAGACTACACTGCTGCACTTTCTGCTTTAGCTGCCCTGCGTGCGCCTGTTGATGCGTTCTTTGACGGTGTAATGGTCATGGCTGATGATGCTGACCTGAAAGCAAACCGTTTGCGTATGCTTGCTCAGTTACGTGGCTTGTTTACCAAAGTGGCTGATATTTCGGTGCTTCAGCATTAATATGAATATTTATAATGACTCACCTATAACCCTTGCAATCCTCAAGCTCTTTCAAGAGCTTGAGGATTGGATTTTAGAAAATCATCAAAATCTTCCTCATGGTGCAGTAAAAGCATTTATTTTTGGTGGATGTGCTTTTCACATCCATACAAATGCGCGTGGTAGTAACGATATTGATGCTGAAATTCAAGCAATTAAGCAGCTGAAAAAAGAAGATATTTTCTTATTTTTAAAAAATAACGATGTAGAATATATAGATACAAATAACCTTGAAACGAATTTAGAATTCGACAGTGGATTTAATACCAGCCTTGCATCAATTGATCCCGATTATGATGAGCGTGTCATTCCTTTAGTCTGCGACAGTATCGTCGAAGTCTATCTTGTATCAGGTTTAGATCTTGCTGTTTCTAAATTAGCTCGACTCTCTGATAGAGATATACAAGACATCAAAGAGTTATACAAACAAAATAAGTTTTCTCTTGAAGAGTTCGAAAAATCAGCGAATAATGCTAAAGACTATTATGTTACTCCTGAACAATTAGATTCCAATATTCGATATATACTTTTACTTCTATCTGAGTTAAAAGGATAAGTTTATGAATCAACCAGAGTTTGAAAAAGCTTTAAGAAGGCTACTGGAACAGCCACTAACATCAGCAACTTTTAATGAAGTTAGACCTGTTGCTGAAGCTCTACTATATTCAGAATTTCTTCCTGCTGTTACTCATGATTTAAACAGTCTACAAAAGCGACGTTTAGTTTTTTTATTAGAAAAATTTAGAAGATACTCATGTTCAAGTGTATCTCGAAGACAACAGCTAAAATCATTCTCACAAGCAATGAACGTAAATGAATTCGCTTCCGTAACATATAATTCAAGAAAATTAGTAGATCCTTTAGCAAAACGTGTTGGTTTAAATGAAGATCTGAATCATTTAAAACCCCAATTACTTACATTACAAACACGGCACTACTCTCTTCATAATTAATACTTCTATTTATATCTATTACATACGTTGCTACTCATCATATTCACATTAAATTTATAGAATTTCACTTGTTGATAATTCCTATAGCCAACCTTTCTCCACTTCCCTATACTCAAACTAACAACACTCAACAAGAAAGAATCACATGAAACTTAAAATGCTTATTTTGACTGGTCTTGCGAGTATTGCTGTTACGGCGTGTACCACTGCTCCCACTATTCCCACACTTGAAACAGGTGTCCTACAAGAAGTTCAGAATCTGGAAGTCTATCCAAACACCATCGACAACAAAGCCAAACTAACCAAATTTACCAACAAGTGCATGATCGAATTTACCGGCAACCTGCCAGCCGGCAAAGCCATAGAACACTGGTCATTTAAAGGCAATACCCTCATCACGGGCAGCTCGACCGTCTTTGCTACAGATGGTACAAGTACAGCCACTAACTTTGACCTGAATGATGCTACAGTGCAAAAAAACTTCCTTGCGCTACGCCATTATTTTCATAAAGATGCTTTAGCACAATGTAACTAATACCTGACTCATACACCCAGAATCACCCATTCTATATGGATTCGGTGATTCTTCCTCCCCTTCAATAAAAAGTCCTTCATTCGCTTCATTTCCATTCAAATACCGCTCATCTGTATTTACTCTAAAGTGTTACATATCAATACTTTGTATCCAGGCTAATTTCTGTTTTTTGAAAAAAATTTTTAAATTCAAAAACTAAAAAAGAATGACCAAAAATCAAATTCACATATTTGTCCAGATTGTTAATTCACTGTTGCTAAAACGTTGGAATTTATTCTTAAATTCAAAATTTAGAAATTGGACCGATTAAGATAGTGATCTTATAACTCGGTAAACACTCGAGTTTTATCATGCAAGGATAAATCGAGCTATGAAAACAATCAGAACAATGTTGATTAGCACTGCACTTTTAGCTTGTACTCCCCTTTTCGCCAACCCAACCCCCAACGCAGCTTCAGAGCTAAAAGCAAAAGACAGTGAACAAAAGACTGCTGATAAAGCGGAAAATGTAAATAAAGAGATGAATCAAACTCAAACTGCGGACGAAAACTTTGTCAGTAAAAATTCACAACACAGCACGGATAGCAACGGTTCACACCCGAGCAATATGGATATTAACGGTAAAACGCATGCAGAGCTGGGCATCTATTCAGGAAGAATATATTCAGGATTTACGATTAAAACGCCAAATCAGTATCAAGAATAAATTCATCTCTCAGATCTCGTGAAAAAAGCTCATGTCAATGGGCTTTTTTCTTGCCTCATGAATCCTAGATTGATCTTAAATGTAATAAATCTGTATTAATTTCGCCACATTTCACGTTTTCTCCTCAATTCATTCTTAAAATAAAATCAACTAGAACAGATTAAACGTATTGCCAAAACAGGAATAAAACCCACAATGAAAATGATGAAAACGGTATTAGTGACCAGTGCAATTTTGCTCTCTACTCCACTTTGGGCTCAAACAGGCACAGCCACTCCTGACAGCACTTCAGAGCACAATCAGTCTGCACCCTATGGAGACAATCCTAATATCTTTAAAGTGCTCGGTCATAAGGCACAGCAGAAGGTTCAGAATACGGTGGAAAAGGTGGATACTGCTGCGCAAAAAGGGATCGCCAAGGTAAAACCAAAGGTAGAACATGCGTGGGAAGAAACCAAGGACTTTGCCACTGAAAAATCGGCCATTGCCAAAGAAAAGTCACAACATGCAGCAGCCACGGTCAATCAGAAAATAAATGAAACCAAGGATAATATTATTGGCAGTCCAAATGATCAGCCTGCACCGATTATTTCTCACCCGCTAAGCGACTCTTCAACCAATAATTAATTTGCAGCTGCATATGACTGGCTGCTCAAGTACAAGCTGTATGGTAAAACCAAGCCCGATTTATAAATCGGGCTGACTATAAACAACAGCCTCTCATAAAGAGGCTTTTTTAATACAGATTAATTGACCTGTCGAATCGGCTGTCCTGCTTTAAAAGCCTGCACGTTCTGCTGCATCTGCTGCACAATCCGTTGCCGCGCATCCACACTGCCCCATGCACTGTGCGGAGTAATAATCAGGTTGGGAATGTCATCGGCCAAAAGTACATTCCCGTCTTTAGGCGGCTCCACCGTAAGCACATCGGTGGCAGCGCCGGCAATTTTGCCCTGGCGTAAGGCATCGGCAAGGGCGGCTTCATCAACAATTCCGCCACGTGCACAGTTAATTAAAAATGCGCTCGGTTTCATGGCATCGAAGGCGTGGGCATCAATTAAATTGCGGGTGTCTTCAGTTAAAGGACAATGCAGGCTCAGGAAATCGACTTGGGGCAATAAATCTGCAAAAGGAATTCGACTGGCATCAGCTGGGCGGTTCGGCAATGACCCGACCAAGACCTTCATGCCAAAAGCATCCGCCAGCTTTGCCACCGCCTGTCCCAGTTCACCATAACCGACAATACCCAGCGTTTTGCCGGACAGCTCGATAATCGGGAAATCCAGCAGACAGAATTGCGAAGCTTTGTTCCACTCGCCTTGCTTTACGGCACGGTCGTATTTGAGTAATGAGGTTGCCAAAGCCAGCATCAAGCTTAACGTATGCTGAGCCACTGCGGCAGTGCCATAACCCTGACAGTTGCACACCACAATGCCCTGCTTACGTGCCTGAACCAGATCAATATTATTGGTGCCGGTTGCGGAAATTAAAATCAGTTTGAGATTGGGACATTGCTGCATGGTCGCTGCATCGACCACGACTTTATTACTGATAATGACCTCTGCCTCCTGCACTCGCTCCAAGAGTTGTGCCGGAGTTGTCGCTGGAAAAAGTGTCAGCTCATCAAATACAGCTTCAAGCTGACTGAAATCCAGATCATTTTTATCCAGCGATTCATAATCTAAAAATACGGCTTTCATGCTGCTTTCCTTGGCTGAGTTCGATGAATATCTAAAAATTATTGCCCAGACATTAAAAGCCAGTTTTATATTCTTTTTCAACCAAATTTAGAGATTAAAAATACAAAACCCACTATTTGGTGGGTTTGTTGATATGCAGTTGAATTGACTTGCGGATTGCATAGAACACATAGATTGCCAGAACAAACACGACAAGCATGCCCCCGCCCATAATGATATAAGTCGAATATAGACTGTGTGCAAAAGTATAGGAAGGTATGGATATAGAGATGAGGGTTAAAAGTACAGCCGGTATAAAATCACGTTTCATCCTTAAGCACCCGTTATTTGTTTATTGTTTAATTTTGAGTCATGAGAACTTGCCTTACCGTTCTATCTTAGACCGATTTAAAGATAAAGCAAGTGATCAAAATTAAAACAAATCGGGCATATACTCAACCCTGAATCTGTAGGTTATAGCGCAGATACCGGTTCAGGTTGGGTCACAAATTGCGCCGTTTGCGGAGTGTCTTCCACGAACTCATGACTGCCATATTCGTTATTGCTCAAGTTTAAATGCTTATAACTGAGCAGATAAAAATCACTATATTTTTTAATGACCAAGGGATGCATACCGGCTGTTAAGGCGTCCTGTTCCCTGAACAGTTTCATCACCTGCCGGTCATTCATGGCCACAATATAACGCTCATCATTCAATGCAATTTGTACCAGTCCACTGCCTTTGGCAAAGATCGGAATCAGAAATTTATGGTTCAGGGCAATGGCGCTGGCGGCATAGCTTTCAATCTTCTGGCTAATCACATTAAATACCAGTCCATGACCAAAACAGTCCAGTAACTGGCTACGACTTTCCTGCGGCAAATTGACCTGTATGCCCAGTTTCAATAGGTCTTGCTGACTGACCTGTTTATTGCGCAGCAATTCCCTGAGTAAATTGTTCTTGAGCTTGGCATCAAAAAACTGGCTGTCCAGCTGCAAATCATTATTGACTAGAATGGAACCCAAGGCATTGCGGTGCCGGGGCAACAGGTTTTCAATGACTTTGCGATAGTAAAACTTGCTGTTCTTTTTCACCTGACGGATTTTGCGGTAAAAATAGATGGCATCAAACTTGTGCAGCAAAAAGTCACGCAACAATTCCGAGCTGGCCAGAACCGCAATGGCATCGTGTCCGGTGAAAGGCAGGTTCAGGGTCTGAATTTTTGGCAGCACCTGTTCCAGTTTTAAATAATGCGCACGGTCTTCCGGACAATAAGGATCATAGACCACAATATATTCACGTTCAGCTGCAACATCCTGTGGCTGAATGTGCATATTGGCATTCTGTTCAGGATCAAAGAACATGTTGTAACGCGGGTCTTCGACATCTTCAGGATTGATGGAATACTGCGGCACCAGAGCCACCACACGTTTTAAATCCAGCAGGTTGGAATACTTGATAACCGCATATCCGCCCATGGAACCGCCATAGCCAATACGGGTTTTAAACGGCGCAATCAGTTCCTGAATCTGGGCAAACATCTCGCACATTGAACTTTCAGGAAACCAGGACTTTTGCTTGGGCATGATGCCAATTACGTTAAAGTCATATTTATGCAGGGATTTTTCGGCATTAATCGACAGTCCTTTGGCCCGGGTAATTAAATCGCCAAAAGAGAAAATCAGTTCATCCGATGAGCCTTTAAGAAAGATTGCACGAATTTGTTCGTCTTCAAAAATAATGTGTTTATCCATTTCCACACCGAAGCAAATCGGCCCTTTATCAGATTCAATACTACAAATAGACACCTTGCCTATTTACGAAAAGCGACTATGTTATTTTATAGATGCCATGAAGATTAAAAAGCGCAAAATATGACACAATCACTTCATCCTGCTGCTCAAAAAGGCTTCAGTTCTGCTGCTGAACTTTATCAACAAGTTCGGCCGAGTTATCCACAAGACATCGTCCATTGGCTACGCGATCAGCTCCAACTGGATGAACAGTCGCAGGTGGTTGATCTGGGTGCGGGCACTGGCAAATTCTTACCTTATTTAAAACAGCTGACCTCACACATCATTGCCATTGAGCCAATTCAGGCCATGCTGGCACAATTGCAACATGCCTATCCCGACATTCAAACGCTGCAGGCATCGAGTGAATCTCTGCCGTTAACGGCACATAGTATAGATGCTGTGATCTGCGCACAATCCTTTCACTGGTTTGCCAATCTTGAATCATTAAGGCAAATTCATCAAGCGCTCAAACGGTCCGGGCATCTGGCACTGATCTGGAATCAGCGCGATGTTCAGGTCGACTGGGTCAAAGCGCTGGCAGACCGCATTCAACCGCTGGAGGGCAATACGCCACGTTATCACAGCGGCCAATGGAAAAAGGTTTTTGAACAGCAAGCGCTGTTTCAGTTGGCAAATACCGAAACGTTTCAGCAGCAGCATGTTGGCACTGTGGAACAGGTGGTGTCCAAACGCCTGCTCTCTACCAGTTTTATTGCCACCCTGTCCGCACAAGAACAGCAGCAGTTAAAAGCTGAATTTGGACAGATCATTTTAGAGTATACAGGCAAGCATCCCCAAGATGAAATCGCATTCCCCTATGTGACTTATGCCTATGACTTTAAAAAAATTGATTAGAAATAAAGGAACCCATCATGATAAAACTTCAACTCAAATACTGTGGTCTTCCTGTTTTACTGTGCTCAAGTGTACTGATGAGTGCCTGTGATCGTAAGCCAGATACCGTATCTCAAAGCGACAAGATTCAGCTTGAAGATAAGGTCATGCAGGAACTGATTACCGAACCGGTAAAAACGTTCCCACAAACCCCGGATGATCAACATGATATTGCCTTACTGACCGACTTTGACCAGCGTTTCAGCCAAATGAGTGACGAGATGGAAGATGAACTAGTCAAAATGGAGGATCAGGGTACACTGACGGATGAATTTGCCTATAACCGTAAACGCGACAATATTTACTCGGCTTTAACCATGCTCAAAGAACTGGATTTGAAAACCGAGCAAGGACGTTATATTCAAGGTCTGATGGCAGAATACTGGCAGAATCAGGCCAAATTCTATGATGAAAACAAAGAAAAAACAGCAGAACCAATTAAAAATTCAGCAGATCAAACCAAAGGCCTGGGTGAATTTTTACATGCCCAGGAACAGCTGGAACACTGGCAATCGCAATATCCGGACATGAATCAAGCTCAAGCAAAAAAAGCTGAAGCAGCCAAATCTGAAACCACTGAATCTGGCTATTAAATTCCGTGCATAAAAAAGGGATCCTGTGATCCCTTGATCTTTTAATCCCTTAATCTTTTAACCGCAGGTTTCAGCATGACTAAGGTCGTTCATCAAATTGTGGCAGGCCATCACAGATGCTATCCCACTCGGCCTTGGACGCCACAAAAATATGTTGCGTTGGCTTTTGCTGTAACGGTGTATCCAGCGTACCGATTCTCAGGCGATACAAATCAGGCGTATCGGTTTTAATGCTGATAATGGGTGAGCCACAATCGCTACAGAAACAGCGCTGCGTGGTTTCGCTGGACTGAAACTTTTTCAGTAAATGTTCACCTTGCACAATGTGAAAATCGGCTTTTCGAATCGGGGCATTGGTGGCAAAGGCGCTGCCATTGGCCTTACGGCAACGCTGGCAATGGCATTGCACGATGTCGCCAATTTCGCCCCGAATTTCATAGCGCAAACCGCCACACAAACAACTTCCTGTATATCGCTTTTGTTCAGACATAACTGCTGCATTTTTTATCAAGATTGAGTATGCAAATTAGCATGCTTTAAATAGCAGTTCAAAACCGACCGCATGATGTACTGTTATTTTTGTGCAGCCAGATAGGCATGTACACCCTCACCTGCAGCACGACCTGTGGCAAAACAGGCCGTAAGCAAATAGCCTCCGGTCGGTGCATCCCAGTCCAGCATTTCGCCGCAACAAAATACATGCGGGTTGGACTTTAATTGCAGCTGCTCGGATAACACATCGCGTTTTACCCCACCGGCACAGCTAATCGCTTCTTCTATGGGGCGAAATCCCGTTAAAGCAATCGGTAGCTGTTTGATCTGCTGGGCCAAAGCCATTGGATCGCTCCATAGAGGTTTTGCAACCAGTTCACGCACCAGGCTGGCCTTCGCTGCATCCAGTCCCGCCTTACGCCAGACATTGCTCAACGACTGCTTTTTACCCGGCTGTAATTTTTTCGCCAATTGCTCCATGCTTTGCTCGGGAAGCAAATCCAGATACAGCTGCATGGCCTGACCATTTTTCACTTGCTGGCGCAGTGCACGCCCCTGCTTATAGACCAAGCCACTTTCCAGACCATAATGGGTAATCACAATATCACCCATGCTTTTGGCTTGACCCTCTACCCAGGCTTCGACACGTTTTAAAGGCTGGCCAAAGACCGGCTGCATAAACTTGGACCAGGTACGCTCCACCCCCGCATTGCTGGCCTGAAAGGCTTCAATTTCATGCGGAGACAGCCATTGCTGCCATGCGCCGTCACTGCCGAGTTGCGACCAAGATACTGCCCCACAAGCCATAATGATGGCATCAAAATCCTGTTCGCTGTCTTGCTGTGTGGTTAAATTCCGAATACACAGTTGCCGATCTTTTAAATTCACGACCTGATGACGATAGTGAAATATCACCCCCTGTTCAGCCAGACGTTTTAGCCAGGCACGCAGCAAAGGGGCAGCCTTCATTTCTACCGGGAACACCCGTCCTGAGGAGCCGATATAGGATGCAATCCCCAGACCCATCATCCATTGCTGAATCCATTGGGCATCCCATTTTTTTACCCAAGGGGCCAGCCATTCTGCCTGATCATAACGCTGAATAAACTGCGCAATAGGCTCGGCATGGGAAATATTTAGTCCGGTTTTACCCGCCATCAAAAACTTGCGTGCAGCAGACGGCTTTTGTTCATAGACATGAATCTCATAGCCATCTTGGCTCAAGACTTCTGCAGCCATTAACCCTGCGGGACCTGCCCCAATAATTGCAACACGCTTTTTCATAAACCACTCATTCAGCGTTTTTAATATCAGTTTCTGATGTTACAGCTTGAACCGGATTCTGGCCTTGCAAAGGCAGGAAATGATCAAAACGCGTGCTGTAGCCTTCCGGTTTGCTGATGATCAGTTGCTGGCACAACTCCCCGCGTTCCAGATACTTAATTTCAAAATGGGTACGTGCCGATGTGCCTGGAATCACTTCTTTGACAAAAGGCAATTTCCAGACTTCAATCAACTGCTGCTGTGCTTCTGCAATATATTCAGGAATGTTGCTGGCCAAAGTGACGGTACCACCCGGCTGTAAGCGTGACAGCAGAAATTCAAAAAATGGCATGTTTAACCAGCGCTGTGCCGGATTATGCGGTTCGGGATTTGGATAGAGAATAAAAAACTGCTGTACTTGAGCAGGCAACAAGGCATGCACAATCCACGGCATGGCATCGGCATGAATCGCCTGTAAATTCGTTTGTCCTTCCAGGACATGCTGTTTTTGCATGGCCAGATATTTTTCACGCGTGCGCTCAATGGCGATCAATTTTTTTTCAGGATGTTGAGCTGAAAACAGCAAGGCATGTTTACCTTTGCCGGCACCAATTTCCACACAAACGGGGTCCGGGCGAATCATTTGAAAATCACGAGGTGCATGCATACGCTGTGCTTGAAATTGACGAATTGGCATAATCAGATCAAACTAACAAAAATCCGCTCAAGTCTAGCAAGAGCGACTGTATTTGCCTAATTGAATCCTTATTTTTATTCGGAGAATAACATGCCGCGCACTTTTCCGTGTCCACGCTGTGGTAAACCCACTCACTGGGAAGGCAATGAATTTCGTCCTTTTTGTTCAGAACGTTGCAAAATGATTGATCTGGGAGCCTGGGCGAATGATGAATATAAACTGCCGACTCAAGATGCCCCCCAAGCAGATAACAGTGGCGAACAAGATGATTTTTAATCATCTTGCGTGATTCGCAGGAAAATTATCTACAGGTGGATAAAATGGATTGATTCACCTTAGTCAAATGGATTGGAAAGCATTTTCCTATATTCCAAACCTAAAAGAATAATACAAAAAATCAGAAGGAAACCAATCGCCGTGATGAGCATATCGTGGCTATAAATACCCAACCCCAAACATACCAACATGAGAATAGTAAATATAAACAGTGTTATTTTTGTAAATAGTAGCTTCACCAACCTACCCTCGAAAATTATAAATTATAAATTATAAATCACGTGATACACGTCCACTTTTTATACAGAAAAAGTCAACTTGTCTACAATTTTGTATTAAATTTATTCTTTTTTCTCTTCATTATGTAATTAAATCTATCTACAGAAATGATTAAAAACACTATCTTACAAATGTTAATTTTTTATTACTTATAGACAAAAAGAATAACCAGTAATCACTTTTTAAATTATAATAGCCCTACAAGAATAGCAATAAAATTTTTCTGAATAACTAAACATTTAAAAATAAGAATTTTGGCTATAACAGCCTTATAACGATAAAAAAAGGAGAACTCCATGGGTCTTTGGTGCTTAAAAGTTCTATTTTTTCTGTTTGTTGGCTTCAGTATTGTGGGGCTGATTTTTGGAATTTATACCCATGATGGCATTATTATTGCTATTGGCATCTTATTCATACTGGCAGCCATTATCATTGCACTGGAATTAAAACAGCTACGCAGTGGACCCTTTCACCGAGATTGATGCAATAATTCATCAATCTCTTACAGGAAAAACAAAAAAGAATTAACCCGCTTTACCTGCTACGAAGGGATTATGCTGTTTTTCAAAACCAATGGTACTTAAGGGACCATGACCGGAAATAAATTGTGTTTCATCCGGCAAACTAAAACATTCACGTTGAATGGAATCAAGCAGCTGCTGATGATTGCCGCGCGGGAAATCGGTCCGTCCAATAGAGCCTTTAAACAGTACATCGCCTGTCCATAACAGGCCATAGTTTTTGTTATAGAACATCACATGACCCGGCGTATGACCCGGAGCAAAACGAACTTCAAATTCTTCCTCTCCCAGCTTTAAAACTTCTCCACCTTCAAGCCATTGAGTCACCTCTACCTTTTCTGGAACAGGAAAACCATAACGTTGAGATACTTCCTGAATCATGTCGAGCCAGAAGGCATCTTCCTTGTGCGGACCAATTACCGGCACATTCCAGACCTTGCTTAAAGCACCTACCGCACCGGCATGATCCAGATGCCCATGGGTCAACCATAAGGCTTTTACTTTCAGCCCCAAAGCTTCCACCTCGGCTTTAAGTTTTTCCGCTTCACCGCCTGCATCAATCAAAATGGCTTCTTTAGATTCAGCATCCCAAACAATTGAACAGTTTTGCTGAAATGCCGTGACCGGCACAATTTTGACTTGCAGCATGATAATGAAACCTCGGAGAAATTAGTGAGCGAATGTTTGCTTTAATCCATCAAGATTAGCCCGAAGCAGTGTGCTGAGCAAGGCGATATGATCTGGACGACAATTTAAGGCCGGAATGTAGGCATATTTTCCACCACCTGCCGACTGGAACATTTCAGCATTTTGCAGCGCTAATTCTTCCAGGGTTTCCAGACAATCTGCGGAGAAAGCCGGACTCATCACCTGAACCGATTTCACCCCTTGCTTGCCCCATTCTTCCAGCAAGGCATCGGTATAGGGTTTTACCCACTCCTGTTTTCCAAAACGCGACTGGAAACTGATGGCCCATTGCTGCTCGGATAAGCCCAATGCATCTGCCAATAATTGTGCCGTGATACGGCAACGATCGGCATAAGGATCGCCTTTATCCGCATAAGGCTGAGGAATGCCGTGGAATGACATCAACAGTTTTTCTGACTGGCCATGTACGGCCTGATAGTCCCGGACACTTTGTGCCAGTGCCTGAATAAATGCGGGATGCTGATAATAATCACGAATGATGGACAGACCTGGCAAATTGCGCTGCGTCAAAATCCATTTTGCGAGGGCATCATATAAAGGTGCTGTTGAGGTGGCCGAATACTGCGGAAATAAAGGCAATAAAATAATGTGATCTGGAATATCCTGTGACAAGCGATTCAAGGCAGAATCAATGCCTGGATTGCCATAGGTCATGGCTGGAATGACATTGAGTTCAAATTCAGGATATTGTTCGGTTAATGTTTTTTTTACCTCAATGACTTGGTCCAACAAAATTTCACGCATGGGAGAATCGTTCTGCCACACCATTTCATAAGCATGGGCCACACGCTTGGGACGAAAAGGTAAAATAAACAGCCGTAAAATGATTTGCCAGATTGGCTTGGGGATTTCAATGACACGCTGATCAGACAGAAACTGCTTCAAAAAACGACGAACTGCAGGGGCCGTGGGTTGATCCGGCGTACCCAAATTGGCCAAAATAATCGTGACTTTTGTTTTAGCTGCAGAAGACATCAGACCTTTTTCCAATATAAATGAACTGCTTTACTTTAACAGCTTTCTGCACTTTCTTTATATGGATTAAAATGCAGATTTAAATTGAAAAACACGATCATTATCAAGCAAATTACTTTCAACTAGCTTTTGTCCCTTGAGGGTCAGCTGCCAGAGCATCCGTTGACGGTCATCCCGGCCTGACGGCACAATCCAGTCATTTTGACGCATTTGCAGCTTAATACTGTGTAAGGCACGAATATTAATTTGTGCACGGGCAACGGCATGGGCACGTGGCATTTCCATCCGGGCATCTGCCAGACCCGTATCATTCAAATAATCATTGATGCATTTGGAAAAATATTCTTCGGGTGTTGGATTGACAAACATGCTGCCCAAAATAGACAGGAGCTGAGCCCAGGTGAGTTTCTTCTGAATTTTCAGTTCTTTAAAGTTTCCATCCTGGTAGGCATGCATACGGTATTCAAATGAAAACAGTTCATTCATGGAAACTTTAGGTAAAGACAGGAACGGGTCTACTTCCCGTTTTCCAACTTCGGTTTCAAGCTGTTCAACTTTGGCTTTCAGTTGATCAATTTGATCATGTAAAGCCTGGGTGTTTTGCGGTCGAACCCATCCCGATACCGGATAGCGCTCCAACATTTGTGGCATGTTAAAACGTACGGCCATTTCCAGATCACGCAGGCTACGGTAAGTAAAAATCTGATCCACTTCTTGTTGTAATAATTTGCGGAATTCTAGAAATTTTTCGCGCAATTCAGGTTTTTGATCATGTAAAGACTCATCACGTGATGCAGGGTCTTCATGCATAAAGACAATAATCGGTTTCTGTTTGGTGACAGCATAAATATATTCCAGATGCATATAACCTACACCTGACACAGACTGTTCACCATACTGACTGCCTACCAGCAGGACCACATAATCGCAATCATCAATCTGACGACGTGCAAATGCAGTGCTTAATGGCGTTCGCTGTTCTAATCCCCAAGAAAAGAAACCCATGCCCACTAAAGTTTGAGCTAAAACGATGCGTTCCGGCTGCATTTCACTGCCAGAAGTAGAAATAAAAACCTGATAACGCTTATCGAGCATTGGTTATCCTCTTCCAATTGCTTATTACATCCTGACTGATACATCCTGAGCAGTCCGGATATAATTCAGCGACCCCAATATAAAAATTTTTTAATATATTTCAAAAGACTAGCCGCATTTGTTTATTTATTCAACACCAATATTATGAATATCCCAAGTCAAATCTTCTTGAATCAGGTACTGCAGCACAGTTTTTAAATTTTCTGCATTATTACCACTCACATAGCACTCGATGCGTAAGCCATTATTTTGTTCTTGCTCAAATAACAATTGATTTTTGATCAAAATACGGGCTGTTTGTCGCGCAACTGCCAGTCCAGAGTCAATTAATGTCAGTTTCTGACCAAATATAGACTGAATTGCAGATTTTAGGAAGGGATAATGTGTGCAACCTAAAACTAAATAATCGGCTCCCTGATCAACCACAGGTTGCAAAATTGCTTTTAAGGTCGCTAAACAGGCCTCACTCATCTGTGCGCCACTTTCCACAAAAGGCACCAAATCCAGACAGGTGACAGGAATAACCTGCACATTGGCGGGAATTGCAAAACGCTGGATCACATCTTTAATCAGCTGACCACGAAAGGTTGCAGGCGTGGCAAGCACAGCCACGGTTTTGGATTTAGTTTGCAAAACGGCCGGTTTCAGTGCCGGTACCAGACCGATAATAGGAAAATTTTCTCCATAATAATCACGTAAATAATCCAGACTGAATGCAGACGCGGTATTGCATGCAACAACTGCGACTTTACACCCCTTCCGATATAGCCACTCAATGGCATGCGCCGTAAGCTCACGAATTTCCTGATCTTTTCGTGGGCCATACGGTACATGTGCAGTATCGGCATAATAAACAATACGTTCTTTGGGCAAATGTCTGGCAATTTCTAGTGCGACAGACAAACCACCTATTCCAGAATCAAAAATCCCGATGGGTGCATCACCGTGTGCCTTAGGCATTGAATCGATTAAAGGATAAACAGGATGAATGGCTGTCATCGTTTCACTTTCAGCAGTTCAAGAAATCGGAAGATCAAAGCTTAAACCTCAGGTGCCCAATTGCAAGTAAAAATCGCCACTTTGTAAGCTTAAAATGGTTTCATTTTTGTCATTTTCAAGCAGCTGTCCCATTTCAATTAAATGAAAAAAAGCAGAACGTTGAATTAATGCATTGATGCCAAAACGCACGTGTACATAAGGACGCAATTCACTTTCATATTCACGCATAAAAATCGGATGCTGCTGATCCACAATCACGATATCCTGAGTGGTCGTGGTGAATTGGATATAAGTCTTTCCATCAATCTCGACCTGATCCACCTGATTGACAAATAAAGGCTCATCTTCTACTTCAATTTCAATCTGCTCAACCGGGGTCTTTAAGTAGAATTTGCCCTGTTCTTTCCAGAGCACGGTTGAGAACAGGTCAATCAGGGCTTGTCGTTTAATCAATTGACCTTCGTGCCACCATTCTCCATTGGCTTTTACCTTTAAATCCATTGTCCCACAATGCTTTGGGTTGAATTGATCCAATGGGGGTATTGACCTTTTGTGACCGGCCTGTGCATCTTTTAAGTATTGTGCAATGCCTTTTAAATTTTTATCATCGGGAATAGCTACTTTTTTCGTCGGATTTGGTGAATTATTTTGATTAATCATGACTAAAGACCCTGCTGACGGAAAAATAATATGATTCAGCCAATTGGCTAGATCGAGGTTTAAAACTATACTAGCCCACAATATAAAAGGCACGATATTAAAATTGTGTCTGGGCACACAGAATACTCATGGCAGCACCGGAATAATGACGGTTGCCACCTTCTAATCATATGAGGAATCCTACATGGAACACATCGAACGTGAATCGATGGAGTTTGACGTCGTCATCGTAGGTGCAGGACCGGCCGGTCTTTCTGCAGCGATCAAGATCCGTCAACTTGCAATTGAAAACAACCTGAACGATCTGTCGGTTTGTGTGGTGGAAAAAGGCTCTGAAGTCGGTGCGCATATCCTCTCCGGTGCAGTACTGGAACCACGTGCCATGAATGAGCTGTTCCCGAACTGGAAGGAAGAAGGTGCCCCTTTAAATGTGCCAGTAACCGAAGACAAGACCTATTTCCTGCTCTCGGATGAAAAATCACAGGAAGCCCCGCACTGGATGGTGCCTAAAACCATGCATAACGACGGCAACTATGTCATCTCGCTGGGCAACGTGGTGCGCTGGTTGGGCCAAAAAGCGGAAGAGCTGGAAGTGTCGATCTTCCCGGGCTTTGCCGCATCGGAAATTCTCTATCATGCAGATGGTTCGGTAAAAGGCATCCAGACCGGTGACATGGGCATTGGCAAGGATGGCGAACCGACACATAACTTCACTCCAGGCTATGAACTGCATGCCAAATACACCCTGTTTGCTGAAGGCTGCCGTGGCCACCTCGGCAAGCGTTTAATTGCCAAATACAACCTCGATAAAGATTCAGATCCGCAGCACTACGGGATCGGCATTAAGGAACTGTGGGAAATCGACCCGGCGAAACACAAGCCAGGTCTGGTAATGCACGGTGCTGGCTGGCCGTTAAATGAAACCGGTTCGTCAGGCGGCTGGTGGTTGTACCACGCTGAAAACAATCAGGTGACTTTGGGCATGATCGTCGATCTGTCCTATACCAACCCGCATATGTATCCATTTATGGAAATGCAGCGCTGGAAAACCCATCCACTGATCAAGCAGTATCTGGAAGGCGGCAAACGCATTTCTTATGGCGCGCGTGCCGTAACCAAAGGCGGCTTTAACTCGCTGCCGAAATTCACCTTCCCGGGCGGTAGCCTGATTGGTGATGATGCCGGCTTCCTTAACTTTGCCAAAATCAAGGGCTCACATACCGCAATGAAATCCGGCATGCTCTGCGGTGAAGCGGTATTTGAAGCGATTGCTGCAGGCGTGGCCAAAGGCGGTGACCTGGCCGTTGCGCGCGTGACGGAAGGCGAAGACTTCTTTGTAAAAGAACTGACTGCTTATACAGACAAGTTCAACAACAGCTGGCTGAAAGAAGAATTATATAATTCGCGTAACTTTGGCCCGGCCATGCACAAGTTTGGCCAGTGGCTCGGTGGTGCGTTTAACTTTATCGACCAAAACGTGTTTAAGGTGCCGTTTACCCTGCACGACCTGGTGACGGATTTCGGTGCACTGAAAACTGTCGATGCAGCAACCTTCAAGCCGAACTATCCAAAACCGGATGGCAAGCTGACCTTTGACCGTTTGTCTTCGGTGTTTGTATCCAACACTGTGCATGAAGAGAACCAGCCAGCGCATTTGAAGCTGACCGATGCCTCGATTCCGGTGAATGTCAACCTGCCAAAATGGGATGAACCGGCACAGCGTTACTGCCCGGCGGGAGTATACGAAATCATGGAAAATGATGACGGTTCGAAACGCTTCCAGATCAATGCAGCCAACTGTGTACACTGCAAGACCTGTGACATCAAGGATCCTTCACAGAACATCACCTGGGTAACGCCGGAAGGCGGCGGTGGTCCAAACTACCCGAATATGTAATGAGTCTCAGTTGAGAGATAAAATAAACCCGCTAAAAAGCGGGTTTATTTTTTAGAGATTGAAACACCTTAAAATTTAAGTCGTAAGTGATGAATCAATCTTTCAATCACACATCTCTAATCACGTATTTTAAATAAAAAATCATTAACCCTTCTTCACCAGATAATGAAACTCTTTATTGCCATTTTCATCTAAACGTTCTTCCTGCAATAACAGCTCATGTCCCAAATGCATGCAGAATTTCGGGATATCCCAAGAAGTTGAATTATCTGTTGCAAATACTTCCACCACATCGCCAGACTTGGATTTACGAATCGCCTGATGCAGCATCATCACCGGTTCAGGGCAACATAATCCACGGGTATTTAATTGAATGCTTGGAATGACAGAGGGTTCAGACATCAGAAAACTCAGGTTTAAAATCTGCGGTTATTTTAGCATAAACATAAAGGTCCGGTGATATGCTGCAAAATGAAGGAGATAGCCTGGTTTTCTGACCTAATTAACTCTGATTTAGATGAAGATTAGCGATAGACAACTGTATTTTCTACGGTATGATTAAAATTACATTTTTTAGATATTAAGCGTCTTTAGGAAAGATCATGCACGAGGAATCAGGCCCGTCGTGGGGCATGCGCGGCTTACGCAAATGGCTAAGTACAGCACCCGAAACTCGCGACGAACTGTTAAAATTAGTACAAGATTCACGTCGTTTTTTAGAACCCGATACTGTTGCCATGCTTGAAGGCGTGCTTGACCTTCCGGCAACCAAGATTCGTGAGGTCATGACCCCACGAACCGCCATGATCAGCTTGCAAGAAGATGATCAGCTGCTCGATATTCTGCATGTCCTGGTAGAATCTGCACATTCACGTTTTCCTGTTTTTTCATCTGATCAACCGGATAATGTCGTCGGCATTTTATTGGCCAAAGATCTGTTGCCTTTCCTGACCGAACCTACCTCCAAAGTAGATATTCGCGCCTTAATGCGCCAACCGCTGTTTGTGCCGGAAAGCGCCCGTTCCGATCAGGTCATGCGGATGTTGAAAAACACCCAGACCCATATTGCAGTGGTGATTGATGAATATGGCACGACTTCAGGTCTGGTCACTTTAGAAGATATTCTGGAAGAAATTGTCGGTGAAATTGAAGATGAACACGACAAGGTCGATGAAGAAGCCCAGTACATTATTCCCGATAACGATCCGCACACGGCGAATACCTGGCTGGTTCAGGCACTTACACCAATTGAACACTTTAACAATGTTTTAGATGCTGATTTTTCCGATGATGAAGTAGAAACTGTCGGCGGTTTATTGCTTCAAGAAATGGGTCTAGTCAGCGATTTACAAGGTCAAGTGATTGAACTTGAAAATTGGGAATTTACCATTTTAGAAGCAGATGCACGTACTATTCATCTGATTCGAGCTGTCCGTAAATGAGAACTTACTTTGATAAGCTGTTAAATTCATCTCAACAACACAAGCAGCTCCCTTTTATTTATCCCTTTTTAATTTCGCTTTTTTCAGGGGCCGTGTTCAGTTTTGCACTGGCACCTTATTATTACTGGTGGCTGGCCATATTGTCTCCAGCTTTGCTCTATGCTTCGCTGCGTAAACGCTCTGCTCCACAGGCTTTTTTCATTGGCTGGGCTTATGGCTTTGGCTTGTGGTTCGTCGGGGCCTTCTGGCTGTATACCTCAATCCATGTTTATGGGGATACCAGTGCTTTCTTAAGCGTACTGATGATTGCCTTCATGGCCTTGGTGATGGGGCTATTTACCGCGCTGCAAACCTGGATCTATCGGCGCTTTTTCCCAGAAACACCCCTGACTTTTGCACCGCTGTGGATATTCTTCGAGTGGGCCAAAACCTGGGTATTTACCGGTTTTCCCTGGCTATTTGTCGGTTATGCCTTTACCGAACGTTTCCTGGATAGCTATGCGCCCTTATTCGGTATTTTCGGTGTATCGTTTGTGGTGATTATACTGGCCTGTGCGCTGGTGGAAATTCTGAATAAGCGAGTGTTCTGGATCATCCCCTCAGCCATCTTGCTGCTGGGTGCCTGGGGAGCTTCTTATCTTCAATTTGTTGAAAAAAAAGCTGAAAAATCGCTTTCCGTTTCCCTGATTCAGGGCAATATTCCGCAAGACCTGAAATGGCTGACCGAATACCAGATCAAAACCTTGATGATCTATGCCAATCTAAGCCGAACCGAATGGGGACGGGATCTGATCGTCTGGCCGGAATCTTCCATTCCAATGTTCCAGACGGATATTGAACCGTTTTTAGATGCCATGAAAGTTCAGGCCAATAAAACCGGAACAGCATGGGTGACGGGTATCCCCTACTGGGATTTGAAAGAATCACAAATTGAACAACACCCGATGTACTACAACAGCATTATGGCAAGCGGTGATGAATCGAACGGCCTGTATAAAAAACAGCGTCTGGTTCCTTTTGGCGAATATGTGCCTTTATCTGGCTGGCTCAGCTGGGTATTGCCTGCATTGCAAAATGATCCGTCCATGAGCGGTTTTTCTCGCGGAGCGCGCGACCAGAAGCCGTTAAATGTGAAAAATCATGCACTGGGTGCGGCCATTTGCTATGAAGTGGCTTATCCCAACCTGACCCGTCGCAATGCCAGTCAAAGCGATTACCTGGTGACGGTGTCCAATGATGCTTGGTTTACTGGTACAGCGGGACCTTGGCAGCATTTGCAGATGGTACAGATGCGTGCCAAAGAAAATGGACGCTGGTTTATTCGTGCCACCAATACCGGGGTAACGGCATTTATCGATCATCACGGACATATTGTCAAACAGGCACCGACCGACCAAACTGCAATTCTTCGTGGTGAACTGCCTGCGATGCAGGGTGAAACCTTGTATATGCGCTTAAGTGATTGGCCAGTATTGATTATATCATTCTTGCTATTACTGCTGGGTTGGCGCTTCCGCCCACGCAAGGTGGATGTTTCGTTTAAATCACGGCGTTGAACTTCCATCTGAGCTCCCTTCTTCAAGAAGGGAGAAACAGTCCCCCTTTCGAAAAGGTGAGCAGTACACTGCGCAAGGAGGGGGATTAAATATTTTCACAAGCCACCACAAATCCCACCCAACCTCCCTTTTCCAAAGGGAGGAGCCTTTTAAAAAGTAATTAAAAAAAACCGAGATATTTATCTCGGTTTTTTTATGCACTGGATTTTATAATTGTGTGACGAGATAAGAAATCATGCTTGCTAAAAACAACATGGGAATGTAACGATAAATGCTCACTATACTTTGTTCTAAAACTGAAGACTGTTCTTGTTTTAATTTTAATACAGTCACTTTTAATGCAGACCAAAAGCACAGTACAAACAGGGCACTGAATAAACTGATGGCAAAAAATCCGACCATAATCTGGCTACTGCCTTCCGTCGCATTCCATAAGTTTAAAATGCCTTGACTGAGGGGAAGTAAGCTCAAAATTAGAAGAACAGACTTGAGCATTGCCCAATGAAATTGGTTAATTTCATCCGATATTATAAATGCTTTCATTCCATTCTCCTTGGCTAAAAAATGCCTTTAAGAATATTATGCTCAGTTTTAATTAAATAAAAAGACTATATATCTGGATACTTTACAATTATTGTAATCAACAAATATGGGAATCATTCTTATTATAACTCTTAAATCGTGATTATTATATAATTTCTTTTAAATTCAATATTTTAATATATATTTTATAATTAAGATTTATTATCACTTCATCCTTTATTGAATAACCAGATGAAGTGATATATTTTATACCCTTAAAATAATTAAGGATTTTTAATTAAGGCTGATAATAAATATCGGCATCGGTATCTTCACCGCCTTCTTTACCATCGGCACCAAAAGAATATAAATCGAATGCCCGACCTTCAGCACCGGGAATCACATATTGAATATCATTGTCCCAGCTGTCTTTCGGATAACCACCTTTGACATAACCGCCCTGCATCCAATTTTTAGCCGAAGCCGGCTGATTTACCAAGGCATCTAAACCGCCATCTTGCATGGACGGATATTTCCCATTATCCAGTTTGTATTGGTCTAAAGCCCCGGCAACGCCTTTTAAGGTAATGGAAGTGGTATCAACCTTGGCTTTTTCACCGCGCCCCATCACATTAGGCACAATCAGTGCAGCCAATACACCTAAAATTACAATCACCACCATCACTTCAATGAGGGTAAAGCCTGAGGCACGATTCACTCGAGTGCCACTCGAGCGTGCCGCAAGTCCGAAAGCTGTGCTTGAGGAGGAGATTTCATTCACAACCAGTTCAGTCTTTTTCATTCAATTTCTCTCATTCATCTTTAGAAAGTTTGATTCACTTTCGATTTTTCGTAGAATTTACTCTATTTCTGTTTAAATCATATTATTCATATTCACAATTGGCAGCATCACTGCAATCACGATCACCAGCACAATACTTGCCATCAAGACCAGCATCAAAGGCTCAAGCAATGCCAGCAAAGTAGAAATCAGTGTAGTCACTTCCCGATCCTGCATGGTCGATGCACGCTCTAACATACGATCCAGCTCGCCCGATGCTTCGCCACTTTTGATCATTTGTACCATCATCGGTGGGAAATAACCACTGCGTTCCAGTTGTGTCGCGAGGTTGCCCCCTTCGGTGACTCGCTCGGCGGCCAAATTGACCGAATCACGGATGACCCAGTTATTACTCACCGCGGCGCCAATTTTAAGTGCATCCACCAAAGGTACGCCAGACTGAGTCAAAATAGATAAGGTGCTGGCAAAACGTGCTGCATTTATACCACGTGATATTTTACCCAATAATGGCAGTTTGAGCGTTAAACGATCAAACGCATAATGCCCGGCGGATGTTCTTAAAAAACGAAGCAAAGTAATAAAACCCAGCACACTGGCGATCAGCAAAAACGGCCAGGCCACACGAATAAAGTCACTGGCTCTCATCAGCACGACCGTAATCCACGGTAATGCCTCCTTGCTCTGGTCAAAAGTCTTGACGATGTCAGGCACCACATACGTCATCAACCCCATCACAATGGCAAAGGACATCAGCATGAGAATAACCGGATAAATCATCGCACCCTGCACTTTTTTTTGCATGGCAAAGCGGTTCTCGGTGTAATCTGCGAGCTGATCCAGAATTAAATCGAGATGTCCCGAGCGTTCGCCCGCTGCAATGGTGGCAATATATAAATCCGGTAAGCGTCCAGCCTGTTGCAGGGCGTTCGCCAGTGAATGCCCCTCCATCACTTTGGAACGCACCGACATCAACAGGTTTTGCACATGGGCTTTTTCATTTTGCTTGCCTACCGCCCGCAGCGCTTCTTCTAAAGGAATTCCGGCTGCCACCAGAACTGAAAGCTGACGGGTAAACAAGGCCAGATCATAGGCCGTGATTTTTTTCTGAAACCAGCGTTTTGAGTTATGCTTATCTTTTTGCTCCACAGGATCAACCGTCACAGGAATAAGCGCTTTGTCTCTGAGCTGTTGACGGATTTGACGTGCTGAATCACCCTCTAACACGCCTTTTTGCTGCTTCCCTGAAGCATCAATGGCAGTAAATTGATATGCAGGCATTGTGATGCTCTAATTTTCTAAAATTTGCTTCAGCGCGGTTGCGTCTGACCACCAAAATCATTCATATTCTTATACATAAATGATTTGCTCACTCTAACATAACTCTATCCTTAGCACGACGAAATTTGATCAGGACCATTTGACCTTTATTTATGCCAAATACACCATCGACTCCAGCCGACATTTATCGCATTCGTGTTGCCGTACCCGTACATCTCTATGACTGTTTTGACTACACCTTAACGGCCGAACAATACCGGCAAGCTGAAGTTGGGGCACGTGTGGCCGTGTCGTTTGGACGGCAAAATCTGGTGGGCATTATTGTTGAAAAATTAACGGCCGATACCCCGATAGATCCGCGTTTTAAGCTCAAAGCCATCACTGAACTGCTGGATGACCAAGCGCTGTTAGATCAAAAAATTTTAAGCCTGCTCACCTGGTCCGCGCAATATTATCAATTTCCGGTTGGCGAAGTTTTTCAAAGCGCCTTACCGACATTCTTGCGTCAGGGCAAACCCTATAATTTATTGGCCCGAATGTGGAAAGTGCTGGATTTGCATGCCGAAGACAAGCTGACACGCTCTGAGAAACAGCAACAGGCCTATAAAGTGCTGAAATTACATCCACAAGGCACCACGGAAAATATTTTAAATTTAGCCGGAATTGAAACGGCGACCCTCAAAGCGCTGGAAAAGAAGGCGGTTGTACAATGCATTCTGGAACATCAGGACTTTCGCCCTCAACCGGTCACACTGGCACAAATGCCCTTAACCGCCAATGAAGATCAGAAAAAAGCCATTCAACAGGTGTTGAAAGCGCAGAAAAAATATCAGGCCTTTCTACTGGATGGCTTAACCGGTAGCGGTAAAACTGAAGTCTATTTACAGATCATGCAGGAAGTGTTGAAACAGGGAAAACAGGTGTTGGTACTGGTGCCTGAAATTGGCCTGACTCCGCAGACCATCAGCCGGTTCCAGTCCCGTTTTCATGGCAACATTGTACTGCTGCATTCAGGACTGAATGATTCCAAGCGCCTGCAAGCCTGGCAGGCTGCACAAACTGGCAAGGCTTCGATTATTTTAGGGACCCGTTCAGCCATTTATACGCCGCTGCCAAATCTGGGGCTGATCATTCTGGATGAAGAACACGACCTGTCCTTTAAGCAGCAGGAAGGCTTTCGCTACCATGCCCGTGATGTCGCAATGTACCGTGCCCATCTGGAAAATTGTCCGATTATTTTAGGTTCAGCCACCCCGAGTATTGACAGCTATGCGCTGGTTGAAATGGGGAAAATGACCCGTTTAGAACTGAATCAGCGTGCCGGTGCGGCCGTCATGCCAAAGATTCATCTGATTGACCTGAAAATTGCGCAAAAACAGAATGGCATAAGCCAAAGCCTGATTGATGAGATTCAAAAACGTCTGGATAGAAAAGAACAGGTACTGGTGTTTTTAAACCGTCGCGGTTATGCCCCGGTGCTGATTTGTGAAAGCTGTGCCTGGCAGGCCAAATGCCCGCATTGTGACGCCAACTTTACTGTGCATCGCCAGCCTTATCAGCATTTGCATTGTCATCACTGTGGCAGCATTCACCGTCTGCCCGAGCAATGTCCGCAGTGCACGCATAGTGAATTAAAGCCGATTGGTCTCGGTACCGCCAAAGTGGAAGAAAACCTGCAACAGCTGTTCCCCCATTTCGACGTGATTCGGGTCGACCGCGATTCCACCAGCCGGGTCGGCAGCTGGCAAAAAATTTATGACAAGATTCAGAAAAGTGAACCGGTTGTTCTGCTTGGGACGCAAATGCTGGCCAAAGGACATCATTTTCCCTATGTCACTTTAGTGGCGATTCTGGATATTGATTCCGGCCTGCTCAGCGTCGATTTCCGTGCCACCGAACGTACGGCACAGCTGATCGTACAGGTTGCCGGGCGTGCCGGACGCGGTGAACGCAAAGGTGAAGTCTATTTGCAAACCCTGAGACCGGATCACCCCCTATTAAATACCTTAATTGACAAGGATTACCGGCATTTTGCCAGACAGACCTTAAAAGAACGTCAGGCTGCATTATTGCCCCCTTTTCGTTATGCCGCCTTAATACGCTGTGAATCGAAAAGTCAGGAACAGAACCAGGAATTTTTACAGCAGCATGCCCAGGCTTTAAGACAGGCTTCAGAAAACCTGATTGATATCTGGGGGCCGATTCCTGCTCCTATGGAACGTAAAGCGGGACGTTATCAGGCACATATGGTGCTGTTGTCACAGGACCGGGCCCGATTACACTTTTATATCCGTGGCTGGTGGCAAAATATGTTGCATCAAAAGCCCTCAGCCATGAAACTTACCCTCGATATAGATCCTCAGGAATTAAGCTAAGTCCACGTTCATGCTTTGCTTAATTTTTTTGACATTAAAATAAAGTCCGGGATGAACCGATGTCGCTACTGTTACAAATTACGATTTTTCTGGGTGCTTCGCTACTTTTAGTGCCGCTCGCCAAGCGTTTTGGCATTGCCACGGTACTCGGCTATTTGTTTACAGGTATTCTGCTCGGTCCCAGCGTATTCAATATTGCCAGTGATCCGGAAGCGATTCAGGAACTGGCCGAATTTGGCGTGATTTTGCTGATGTTCATTATTGGTCTGGAGCTGCGTCCACAACGGCTGTGGGAAATGCGCAAATCCATTTTCCTGATGGGCAGCCTGCAAGTCGGGATTACCGGGGTGATTCTGGCCATATTGACTTTTTTTGTCTTAAACCAAAACCTTTCTGCCAGCCTTGTCATTGGTATGGCGCTGGCACTGTCCTCCACCGCCTTTGTGTTACAGCTGCTTTCAGAAAAGCAGCAGCTCAATACCACCTTCGGGCAACAATCTTTTTCAATTTTATTGTTCCAGGATATTGCGGCCATTCCACTCTTGGCGATTATTCCCTTATTGGCGGGTACCGAATCGACCCATCATGGGGTGGCGTATTTTGCTGCAATTATCGCGACTTTTAGCGGTCTGTTCCTGTTTAGCCGCTACATGATGCGTCCTTTTTTCCGCTTTGTGGCCAAAAGTGGCGCACATGAACTGATTACCGCCGTCGGTTTATTTATTGTGCTGGGCGTGGTGGCATTGATGGATGTGCTCGGCATCAGCACGACCCTCGGCGCTTTCTTAACCGGGGTGTTGCTGGCCGACTCTGAATTCCGACATGAGCTTGAAGCCAGTATTGCACCGTTTAAAGGGCTGCTGCTGGGCTTATTCTTCATGACGGTGGGCATGACCACACAATTGTCACTGCTGGTGGATATGCCCTGGCTGATTATTGGCGGTGCACTCGTTTTAATGCTGGTCAAAAGTATCACCCTGGCGACCATTGCCCGCTATTTAAACTATTCATGGCGCAACAGCTTATTACTTGCGACCTGCCTGGCTCAAGGTGGTGAATTTGCCTTTGTGGTGCTGAAAGTCGCGACGAGTGAAAAAGTACTCACTCAAGCCATGCTTGAACCTCTGACCTTGATTGTGACCCTTTCCATGGTACTCACCCCAATGTTGTACTGGATCATCAGCAGCTGGGTTATTCCTTTAATAGATAAAGAAAAAGCCCCGGTCTATGATGAAATTCCAGACATCCACAACCCGATGATCATTGCCGGTTTTGGCCGTTTCGGGCAGATCATTGCCCGTATTGCCCATTTACAACACCAGTCTTTTACCGCCATTGACAGTAACCTGGAAAAAGTCGATTTCGTACGCAACTATGGCGGCACGGTATACTATGGGGACGCGACACAACCCGATATTTTACGTTCCGCAGGCATTGAACACGCCAAAGTTTTTGTTCTGGCGATTGATGATATTGAAGACTCCATGAATGTGGCACGCCATATTCGTTTAAACTATCCCAATCTGAAACTTTTGGTGCGTGCCCGAGACCGTCATCATGTGCATTTACTGCGCGATTTAGGTGTCGAACAGATCTGGCGTGAAACTTATTTATCATCGCTAGGTATGGCTTATCGCGCTTTACGCGAATTAGAGATTAGCGAAGAAGATGCGTATAAGAGTATTGAACTGTTTCGTGATTACGATGAGAAATTATTGCTTCAACAGCAACGGGTTTATACTGATGAACAGAAAATTTATGAGACCCATCGTAATGCACTGGCAGAACTTGAGCATTTATTTGAAAGTGATGCTCAAATTCGTCAAGAACCCACTGGCGTCAATTTACAACGCGGCTTAGCACATCAGCGTATTGATGTCACAAGAGATGATAGTAACTAGCTTGTGTTTTACAATATAGACACCATTAACACGGGCTATTGGAGAAATTTATGTCTGAATTACGTCAACGCTTTTATATTGAAAATTGCCCGATTCGTGGTGAAGTGGTTCATCTGGAAAGCGTTCTGCAAACGATTCTCGCGCAACGTGACTATCCGCAAGCCATTCAAATTCTTTTGGGGGAAATGCTCAGCGCTACCGCATTGTTAGCCAGTACCCTGAAAATTAAAGGCCGGATCAGCCTACAAATTCAGGCAGCTGGCACTTTTAAATGGGCTATGGCTGAATGTAACCATCTAGGCCAGCTACGTGCATCAGCCGATTATGAAGAAGATCCACGCTTTTTTCAGGCAGAAAACAGCAGCACGGTATTTAATGCCCTGGTCAATCCGATACTGTTTATTAATATTGAGCCTGAATTCGGTGAACGCTATCAGGGTATTATTGCGCTTGAGCATGATACTTTGGCCGGCTGTCTGATGCAGTATTATGATTTATCTGCACAAATTCCAACGAAAATCGTTTTATCCAGCACAGCTGAACGTTCTGGCGGTCTGCTGATTCAGCTCTTGCCACGCAATAGTGAAGAAGAGCAGCAACGTGTGGATGAAGACCTCTGGCCACGCCTGACCATACTGACCGAGACATTAAAAGCCGAGGAACTCACGGACCTGGAACCAACTGAAATTCTTTACCGTCTGTACAATGAAGAAGATGTGCGTTTACCTGAAGCTGAACAATTAAGCTTTGGTTGTACCTGTTCTAAAGAGCGTTGCGCCAATGCCTTGATTCAAATTGGTGTGGAAGCAGTACGTGAAACTTTAGAGTTCCAGAATCCCATTACCATGGATTGCCAGTTCTGTAGTACCCGCTACACATTTACTGCGGAAGAAGCCTTTGGTTTATTTGGCAAACACTTAAGTTAATTTGATCAAGTAAACAAAATCAGAGCAGCAATAATAATTACTGCTCTTTTTTTATCTTTCCAAAATAAAATACATCATTTTTTACTTCCTTTTATAGCGTTTTTTTACACTTGTATTTTAAATATTTTAGCGTAAAATCCGCTTTCAAAATAAAGCAAAACTATCTCAAATAATGCTTTATTTCTAATGCATAAAAATAAATTAATAATTGGAAATATTGACCACATGAACACAAAAATAATGCTTAGTCTATTATTACTGCTGACCTGTCCTTTTATTCATGCAAAAGCTCCTGACTTGGTGGGAACATGGAAAACGATTGATGATAAAACAGGATATGCCCGTGCTGAAGTTCTCATCACTAAGCAAGAAAATGGAGCTTATCGGGGAACAATTATCCAAGTCCATGCCATTCCAAACCGTAGTGCTATTGATCATTGTGAAAAATGCAAAGGAGCACTCAAAAATGCCCCTCTGATTGGCTTACCGATCTTGTCAGGCTTTAAGCAAAACCCTAAAAAGACAGATGAATTTATTGATGGTCAGGTACTTGATCCCCTTTCAGGTCATGTCTATCAAGGTAAGGGACGTCTCAATACACGAGGCAATGTCCTGACCTTACGCGGCTTTATTGGAACCAGTTTGCTCGGCCGGACCGTTTCCTGGATTAGAGTGGATTAACATGCTATTCATTCAGCACAAGTTTCTATCTCTGTCCTGTTAGAAACTTGTGCATCCTCCAGATTTATAATCTTAAGAGTCAGTTCAAGTCTCATTTATGAACTATGAAATAAATTATTTTTTATTAATAACTTGGATATACTAAAAGATAAACTCCCTTACTAAAAATTATAAGAATAATAATTTCTTCATAAAAAACTGTATTTTGGCATTCAGCTAAAATATTAATTAAATAAAAATTTAAATTTTTAATATCTAAATCGAATACTTTTTAATCAAAAAGAAATTAAAAAATAACTCCCTTAGCACTATTAATTATTTATGTGACTTACTCATCAATTTAATCATTTGATTTTATAGATACTTATCGCTATAAATTAGGCGTTTTACTCTAAAATTAAAAAATAGTTCATTCAACAGGGGAAATTAGTGAAGAATTTATATAAAGGGATTTTGACCGGGGTAATTTTAGCTGCTGTTTCATCTTTCAGTTTTGCTGAAAATGATCCATTGGTCGGCAAATGGAAAACCATTGATGATCGTACTGGTTATTCACGTGCCGATGTAGAAATCAGCAAAAAACCGGATGGCACCTATGAAGGTATCATCGTCGAAACCCGGAGTGTGCCGGGTACAGAAAAGATGGTCATCTGTACAAACTGTCCGGGCAACTTAAAAAATAAACCCTTTATTGGTTTACCTTTTATTTGGGGATTTAAACAAAATCCGGACAATCCACGCGAATTTAACAATGGTCGCGTACTTGATCCGATTGGCGGCAAAGTTTACAAAGGCAAGGCACGGTTAAGCAGCAATGGTAAGCGTTTAACCATTCGTGGTTTTGTCGGCGTATCGGTGATTGGTCGTAGTGTGACCTGGATTAAACACTGATCTTATTCATAATTTTCGAAGGTCCCTATTGAGGGGCCTTTTTTTGTCATGATTTGAAACAATAAGGTACAGATCTATACTGTTTCAGATTTATGAAAGGCATAATAATGATTAAAACATAATCAATTTTAGCTTCTTATTTATGTCTAAAAGTCATTACGAAGTTCTTGGCATTAACCGCAATGCCACACAGGATCAAATAAAGAAAGCCTACCGGAAACTGGCCCGAAAATACCATCCTGATGTCAGCAAAGAAACCGATGCTGAAACAAAAATGCAAAGTATTAATGTCGCTTATGACACGCTAAGCAATGAAGAGAAAAAAGCTGAATACGATTTCCAGCTGGATCATCCTGAAGCTTTTTATCAATCTGGAGCACAGACTGGCACAGGAGGTTTTGACCATAATCAATTTTACCGTCAGGGTTTTAACCAGCAGCAGTCCGATTTTAGTGGCTTTGAAGATCTGTTTGGACGTTTTGGTTCGGGTTTTGGTGGTAGTAACTATCAATACCAGAACCAGCAAAGACAGCAACAGCGCAGTTATCAAGGCGAAGATCAGCATGCCAGTATAGAAATTGATCCTGAAATTGCTTATCACGGTACAACCCAACGGATTACCTTGCAGATTCCCACTTTAAATGCTTATGGAGAACCTGAAGTTCAACGCAAGACCTTACAGGTGAAAATCCCCAAAGGCATGAAAGAAGGTCAACACATTCGTCTGAATGGCCAAGGTCAGAGTGGCATTAATGGCGGCAAAAATGGGGATTTGTACATTGAAATTCACTATAAGGATACTGCCCAGATTCGGGTTGAAGGGGCCGATATTTATTACAGCGTGAATATTTCCCCTTGGGAAGCTGCACTAGGGCAAAGCATTGAAATCTCTACGCCCGAAGGTAAAAAAATTCAGGTAAATGTGCCTAAAAATGCCAAAACCGGTCAACAGTTAAGGCTTAAGGACCAAGGAATTCCAAGCAAAGTCCCGGGTCATCTTTACCTGGTTTTAAATATTGTGTATCCAACTGCGCAAACTGAACATGAACAGCAGGCTTATCAAGCTTTTTCCGAAGCTTTTGCAACATTTAAGCCGCGCAATGATTAAGGAGAACATCATGACGACTATTCATTATCGTGAAATTATATCTGATGAGTTTAATCCTGCAGATGTCATTGATGAACATTACAGTTTTGATTTAAAGCATTTTGCTGATGCGTGCGGGCAAAGTCCGGAATGGGTTTTACAACTCCTTGAATACGATATTCTGGACACGCGTCCAGAAGAAAGAATTCATCAATTTTTTGGTGATGATGTTTCGCGTGCACGTCGGGCCTACCGTTTGCAGCGCGACTTCGATGCCAGCTTTTCTGCGGTGGCAATGATGCTCGATTTGATTGATGAAGTGCAACAATTACGTAAACAGGTCAAGCACTTAAATGTAAAAGGCAATTAAGGCTACTTTGCTGTCTCCACCGTACCTTTTATAGATCAGGTATGTGGTGGTTATTTTATTCTGAAATTCAACGCTGGAGAATAATCTAGGCTTATGAAAACCAAAGAATGCAATAAGAAAGTGAAGAGAATGTTTCCTGAACATCAGGAATTGATCCATAAACTACGGCATGATGATCCTCATTTCGCAAAAATATTTGAGAGTCATCAGGAACTTGATAAGGAGATCGCCCAGCTGGAGCTTAATCCGGTGAATTTAATTAATGATGATATTGATTCATTAAAGCGCAAGAAACTTAAAATGAAAGATGAAATTTATAAAATTCTGTCCCAGAATGCTCAAGCAGGGTAATCTTGTCGCAAACAGCCAATGGCCAAGACCATTCTGGATTTAATTGAGCTGTACTGATGGCACAGCAAACACAGTAAGTCTGGATAAAAATATGATAAAAACTGACCTACTATTTAAACTTGGTCAGTTTTTCCACTTCTTTCATGGTTTCTTTGACCGATTGCTTAATCGGCTGATAGTTTAAAAACCAGAACAGGTTCACGTGTTGATCCTGATGCTGTTGGGCCAGTAAATCGATGACGCTCTTTTCCCCACGCCCCACCAGATGACGACGATAAAAATAATAAACCAGCAGTAGGGTAGTAAGCAGCATCACAATCAGCATGCTCCAGAACCCGGTTGGAGATTTTAAGCCTGGAATAAACTCAAAATTCATTCCATACACCCCAGTCAATAAGGTTAAAGGGGCAAATATTGCAGTAATAATGGCCAGAATACGCATATTTTCATTGGTCTGGTTGGCAATTGCAGAGAAATGCAAATCGATGGCTGCCTGAATGGAAGCGCGCAGTCGAACTGTATGCTTTTGAATTCGTTCGACATGGCTAACTAAATCATTCATCCGCACCAGCATTATGTCTTGCCGTTCAGACTTTTTCTTGCCTTTTAAATGGGGGTAATTATCGACAATTTCATCGCGCAGTTCTTGCAAGGTATCAATCTGTTCTTCGCAGAGATTTTCTACTTGCTGAAAAGACATACTTTCCTGTAATAACTGATCCCATTTGGTAAATCTGCGATGGCCTTGCAGTAATTCTTGCTGCCAGAACTCTACACGTCGGGTCAAAGGTACACGCAAATCTAAATAGCCATCTACAATGCTATTCAGCAAGCGTAAAGCCAAATCTAAAGGTGTAGTAGAAACTTTACGTGATTTGTTTTGCTCTTGCACAGAACGGGTAAAGTTCATTTCTATCCGTGAGATATAATTCTCAACTGCCCTGTTGCCTTGTTCACGTACCGTAATCAGCACCTGAGGCGTCATGATAAAACTCACCGGTGTGGTGGCTAGACCAAACATCTTTTCATGCTGTTCCAGCGCTTGTGCTCCGGTTTTTATATCATCATCTGGGGTAATCAGTTTACGGAAAATCAGCAGGTCATAATCTTCCAGAGTATCGAAGCTGCAGGGATGCTCCAGATTTAAAATATCTTTCACATGAAATTCATTTAATATCAGCTGAGTATATTGATAGATTTCTTTTTGCCACTCATCCGCACGATTCACCACATCCTCCCGGGTGCAATCAATCCACAGGAAGACCGGTTCAGCAGTAACATTTTGGTCTTTTTGTACAAAAATATGCTGTTCGGTGGGATGTTGGTAGAAATAATAAACCTGCATATCAACAATTCTCTAGGGTGCTTTCTTATTGTCTAATTGATGGAAATTTCAATAATTCAATCTGCAATAAAATTATCAGCTGTGCGAAAGTGTTAAGCAATAACATACAATTGAATTGGCATCTTTGAAATCAAATTTTATGACTGCCCACAAAAAAGCCCTGAGCTAACCAAAGGAATTCCTTTGGCAAAGCTCAAGGCTTTTCATCGTTTTGATTCACATGAGCTTAGTCATGTGAAACTCAAACACTTATGCTTGTTCGATGTCTTTCATGGTCAGTTTGATACGACCACGGTTGTCGACATCAGCAACCTGAACCTTGATTTCCTGACCTTCAGACAATACGTCTGAAACATTGGCAATGCGTTCGTTCGAGATTTGAGAGATGTGAAGCAAACCGTCAGTACCCGGAAGGATGTTCACAAACGCACCGAATTCAACGATACGGATCACTTTACCGGTATAGATTGTACCTGGTTCGATTTCAGCAGTAAGCGCCTGGATTTTTGCAACCGCAGCCATCGCAGCAGCTTTAGTTTCACCAAATACGCGAACTGTACCGTTGTCTTCAATGTCGATTGCCGCTTTGGTTTCTTCAGTGATTTGACGAATCGTCGCGCCACCTTTACCAATCACGTCACGGATCTTGTCAGGGTTGATGCTGATCACCTGGAATGTAGGCGCGTGCATCGAAATTTCAGGACGGGCACGTGAAATCACCTGGTTCATCGCATTCAGGATATGCATACGACCTGCATACGCCTGGTTTAATGCAACTTCCATGATCTCTTCAGTGATACCTTCAATCTTGATATCCATTTGAAGTGCAGTAATACCGTTAGCAGAACCTGCAACTTTAAAGTCCATGTCGCCAAGGTGGTCTTCATCACCCAGAATGTCAGAAAGCACTGCGAAACGCTCGCCTTCTTTGACCAGACCCATTGCAATACCGGCAACTGGTGCTTTAAGTGGAACACCTGCGTCCATCAGTGATAAAGAAGCACCACATACAGAAGCCATTGAAGATGAACCGTTCGATTCCGTAATGTCAGATACGATACGGATCACGTACGGGAAGCGGTCAGCTGCAGGAAGAACCGCTTGAACACCACGACGCGCCAGACGACCGTGACCGATTTCACGACGTTTAGGACCAGATTCACGGCCTGTTTCACCTACAGAGTATGCAGGGAAATTGTAGTGCAACATGAAGTTGTCAGTTTTTGTACCTGCAAGAGTATCAACCATCAACGCATCACGTGTATTACCCAAAGTCGTTGTTACCAAGGCCTGAGTTTCACCACGTGTGAACAATGCAGAACCGTGTGCACGATCTAGAACGCCAACCTGTACGTCAAGGGCACGAACAGTTTTGGTATCACGACCGTCAATACGTGGTTTACCTGACAAGATGTTGTCACGTACGGTACGGTATTTAAGATCTTCAAACAATTCGTTCAAGTCATCTGCAATACCGGTTTCGTCATTTTCTGGAACGAACTGAGCAACTGCTTCAGCTTGAAGCGCATCTAATGCTGCATAACGGTCTTGTTTAATTGCAATCGTATACGCTTCAGAAATTTTTGCTTCGAACGCTTCTTTAAGTTTCGCGCGAAGGTCTTCGTTTTTAGTAGGAGCAGTCCAAGTCGATTCTGTTGCACCGGCAGCCGCAGCAAATTCTTTAATGGCTTGAATTGCAATTTGCATTTCGTCATGACCAAAAAGCACAGCGCCCAACATTTGGTCTTCAGAAAGTTCTTTCGCTTCAGATTCAACCATCAATACTGCAGATTCTGTACCCGCAACCACCAGGTCAAGGTCAGATTCTTTTAGCTGTTCATTGTTCGGGTTAAGAACGTATTCACCGTTGATTAAACCAACGCGCGCACCACCGATTGGACCACGGAAAGGCGTACCTGCAATTGCAAGCGCAGCAGAAGTACCAAGCATTGCAGCGATGTCAGCTTCCATTGTCTTGTCAGAAGATACAACAGTCGCAGTGACCTGGATTTCGTTGTAGTAACCTTCTGGGAACAATGGACGGATTGGACGGTCGATCAGGCGTGAAATTAAAGTTTCAGATTCAGACGCACGGCCTTCACGTTTACCGTAACCACCCGGAATACGACCAGCAGCATATTGTTTTTCTTGATAGTTAACAGTCAGTGGGAAGAAGTCCTGACCTGCTTTAGCAGTCGGTTGAGCAACCACGGCAACCAGTACGGTTACACCGCCCATAGTAATCAGAACGGTGTTGGCTTGACGCGCAACACGACCTGTTTCTAGTACAACTTGATGTTGACCAAATTGAAATTCTTTACGAACAATATTAAACATTGACATGTATTTTTCTTTCCTAGTTCTTTTGAACAGTTATTCTAGTGGAGACCCCTAAGGTTTGGCATTCACATCAACTGCATAAATGACAAAGCTTAGAAGCCGACCTCACTAGACTATAAAAATGTATGAATACACTATTTTTAAACACAAAGAAGGAGCGAAACAATCGCCCCTTCCCCATTACCTAACCAAAGCCAGGTATATTCTTAATTTTCAGTAATACGGCATTTAACATGCAATAGTCCGAAAAAATAAGTTTAATCGAATTAACGACGTAAACCTAAAGCAGCGATCAAAGCGCTGTAACGAGTAGCATCTTTACCTTTAAGGTAGTCAAGAAGCTTACGACGTTGGTTAACCATACGGATAAGACCGCGACGGCTATGGTGGTCGTGTTTGTGTTCTTTAAAGTGACCTTGCAAATCATTGATTTGGGCAGTTAAAAGAGCTACTTGAACTTCAGGTGAACCAGTGTCGTTTTCAGCGCGAGCAAATTTAGCAACGATCTCTGCGCGATCTGCGTTTGTTAAAGCCATTCGATTTCTCCGAGATGCTTAAAAATTACATTTGATAGAAATCAATTGATTTCTCAATTGACTGCCGTGCATCACTACAGCAAGTGCGTTATTTTAAGGGAAAATCCGGGGGATTGCAAAAAGAGAAACCGCTTTTCATCTTTTTATATCAATCGATTGAAAAAGCTTTATTTTTTTCCTTTCTTTGATTCTACTTTGAATTTATACCTAGCCTGTTAACGTTCATTCAAAAAACCGGGGAAACTGTGTTACAGATGAAAAGCGCCTATTTTGATTTTTTCCTTATGGATGCATGATAGAAAAAAGCCCAAGCTGGGCTTGGGCTTTTTTTTGCGCTGTAGTTTCTTATGTTTTAATTATTATTCTTTTATTTATAGTCATAATTTACGCTTTTCGCGTTTATCGTTATAAACATTCCGTGTGTAAAGCTTTACTTCCTTATGTGGTAGATTCTGCCACAAAACATTGTGTAAAAAAGTCGACTTTCTCGTATCTACTTGTAAGTATTTTCGTACACTAATTATTATTTTTTATATTCCACACAACTCCAAAAACCTATCTTATGCAATTAAATCAAAAACTTAAAATCAAACAAAAATTTAACTTATACAAAAGCGCACCTGTCTGCCATATTTTATTTTGACTTATACCACAATCATTTAATAGTGTTCATTTCAGCCAATCATTTTTGTAATAAATCGCTTAATTGTGCATATAAAAAAGCCCTGTAGTCTCTCCCAAAACTACAAGGCTTAGCGGCTGTAAGTTTCCTCTTTATCCTTACTTCATTGTAAGTTCGCTGTCTTTCGACATTATTATTATATGATGGCGATTTTACTCAACTTTCCGTGTTGAGCTTTTTATGTGCAGCAATCATCTCAAAAACATTCCTAAAGCTCTATGCGCCAATTTCTCGAATCGTTGTAAGTAATTTCGTACAAAAAACCTGATTATTCATTTATGATTAACAATTTAGTGAATTGTTAATTTTATCTAACACACCACTTTTTCTTATGGTTTTGATGGTTAAAGCTTGTACAAAAGCCTCTTGATCAGCCAGCACACTCACCACTTTTTTGGCACGGGTAATTGCAGTATACAGTAATTCTTTACTGAGCAAATTTTTCGCAGCCTCATCCAACACCACTGCGGTATGAGTAAATTCCGAACCTTGTGATTTATGAATGGTCAATACAAATGCCGTTTCAATACTTTTCGGTAAGCGGGTTGCCGGCACCCATTTTTCCAGACTCGGGAAATAAACCTCAAACTGTGACTGTCCATCTCGGCTACGCTTAAAACAGATCCCGATGTCTCCGTTCGACAAGCCCAGTTGATAATCGTTATAGGTCATCATGACCGGACGACCGACATACCAGTCGCCTTGCTTGCTCATCAGTAGCGATAAAGCCTCTAGTAAACGCTGTTCAATTTGCTGGTTCAGTTGGCCTAAACCGAAGGCACCATGGCGAATAGCTGCCAAAATCCGGTAATCGTCAAAGGTCTTGACCACCTGAGCGACCCAAAGCTCAGGTTCATCAGCGGTTAAATAGCTTTTCAGCACTTCAATATAAGGCTGGTAACCCAACATCAGTTTGTCGTAATACGCTGTCCGGTCAAATTGCCTGGACAAATGAGCAGGAAGATATTCCAGCTGGATCTGATCCGCCATTTCAGCCTGCAAGGACACCGCCCGGATTTCACCCGGAGCAACCACTTGCTTGGCAAACTGCTCGAGTAATGCTGCAGCGTTTAGTCTGGATTCTTGCTCTTGAATAAATTTGGCCATTTGCCCAATCAATGCCCCCGCTTTAAAACGGCGACTGTTCACCAGATGAACACGATTTTCAGCCAGAACCGGGACATTTTGTAAGTCGGCCAACACGGCTCCCACGTCCACCGCGGCCAGCTGGTCAGCATCGCCCAGTAAAATCAGGCGAGCCTGATCCGGTACGGCCGACAGCAACATATTGGCCAGACTCAAGTCCAGCATGGAGGCTTCATCCACCACAATCACGTCATAGGGCAAAGGCTGCTGGGCATGAAAACGTGGCTGATAGCTAGTTCCCAACCCCAATAAGCGGTGAATAGTAATGGGATTCAGCTGCTTGAGCTCATCCGTCACCAGGTCTTGCAGTTTTTCATCATTGAGTGAGTTTTGCAGCGCTTCTTTCATGCGCTGTGCAGCCTTACCGGTCGGTGCTGCCATGGCAATGCGAATATTTGGCATGGTCTGATTCAGCACGGCAATAATTCGCGCCAGGGTATAGGTTTTTCCGGTTCCGGGTCCACCGGTAATGATATTCAGTGCCTGCTTCGCCACCATCTGCAAGGCCTGAACCTGATATTCATCCGTCAATAAATCTGGATAAGCGGCAAGATCAACAGCGGGAATAGTTTGCTGTTTGAGACGGAGCACTTGCTGAGCCAGGGACTGTTCCATCGCCCAGTAACGGTACAGATACAAATGCTGCTGATCGAACACAAAGGGGGCGATATTTTGCTCGACATTTTCAGCCAAAACCACTAAATCATGCAGTGTATCCGCCTGCTGCCGAGTTGCAAAAATACAACTGTCACCGTGTTGAACCGCGTCCAGAACCTGTTCAATAATATCGCTGCTATTTTCCTGCTGTGCTGCATGACTAAACGGCTGCTGGCGAATAAACCGACTCCAAGTGCTGATCCATGCAGCGCTTTGATCATCTTTATATTGTTTATTTTCCACACAGTTATCCTCAAAGTTATCCACAGCTTAATCTATTGTTTAAAATATACTAATTTTGACAATTTAGGCACTTTTGCTGCTTTTATCTTCAGCAAAACAGCCCAAAATAGCATCAAGCCGCAGTATAAATTCGGCCTCCGGCTTCCAGTGATAAAAGCCCTGTTCCGCCTGTCCGTTCATACCGCGCAAATACAGATAACTTGCGCCGCCCAAATGTTTTTCAATGTCATAGTCCTGCATGTGGACCGTTAAATAGCGGTGCAACGCCACCAGATACAAACCGGCCTGTAACCAGTAGCTGGCCTGCGACATGCTCTGCCGAATTTCCACCTCCAGATAATGCGACTGATCGGTGCCTAAAAAGTTACTTTTATAATCGGCAATGTGATAGTGCTGGCCATCAAAATACACCAAATCGATGGAGCCGGTGAGATAGCGTGCCGAATTGGCCGGGTTAAAATCCAGCATGTCAATGCCATGTTCTGCATACAATTGATGGATACGCTGGATGGCCAGAACATGGTCCGACAGGGACAGATAAAAGGGAAATTCGGCCAGATATTCATGTTCATCCAGCTGATTGAGCTGAAAATCCTGATGCAGAGGCGTTGTTAACACCTCGGCTAGCCATTCGCCCATCCAGCCAATCAGCTGTTCTTCATCTGCTTGCTGAAACTCCTGCTCATATTTTGCAGTAAGTTCTAACCATAAACCAGGATAATCATTTTTAAAGCGACGGCGAATTTCCAGCGGCCAGTCTTGCTGATCTTTAAAATCAATATGTTCAAAAATTTCATGCAAGAAAGTTCCAGCGACCGTTCCCATCGGAAAATTCCGCTTGATCCACGACAGCGGTTGTATTGATGTCGTTTCAATCGGCTCAAGCAGATGGATTTCATCTGCAGCACTTGGCATTTGTTCGGTATTTACCGCCAAGGCATCCATAGCCTGTTTACGGCTTAAATGCTGTGCCAAGGCACTGAAACTGGTTTTGGAACGTGGATAAAACCGCTGTGCCGGAAACTCCAAAGCCTGTAAAGGCAAAGGTTCGGGTTGATGTTTGGCCTGCAACTTCACCGGTCTTTCATTAAGCAATGCTTCGTCAGTACTGGCAGGATGCACAAAGTCTTGCCCACGCCAGAAAGCCAGACCATGACTGGACTTGCCTTCTTGATCCTGCAACATGGCATAGACTCGATGGCTGGCCCTAGTCAGCGCCACATACCAAAGCCGGTGTTGCTCTGCGACAGCACGGGCATTGTGCTGTTCAATCGCAGCTTGTTCCAGCAGATTCTTGTCATTCACCGCCACCACCCGCTGGATGTCCACTTTTCCCGTCACCGGATGGACATGTTCGACTGTGGAAAAGTTCAGGGTCTTGTTCATTTCCCGAAAATCTTTATCCGCCCCGAGCAGGAACACAATTTTAAACTCCAGTCCTTTGGACTGGTGGATGGTCATCAGCTGCACCCCGGCCTCGTTGGACAGTTTGCGTTCCAGTTCCCACTCGCGTTCCGCCGGAGATTGCAGCTGTTTCAGATACCAGTGATAGAGCTTTTGCGCGCCCTGATACTGTTCACTGTGCTGACACAATAATTCGGTCAGTTGACGCAGATTGACCACGCTGCGTTCATTATCACGGCTTTGGGTGGCGACCAGGTTTTTCCAGACCTGAAACAGGTTCAGACAGTATTGCCACGCGGTTAAAAAGCCTTTTTGCAGCCACATTTCCCGAATGCAGTCAAAGTCGTAAATGAACTGGCTCAAGCCATCGGCCTGGGCTTCCAGCTGTATCAATTGCTGCAAATTGAAACCCAATAAACGGCTGAGCAAGGCACGCTTGATTTTGCCTTCGTCATACGGATGCATGATGGCTGCCAGTACTGCCCCCACATCCTTGGCAACCGCATGGTCAAACACACTGCGCTTGGAAGGACGGTTAACCCGAATGCCCAGACGTTCCAGTTCATACTGGGCTTTATCCAGACCATCATGGTTTTTCGATAAAATCGCGATGTCATTTTCAGTCAGGTATCTGGGACCGGTTTTTTCTGCCAGATAGAGTTTTTCTGCAATGCCCTGATTGAGTAAATCACGAATTTTCCAGGCCACCTGCAGCGGCTCATCCTTTTTATCATTCAGCAATAGCCAGCGTAGCGGCTGATGATTTTCACCCTGTGCATCGATGAGTGCCGGATGGGGACGCGAACCGGCTTCAACCGGGCTATAAATCACCTCTTCACCAAAATCCATCTGCCGCTGAAACAGGGCATCCACCGCCTGCACCAGCACTTTAACCGAACGGTGATTATGGCGCAGGCTGTATTGCTGCCCCTGTTTGGACAGCACATCGGCACGGGCTTTGTTATAGGTCAGCATGTCGCCGCCACGGAAACCGTAAATCGCCTGCTTCGGGTCTCCGACCATAATCATGCAGCCCTGCATATAGCGCTTCTGGTCGCGCCAGATCCGCGCCAGCATATTGTCCTGATCCTGGTTGGTATCCTGAAATTCATCCACCAGAATCAGGGGATAACGGGCTTGCACAAACTTGGCAAAACGTAGTCCCTGCTCGCCTTGCAAGGCTTCTGAAAGCGTGCGAATCTGCTGGGCAAAAGTGGTTTCGCTTTTCTGCTGCAGGACTTGCGGCAGGCGTTTTTTCACTTCTTGACTTAAATAAAACTTCAAATAGGCATCCAGCAAATCCAGATCCAGATTAAGCTGGGACAAAGCCTCGCAAAAACTTTTTAACGCTTGCATCACCGGGTGCTGTTCAAACTGATGCAACACCTCTTCTGCACATTTATTCAGAACTTTTTTGGTTGCCAGATCGGTCAGATTTTTCAGGGTGGTTTCAAAATGTGGGGCAAATAAGGCATAGCAGCGCTGTTCAGCCAAAGCCTGAATAAAAGCCGGTAAATCGTCACACAAGCTGCGTTGCATCAAGCCATCGGTGCGCCATTTTTTGCCAATAACCGAATGATATTGACCCTCTGCCGAATAATAATCGCTCAGGCCAGCAATCAGGCTTAAATCCAGCTGAATAAATTCATCCACCAGTTGCTCAAACTGGTTTAAATCCAGCTCGGGTGCCTGCACTTCCTGAAACTGTGCCGAGGCAAAGTTCAGGCTATTTTCCACCACCGGCACATAGGCATCCTGCGACTTCAGCTTTTGATTCAGCAGCAGATAATCGACCACATTCTGCGGCTGCAACTGAATCCATTCACGCAGCACATCATGAATCAGCTGATAAGTATAGCTTTTGGCATCATCGGTAATATCGGCCCGTTCAATTTTTCCGCTTTCAAAGGAAAATTCGCGCAGCAGCTTTTGGCTGAAACTGTCCAGTGTGCCAACAAACAGTTCATCCAGCTGGTCAATCACCAGTTTTAAACGTTCACGGGCAAAATCCACTCGCGTGACATACTCGCTTAAAACTTTCTGGAATAGAGGATCGGATTCAGCTGCTAATTTGGTCTGAAGCTCCGCTTGGGTCAGGGTCTGACAGCTGTCGAAATAACGCAGGGTTTCCACCAGACGCAGCCGAATGCGGTTTTTCAGTTCAGCAGCCGCTGCACGGGTAAAGGTGGTGGCAATCACCTGATTGGGCAAATACGGACCGAGAAAAATCCGTACCATCAGACTGGACAAGGTAAAGGTTTTGCCTGTCCCCGCGGAAGCCTCAATCCAGTGCAAGCCCTTGAATTGCATATCGACAATCGGGTGAAAGGAAATAGGCGTTAACGTTTGTGGATGATTCATCTTATTTTTTATTCTTCAATTACTTGTTGATGCAAAAACACCGGCTGATAGAGCTGATAGGAAAATTGCGCACAGGCATCTTCCAGCAATACCGTGGCATCCTGTTCCTGTAAAATAAACTGCCAGTCACGGTGCATTTTGGTGGCTTCATTATCCGCCACCGAAAAGCCGCTGAACTTGCCATCTTCATGCCAGTCTTTATAGATCACGTCCATATCGTCAATACACATCTGGTTGTGTTCATTCGGCCGCCAGTCATGTTCTTTGTCTTTTTCAGCGATTTTCAGCAGCAAGGCTGCAGGTAAAACCAGTGGCTGGGTCTGTCCATATTTCCAGGCCGCCAGCCAGTGGTCCAGCCACTCACGTGCCTGGTTCGACGTTACCCCATGACACATGATGGTTCGGTCACTAAACACCACAATCCGCGCCAGTTTTTCACCACCGTCACCCATATTCAGATAAGCCAGCCAGAGCAAGTATTCCAGCCAGACTTTGGCACGTCTCTTGGCACGGGCACTGGAAGCATCCAGACTGACCCATTTTTCTGCGCCATTCTTGGGTAGGCTGATGTTCATATAGACATGATCATTGACCTTCCAGACCTGCTGTGTAGTAGGCGTCACTTCAGTCGCATATTTCAGCAAGCGCTCTTTCAGGCGCTGCTGTTCTACCAGGCTCATCTGCCAGCTGCTGTGCTGCAACTTGCCAATCGGCAGCTGATCCATCAATAGTTCCGGTTTAGCTGCACCTTCCTGCTTTTGCAGGAACTGGCGCACGGCATAGCGCCCCAAACCGTCCAGCAACAAAGGCTCATCCACGGCAGGCAAATCTTCCGGACGCAGGTTTTCCACACCTAAAGTTTTTAAATATAAACGTGCCGGAAAAGTTACATCCTGAATCCATTGATGACTGTCCAGCAACTGAACATCCTGTTGCAGCAGCTGATAGGGTGTATTTACCCAGGACGTCCGCTTGCCTGTGGCATGGCGAATCTGCCCGGCCACGCAGAACCACTGGTCCTGATAACGCACCGGTCTGTTGCTTTCAAAACCTGCCGGATCAAACGGCAATAAGGGATGGACATGATAAAGCGATTGCAGCTGTTCAGGCACCTCTACACCGTTGAGGTTCACCGTTTCATCCACTTGGGTTTCAGGCTGTTTGGACTGCACAATAAAGGCCAGATGCAGCACCAGTTCCTGCAACACGGTAGAAGGATCACGCACTTCCCCATCATTAATGTCGAAGCCGTTATAAAACAGCCACAGGTTGTCCTGCGCCAGCAACAGGTGATCTAAAAATGCGCCCTGATCATCTTCCAGACGGGAACGGTCACCCAGCTGCGGCTTCAGCAAATCCATTAAATCAAAAGGCAAATGCTGGGTTCGGCTTGGAAATTTACCACTATCCAGTCCCAGCATCACAATTAGCTTGTAGGGTACAGGACGAATCTGTCCAATCTGGCTAAAGGTAATCTGTCCGGTCGGTTCAGCATGATCCAGCTGAGCTTCCAGCGTATTGTTAATTTCTGCCAGCAAATAAGGCAAAGGCAAGCTTAAGCTGCGCAAGGCATGATGATCATGCTCATCGTAAAAGCTGGCCAGCGTCAGCATACGTTCTTGCTTTTTAATGATTTTATAAACCGCGGCTAAAGATTCGACACCAGCTTGCTCAAATTCGGCAATATCCTGCATCAGGCGCTTTAACCACTGCTCCACCGGCACATTTTTGTCTTGCTCATGGGCAATCATCCAGTCACGGCGTACATCAAAATCCTGATAAATCTGGATCAGTTTGCCGATCAGTTCAAAGTCACTCGGCAAGACCTGGGCAAAACTCAGCGTGTTATTGAACAGGGTATGTTCAGGAATGGCGATACCCAGTGCCAGTCGGTCGAGTGCAAATTTAAAACTGAAACGGTAGTCTTCATCACCTTCGCACAGGCTGCGTTTTAAATGCTGAGCATCCAGCCCACGCTTAAAGCCGGCATCAACCAGCAATTTTGTAATGCGTTCAATTGAGTTGACTTCTAAACCGTAGAGCTGCTGGGTTGCACTTAGGCTGAGCCAGTCGGCAAAATCTTCAATGCTGAAACGTCCTTGAATCAGTTCAATGCGTCCCAGTACCGCTCGCCAGGCATTCAGCGCATCTAGCTGGGTCACGCCGGCAATCTGAATCGGCAGATAAACACTGTCTTTGGACAGTTCATGTCTGCGGCCCGCTTTCTGCTGGATCAGATCACGCTCACTCGGCGGTGGCGCAAATACGCTACGGATCAACGGTTCCAGTTCACTCAAACTAGGACTCAGCACCAGAATATCGCTCGGCCGGCGGGGTGCATCCTTTGTGCCTTGTGCCAGCCAGTGAATCAGTTGCTCTTTTAAGACTTCCAGTTGGCGTAAGCTGGAATGACAGACATGAATCTGAATCGAATCATCCTGTTCATCCAGTACATATTGATGCTGCTCTGGTTCTACCAGATATAGAATATCGGACTGGATTTTACCAAGTAAATTCGCTTTATATTCATCAATAAAGGCATCTGCCCAGACCCCATCTTCCCCCGACGACAAGTTTGATAACAGGGAGAAGTGGTCACGCGCCTGCTTGCCAAAACGGGTCAACAAAGGATGACGCGACTCGCGCTGTTCTGCATTGAAATTTAAAGTAAATTCCTGGAAAAACTGTTCAATATCGGCATCACTGGCCTTAGGATTTTTCGCAATAAAGCGCTCTTTTACCCGCAGGTCATAGCGTGCTTTCCAGTTCGGATCGACACTGTCGGCCCAATATTCCTGTGACGGGTTATAGTGCAAAATATAGATATCAAGATACTGTCCCAGACGGCGTAAAAACGCCAGCTGCATGGGAGGCAAATCCAGCAAGGTAAAAATCACCAGCTGTTGCGGCAATCTTTTGAGTGCCGCCTTGCGTGTCTCGGGATTATCCAGAACCTCCCAGAACATGGCATCAATACTTTGCATCTGTTCAAAGTCCTGATGAAACACTTCCTGCCACAACCAGCGCTGCCAGGCTTCCAGTTCACGGGCCTGATTCAGGGTAAATTCAGAAATGTCGCTATTGGTTTTAAAGAACATGTCCTCAATTGGAAGTTCCTTATTTTGCCCCCAAGCCTGCAACCAGTTAGTTGGACAGCTGCACATCTGCGCGGGACAGTTTTTCTGGCAATGTCCGCGATATTCCATGTAATGGCTAAATAGGCGCGAAACCTGCTCTGCCACCCAATACAGCATGCCCTGCTTTTTCAGCTGTTTTTCGATGCCCTGTTCCAGGCGGTCAGCGCTGTCATAAATGCGCTGGACGATGGAATGCAAAGGATGATCAAGCTGTAAAGGATTCTGTTCACTCTGGATAAAGGCTTTCAGCGCCTGAAACACGCGCCACTTGATAATAATTCGCGGAATATTGGCTTTACGTACCTGTTCTTTTTGATCGACCAGTACCCATTGATAGGCGGACCACTGGAAACCGCGAATCCGGTGATGAAACTGGGTATTGGCACTGATGCCTTTTTGTTCGGCCAGTTTCTGGGTCAGCCAGGCTTCAACCGCATGCGAAGGCACAATAAAATGTTGGGTTTGCAGCACCTGAAAAGGCGTGGTGGCAGGCTTATTCACGGTCGTCAGCATGGCGTGCACCAGCACATCAATACGCTGACTTTGAATCACATGAATGGCCATTATTGAATTACCCCAATATTTTTTAAAAATGAAACGCCTACAAAAGCATAAAGATTATTTACTATACAATGGCATCTGTCTATGTCACTTTTAGGTGGATGCTGAATTTAAAAATGCTTTGAAATTCACACCTTAATGATGGTTGAATAGAACAAATAACACGAAATTTAAGGTATTTACATGATGAAAACAGACAAAACTCCAGACACAATCGACCCTAATTTAAACTTGGAAAGCATTCGGGCAGAATGCCTAGAACTTGTCAAAAAACGTGCTTACTGCTCTGCAGGAGCAGCCATCATTCCGGTTCCATTTCTGGATGTGGTCATCGATGTCGGAATTTTGTCACAACTCATTCCGGAAGTGAATGCACGTTTTGGTTTGGCTCCGGAACAAATCAGTGTCTATGATCCCAAAACCAAACAAGTGCACTGGCAGGAACTGCGTAAACGCGGGGTAGAATTTTCCGGCCTGGTGGTAGCCCGTACCGCGGTCAAAAAATCCCTCAACAATGTGGTAGCCAAGGTCATCACCAAACAGGTGACCAAATTTATTCCTCTGGGCGGTCAGATTGTTGCTGCAAGTTTAGGCTATATTGTGATGAAAAAAGTCGCAGGCGCTCACGTAGAAGACTGTTACAAAATTGCCAAAGGCATTCAACAAAAACAGCAAGCCCAGATGGCGAGTTAATCCCCCTCTCGATTTAATAAAAAATTCATCCTGCAGCTGAGAGCCTAATTGGCTCTCAGCTGTTTTAAAATGGCTCTTAATATTTCTAAGCGCGCGGTATTTTTGTCATCGTTGGCAATAATATGCCACGGTGCATAATCGGTGCTGGTACGTTCAAACATGTCGGCGGCTGCATCCAAATAAGCATCCCATTTTTCCCGATTGCGCCAATCCTCCGGAGTGATTTTAAAGCGCTTGTTTGGGGTCTCTTCACGGGCTTTAAAACGGGCGGCCTGTTCGTCCTTGCTAATCGCCAGCCAGAATTTGATCACCACGGTTTGACTATTGACCAGATCCTTCTCAAAACGGTTAATTTCCTCATAAGCACGCTGCCACCCATGCTCGCTGATCAGCCCTTCTACGCGCTCTACCAGCACCCGCCCATACCAGGAACGGTCAAAAATCCGGATGTCTTCATTGGTCTGCAACTTGGTCCAGAAACGCCACAAATACGGATGACGTTTCTCATACCGTTCTGGGGCTGCAATACTGTGAATATCATATTCACGCGGATCCAGATTTTTCACCAGCCGTTTAATGGCTCCGCCCTTTCCTGCCGCATCCATGCCTTCAAATACAATAATGGCTTTGCGGTCATCAAAACGTAGCGCCTCGGCTACTTTTACCGACAGTTCTTTCAGTTCTTTTTTATAGTCTTCCTTGGTCGTGGGCTGATTTTCAGGATGCAAAAGCAGCTCGGGAACAGCCGCCGGTTTCCATTTGCTTTTCACTTCGCTCACATGCTCTGGACAGTTTTTCATCGCCGCCAAAATAATCTGTGCAAATTGTTGATTACGGGCTTTTTCATCCTCACAATCAATGATGTTCCAATCCTTGATAAAACGCTGGCTGAGCTTTTGCAAACTGTCGTACTGCTTTTTATTACGCCAGTCCAGACCATGTAATTTATGCCAGCGCACTTCATGGGGATCCAGGTTATCCATTCGCTTCTGCAAGGACTTCCAGGACAGGTCAAACCAGACTTTTACCACATCAACATGATTATTTTTCAAGTCCTGCTCAAAAGCCTGCATATCGGCAATATAAGCATCAAACTGCGACTCATCCAGAGGCTTGGACACATGCAAAGCTGTGGCCAGCAAATCGCTATACCAATTGCCAAATAACACCATGAGCTGGCCTTCGGCAGGAATAGAGTTTGCATACGGCTGCCAGTAGGTCTGTTGATTGTTGAACATGTTGGCGGCATCGGCCTTGACCAGCAAATAACGCGGATCGACCCATTCACGCAGCTGCTTCACTGCCTCGCCCTTTCCAGCCAGCTCAATGCCATTGACCAGCACCAGCACACTTTTGGCATTATTCTGACCCCGGGTATTTCTTAGCAGGTATTGGGCTTCAATCAGATTCAGGGAAAGCTCATCTTCATCCAGCAGCGGATTTGTTGTTTTTTTCAGTGTCATCTGTTCCCCGTCCTTTATTCTAAATCTCAGTCTATTCAAGCATAATCCAAGGCTGAATTTGAACACATAGTGTTTATGTTGCTCATAATTGCTGCATTTTCTAGCAAACTGACTTAATTTAAATCATTTTTCTGGCTGTTTGTCATAGCGACTTTGTCCGTCTCGCTCTAATATTTAGCCATCTAAAAAATAATAGAGACACAGCATGTCTAAACTGGCTGCATTAGATGATCTTTTAGAATTGTATTATCAATTGAATTATCATCAAAACCCTGAAATTTTTCGGCGTCTGCAAGATGTACAGGCCTGGCAAAAACAGCGTATGCAGGCCACCCATAGCAAACAGTTTACTGAAAAGCAGAATGTGTTGATGTCGGAGTATTTCCTGAACCGTCTGTATGGTGGTCCGGATTTTGATGCACTGGCTGAGCAGATTGCCCGTTTGATGAAATATGCGCACAAGGCTGAAAAGCTGATTCCTGAAAATGCAGTGAAAACAGGAACATCAGGCGTATCTTTGGCCATTTTGGCGGTGCAGCTGGATGAACAGGTGGCGATGCAGCTCCTTGAAGATTATCATCCGCACGAAACTTTAAACGATGAGATGATGCGTTTGACTTATCTTAAACTCGATCAGGGGCAATCCCGTTTAAAACAGCTGGATTTACTCGACCAGCTGGGTTATAGCCTGGATAAGTACATGCGCTCGTTTATGGTTCAGACTGCATTTAAAATGTGTAAAGGTGCAGCCAGCAAATATAATTTCGACATTATGTATGAATTTATGCAGGATGGCTTTTTGGCCATGAAACCGTTAAAGTCAGCTGAGAAATTCGTGAAGGATTTTACCGCGGTTGAACGTCAGATTATCCATAAAGTTCATGCCGGCGATCCTCACCCGTTTTAGTCAATTATGTTGTGATGGAAATAACAAATTGAGCAGTGAATAAAAAATACAGAGCAGATTTCTGTATATTATTCATAACAATTGCATGCTGATTGCTGTACAACGTCCTAGAATCTGTCATCATGCAAGCACTGCAACATTAACCCTATTTTTATGTTAGGAGTGACTCTAATGTCTAACGAAAAGCAAACGCCTACCTCTGCCTCTGAGCTGGCACAAAATACAGACAAAGTGAGTCCTTTCTTAACTGAGCCTCTTCCACAAGGCACTGCCCAAGGTCAGCAACAATCTTTACAACAACAGTTGACCGATACGCCAGTGACCGGTTCAGTACCCAAATACAATCTGCCGCGTGGTGCCAATACCGGGAATGTCGGTCCGACCACCCACTTCGGTTACCAGACTGTCAGCAGTGAAGATAAAGCCCAGAAAGTCGCTGAAGTATTCCACTCGGTTGCCAGCAAATACGACATCATGAATGACCTGATGTCCTTCGGTATTCACCGTTTATGGAAACGCTTTGCCATTAATATGTCAGGCGTACGCCGTGGTCAGCACGTACTCGATATTGCCGGCGGTACTGGTGACCTGGCCAAAGTCTTTAGCCGTGAAGTCGGCCCGACCGGCCATGTGGTTCTTTCAGACATCAATGAATCGATGCTGAATGTCGGCCGTGACCGTTTAATTGATGCCGGCTGTACCAATGTGGACTTCGTTTTGGCCAATGCGGAAACACTGGAGCCATTTGCAGACAACAGTTTTGACCTGGTGACGATCAGTTTCGGTTTACGTAACGTGACCGATAAAGATGCTGCGCTGGCTGCCATGTATCGTGTACTTAAGCCAGGCGGCCGTTTATTGGTGCTTGAATTCTCTAAACCTGTATTCGAGCCATTTTCTAAACTGTATGACCTGTATTCGTTCACCGCTTTACCGATCATGGGTAAAATTATTGCCAACGATTCTGAAAGTTACAAATACCTGGCCGAATCCATCCGTATGCATCCTGACCAGCGTACGCTTAAAGGAATGATGGAAAATGCCGGCTTCCAGAACTGTGATTACCACAACCTGACGGGTGGTATCGTTGCCGTTCACCGTGGTTTTAAACTTTAAGGTTCCCATTCATGTGGTCAATTCTGGCACTGGGTGCCGTTGAACGTGTGATTCACCATTTCATTGATCTGGATGTGATTACCCGTATCCAGTTAAATGCATTGGCTGGCAAAATGCTGCGTGTGGTGATTGCCTCACCGCAGCTTTCTGTAGATGTATTCTTTGATGATGGCAAGGTTCGCCTAGAGCCAACAGCCACTGGACATACTGAAGCTGCTTCGATTTTTGAACAGCGGCCTTATGAAGCCAACAGCTCACAGATTTCTGAAGCCACTGCGACTTTACAAGTCGGCAATGTCGTTGAACTGCTGAAACTGCTGGTTTCAGATGAAATCGGCAATATTCCGCTGCAAGGGGACTACAAGTTATTACAGGAAATCCAACGTATCATGCAACAGGCTGAACCGGATTTGGCTTCGCATTTAAGTCCGTGGGTTGGCCCTGCCCTTGCCCATGAACTGGGCAAAATCCAGCTGGCACCGAAACATTTAAAACGTTCTTTAGAAAGTTATTTATTCTTTGCTGAAGATGCGTTAAAAGAAGATACAGGCTTATTTGCTGCACGTTGGCAAATGGATGATCTGCAACAAGATACCCGAATTTTCAATCAAAATTTAGACCGTGCTGAAGCCAAAATTCAACAGCTTCAGGCACAGATTGATGCTTTAGATACACCTCCTGCTTCACCTCAAGATTAGGTAATGAGATTTATGATTCCGCACGTTTCACGTTTACTCGAACTTTGGCGCATCGCCGCGCACTATAGACTCGACACGTTGTTTCCTGCGGAAGAATTACCGGAAAAAGCCCGTCATGCTTTAAATTTTATTCGCATGCACCCTGCGGCATGGTCAAGCCGTGAACGTAAAAATCCGCTCAAGCTGAAAGAAGCTCTGGAAGAAATGGGGCCGCTGGCGATTAAATTGGGACAGCTGCTTTCAACCCGCCGTGACCTGATGCCACCTGAAGTCTTACAGCAGCTGGTCTTATTGCAAGACCGGGTCAAACCCTTTGACAGCAATGTGGCTAAAACACGAATTCAGCAATCGCTAAAAGCCGATGTCAATACGCTGTTTGCCCGCTTCGATGCCCAACCGCTGGCCGCTGCTTCAATTGCGCAGGTGCATACTGCGGCACTGCATGATGGTCGCGAAGTGGTGGTGAAAGTTACGCGTCCCGACATTCGCACGCAAATTCTGCAAGATTTTAAAATTCTGGAATGGCTGGGTGCAGCGTTGGAAAAACGCCTGGAAGCCGCACGTGCCCTGCATTTATCGGAGATTATTCAGGACTATCGCCAGATCATTCTGAATGAACTGGATTTGACCCTGGAAGCCGACAACACCCGTCGTATGCGCCATTATTTCACCGGCTCAAGCATGATGTATGTGCCTGAAGTCTACATGGACAGCAAAGATGTGATGGTGGCTGAACGCATCACGGGGGTTCCGATTTCCGATACGGCGACTTTTGACCAGATGGGCATGAATCGTGCGGATCTGGCGGAAAAAGGCCTGACCATTTTCTTCACCCAGGTGTTCCGTGACAACTTTTTCCATGCCGACATGCATCCGGGTAACGTATTTGTCGAAACCATCAACCCGGCCAATCCGCGCTTTATTGCGCTGGACTGCGCGATCATGGGTGAGCTCTCCAAGCATGACCAGATGACTGTCGCGCGCATGTTACTTGCGGTCATGAACAGCAACTTTATGCAGCTGATTCAGATTGTGCACCAAGCTGGCTGGATTCCACCAGGCACCGACCAGGATGCCCTGGCACGTGAAATGCGTCGTACCGTAGGTCCAATGGTATCAAAACCCATGAGTGAGCTGGATTTTGCTGGCATTCTGATTCAGGTGATGGATATCGCCCGCCGTTTCCATCTGGAAATTCCTCCGCAGCTGATGTTATTGCTGAAAACTCTGGTGCATGTAGAAGGTTTGGGTACCGACCTTTACCCGGATCTTGATATCTGGAAACTGGCGAAACCGATTTTAACGGACTGGATCAAGGCCAACATGAATCCAGTGAAAAACATGAAGGAAATCGGCCAGCAGATTCCTGACCTTCTGCTGGGTGCACAGGATTTACCAAGTTTGATGATTGACAGCCTGAATGGTTTAAAAAACCAGTCCGCCTGGCATTCCAAACAATTGCATGAACTGCAAAGCATGCGTCTGCAAATGGAACATCAGCAAAAACGCAGCTGGATTTTTGGCAGCATTATGGCCATTTTGCTATCGATTGCGATTATTGCACCGTGGTATGTGTCTATTATTCTGATCATGCTGGCGAGCTTGCTGGCTGTCTGGCGAATTGCGAAATAAGATTCCCTATTCAAAAATAATATCAGTCCGTTTATGATGGGCTGATTTTTTCATAATATCTAAAGTGATTATTCAATTATTATTTATAATGATTTGTTGCATTTAGTTCAATTTAGATGTTTTTTTCACTTATTTTTTAACCATTTTTTTGTTATAAAGTTAAGCATCACTCATAACTAAAACTTAGGCTTTAGGGAATACTATGTTCAATCAGACTTTTAAACTAACAACATTAGCAATTGCAACTTCATTATTAGCGGCTTGTGGTGGGGGCGGTGGTGGTGGGAGTTCTGAAGCACCTTTTGCGCCGAAAACTATTTCTGGTACAGCTGTGGATTTTTATGTAGCTGGCGCAGATGTTGATTTTACTAACCCTGCTTGTCAAGAAGCCTATCCAGATCTGAAAACAGATGAAAACGGTAAATTTACTTTCAACACAACAGAAAACTGTCAGGAAACGGGTTTCATTATCACTGGCGGTATTGATACGGTTACCAAACTTCCATTTGATGGTCAATTGAAAGTTAAAGAAATCAATTATCAAGCTAATTCAACTAATGAAATTGTGGCGAGCCCACTTACCACCTTACAAGCTGAATTACCCGATGCAGAATTTAAAGCCATTCTTACAAATTTGGGTTTTGCTAACGATAAAAACGGACAGGGAATTACAGATATAACGACATTTGATCCAATTACCGAAGGATCGAATCAACAAAAAGCCGCTGTATTTATCTTGCAACAAATCTTAACTCAGCTTGAGAATGCCGGTTTAACTACAACTGAAGCAGCTAAGTCCGTTCAAACCACCATCGCGACAACTCCTCTACTGACTGGTTCAGGCGTAGACTCTGCTGTTATTACAACTATCTTTAATAATGCAGCAACTTCTTCACCTAGTCTTCAAGCAGAAATTCAAGCTAATCAAACCAAAGTAGAAAATGTAACAACCACTATTAATACCAGTTTGACTACAGCAGGCTCTTCTACTCTAGAACAATACTTAGCAGGCAATCCTACGATTGTGAGTGAAATTCAAGAGCAAGTTACTCCTGCCCTGTATAACAACTTTGAAATAGCAGGCTATAACATTACAAGTATTATCAATTCCGATAATACTCAACGTCTGGCGATTAATAAGACTTCAATTGATTCATTAGCACAAGTGAAATTCAATTTAAATAAAGCAGCTACAGGTACCGATTCTATTAAATTAGGCTTCCAGGCTACTGCTGCAATTGGTCAAAATGGCCAGCCTGAAACCTTGACCGCGTATATTAGCGAGGTAAATGTTTCGTTTGATAATACTACTGCTATTAACAAAATCATTATCCCTGCAGGCACTATTATTGAAATTGAAACTACGCTAGCAAATGCACCGAAAGGCTCATTTGAAGTTGCGGAAGATACAGAATTCCTAGGTGATTCAATTGCCCTAACAGATCTGGTCGCAGCTTTCCCGATTTTAAGTCAGCCGTATAATAATTATAAAAACTTGATCGTCTCAAGCAACCAGGTAAACGCTGAGGTATCTGTTTTTGTAGCTCCAACTACTTATCCAGTCTCTGCAACCTTAGGGTTGAACCTGGGTACATTTGGTCTTCCAAATAAAGCTGCAACTGTCTTTAGTGGATTTACTTCTACAGGCTACTTTGTCATCCAATAATCATAATTAAAAAAGCCAGTGATCATCACTGGCTTTTCTCTCACTTCCTATTGGGTAATTCAAGTTGAAAAATCAATCATTACTTTTTATTTCTGCAGCATTCATTATTTCTCATACTTATGCCGCACCCGATGATTTGTTTTTACAAGCCACGCCTGCTAAAAATAAGCTTACGACCAATGCAAGCCTGGATTTGGTTAACGATACTGTCGACTTTTTAGATTTACGAGAAAGCGAAGGTGTTCAAGGAGACGCAGGAGATTATATCGGTGCGCATATAAGTGCCCAATATCAATTTCATCCTGAATGGTCTATCAGTGCTAGCTATTGGCGTCGAGAAATTGAGTTCAGAGAAGATACCAATAAGTTAAATTCTGGAGCTTTAGGTATTACCTACTTTCCGGAAAGTCTTTCGACCGATCGATCTAATCTTGCTTTTAAACTGTCTTTCTGGGGCAACCAAGCGGATGAGTTAGCAAAAACCTCCCCTACCAATGTGAATGGCCGTACAATTAATGAGGTCGTTGTTTCCAATCCTCGTGACACTCAAATTCAGCTAGATACTATTTATACCCATAAAATTGACTTTATGAATCAAGTGAATTTATTTGGTTCTTTAGGATATAGCAAAGTCAAAGTGGATGAATTGGACTTGATGGTTCATTTGACCGGCAATGGACGCGATTGTAAGGCCAATATCAATATTGACTCGAACAATCAATTAACCGGAACACCCAGTGGTCGCTGCCTGATTGACGGTCTAATCGTACGGGATATTGATATTGCAAACTATGCTGATCGATTTGATCTTGATGTCCAAAAAGATCTTAACTATGATGCTTATTATGCAGGCTTGGGCGGTTCATGGAACTGGCGCTATAAACAATTTGAAAGCCAGCTTGCCTATCACTACCAACGCCTGTGGCGCGACAATATTGATGACCGTGTTGCTAATTTTGGCAATCAGGCGATTAAAGACAATCATACCATTGGGGCCAAGTTCAGTTATGACTTTACCCCTAAATTGACAGCTTACCTACAAGGTCAGATTTTCCAAAATAACTTAATTGGCTATGTACCCTTCTTATATAATGGGGTCACTGCTTCCCGTTTAGACAAACGCTATGGATTGGCTTCTATTGGCATTCAATACCGCGCCTTCTAAGCCTCAAAAAAAGCCTGAGCCCTTCAGGCTTTTTTATTGCCTATATGACTCCAAAGTCACCTTTGGACACTTCTCGCCATTGGGATCACTTGGCTTTCGCTTAAAATGAGTAGACATTTGTATATTTTAATGAGAAGCCATGACGCAAATCTTGCATAAACGCCCTGCTTCATTAAATATCCGTGCCGGCAAATTGGCACGTCAACTGATTGAAAAAGAAGGCTTGCAGGCAAATTTTGTCGATATTGTTCCCGGTGCTGCAGGTGGTCCCAAAGGCATAGGCATTCAAGGCCTCGATCAAGCCATTTTTGGCAATTTCCTGGCACAAGCACCACAGCGCAGAACCCTGATTGGCTCATCCATTGGCAGCTGGCGTTTTGCCAGTATTACGGCCTGGGGCGCAAAAGAAGGGACGGAGCGCCTTGCAGAGCTTTATACCAACCTGTATTTCCATAAAAAAATGTCTCGTCAGGAAGTCGGTAAGATTTGTCGCGACATGCTGCTCAATCTGGTGCAAGGCAAAGAACAGCAACTGGTTGAGCATCCCGACTATCACCTGACCGTCATCTCGGTCAAAGCCCAGCACATTTTCCAGAGTGACAAATCCCTGCCGTTAATGGCATCGGTGGCCGGAATCATCAGCAGCAATGCTTTGGCACGCAAACACAACCGTCTGTTTATGCAACGGGTGATCAGCCAGCCGGAGATGGGAACACAATTTAAAGTCAATGATGAATTTACCACGCATTATCAGCCCCTAAATCTCAGCAATGTTACCTCCTGGCTAATGGCTTCCGCTTCTATTCCCGGCGTGATGGCAGCCATCCGCGATATTCCCGATGCCCCGAAAGGCAGTTACCGTGATGGAGGGTTAATTGACTATCACCTTGACCTGCCGTTTCAGAGCCAAGGCATTGTGCTGTATCCGCATTTTAGCGACAGCATTACTCCGGGCTGGTTTGACAAGATGTTGAAAAAACGCAAGGCCAATCCGGAAAATCAGGCACGCACCTTATTGCTTTCCCCTTCTGCCGAGTATTTAGCGTCCCTACCGCTCGGTCGCTTGCCGGATCGTAAAGATTTCACTTTAAAAGGGCTGGACCAGAAACAGCGAATTCAGATGTGGAATCAGTCGGTAGCAGAAAGCCAGCGCTTGGGAGACGAGTTTTTGGAAATGGTGGAGAAACAGAATTTTCCGCAGTTTATGCAGGACTTATAAAATCAAGTAGAGGAAAAGCTATAGGTGCTAGATGAGTGAAGCAGCTGATTTTCCTAGGATTGGAATATTATAAAATTCTTGGTGAATAAAGCACATGAACCTTTTGAGTCAGAAATCAAAAGGTTCATGCGTATATTTTTTTCTCAAACAGCCGCTAATCACGTACACTATACAGCTGCGATTTTTTATTCGCTGTTTTCCATTTTGAACATATTTTTGGTGAAATTCTCATGAACAACGCGCAATGGCTCGATGAAGTAAAATTTAACGAACAAGGTCTGATCCCTGCCATTGCCCAGCATCATCAAAGCGGCCGTGTGCTAATGGTGGCCTGGATGAACCGTGAGGCTTTAGCGCTCACTGCCGAGAAAAATCAGGCGGTATATTTCTCCCGTTCACGCAACAAGTTATGGCACAAAGGTGAAGAATCCGGTCATTTCCAGTCTGTGCATGAAATCCGTCTGGACTGTGATGCCGACGTGATTATTTTGCAGATTGAACAGCATGGTGGTATTGCCTGCCACACCGGTCGTGAATCGTGTTTCTATCGCAAATTGACTGCGAATGGCTGGAAAATTGTCGATGCACAATTAAAAGATCCAAGCCAGATTTATGCTGGAAAATCAACCAACCCGCATACCCTGGCCATGAATGCCTCGACTGCCCGTTCGGAACAGGTTGAAGTACTGGACTATTTGGGCCAGATGATGGCAGAGCGCAAGAAAGCCGACCCGGATTCATCTTATGTCGCCAAGCTGTATCACAAAGGCTTGAATAAAATTCTGGAAAAAATTGGTGAAGAAAGCGTTGAAACCATCATCGCAGCCAAAGATTTTAAGTCTGAAGCCAATGCAGACAATAAAAACGACCTGATTTATGAAGTTGCCGATTTATGGTTCCACACCATTGTGATGCTGGGTTATTTCGACCTTGACCCACAACTGGTATTAAACGAGCTGGCTCGTCGCCAAGGCCTGTCTGGCCTGGTGGAAAAAGCCAATCGTCAGCATTAATTCAGTCTTTTTACCGTGTCAGTAGCCAAAAAGCCCAATCCCACCTATGAGCAAGCACTTGCCATAGATAATGCGCGTCTGGGCAATTCCTTCAAGGTAATTGCCTATGCTGGCACAGGTAAAACCACCACCCTGCAAATGATCAGCGATGCCATGCCCGAGCGCCGTGGCATGTATCTGGCGTTTAACAAGGCCATTGCAGCAGAAGCACAAAGCAAGTTTCAGCGCAATGTCGACTGCCGAACCTTTCACTCGCTGGCTTTTCGCAGTGTGCCACGCGGTGTCACCGACAAACTTCGCCTGCCGCGTTTAAGTCCGAGTTTTATCGCCAAGGAATACCGGCTGCAACCGATTACCCTGCGCCGGATGATGGGCGGCCGTTATGAAAAATATGTCATGATGCCGTCGCGTCTTGCCAGTCTGGTGGCCAATGCCGTCAGCTATTTCTGCTCGACCAGTTCGCAATATCCGGCACCGCGACATCTACAGGCACCGAGCTGGCTGCATCCGGACGATATTGAAGAACTCCAGAAGCATCTTTATCCCGCCATTGAACGGCGCTGGCTGGAGTCGATTGATCCCAATCATCAGGCCGGTATTGGGCATGATATTTATCTGAAACTCTGGGCGCTGTCTGAACCCAATATTCCAGCAGACTATGTACTGTTTGATGAAGCACAAGATGCCGACCCATTAATGCTCGGAATTTTGCTGCGTCAAAGAAATACCCAGGTGATTTATGTCGGCGATGCCCATCAACAGATTTATGCCTGGCGTGGTGCGGTCAATGCCATGCAACAACTGCCGCTGCCGGAATCACGCCTGACCACCTCGTTCCGTTTTGGTGAAGAAATTGCCTTGAATGCCAACGCCATTTTGGGTGCGTTAAATGAAACCGTGCCCTTGCTTGGCAATCCGCAACTGAATTCCAAAGTGGTGAATAAACCGCATACCAAACAGCGCGATGCGATTTTGTGCCGTACCAATGCCCGTGCAATGGAACTGCTGCTTTCCGGACTGGTGCATGGCGACAAAGTCAGCTTGCAGGCCGATCATGTCAAATTAAACCGTTTTGTCGATGCCGCGAGCATGCTGAAACAGGGCCGCCGCGTGACCGACGTGCCGGAACTGGCCTGGTTTAATTCCTGGCACGATGTACATGAATACTGTGAAACCAATGATGGCAGTGACATTAAACCCTTAGTGAAACTGGTGGATGATCACGGTACCGATCCACTCAAAAGAGCCTTGGCCAAAATCACCCCGATTGAACAGGCCGACTACATTATCTCGACCGCCCACAAAGCCAAAGGCCTGGAATGGGACCGCGTGCACATCGAAGATGACTATCAGTTCAAGGTGAATGAAAGAGACCATAAAATTAGTGACGAAGAGTTAAGATTGCTTTACGTAGCCTGCACACGTGCTAAAGTAAGTTTAAATATTCACCACATTTACGATCTGGTACAACAGCTGAAAAAGCAAATGCCGGTATCGCTGCGTAAAGCGGTGGGAGAATAATTTTAGCTTTAGCTGCAAGGCAGGTGTTTTATGAAAATTGACTCTATTCAACTCAAACACGCGCTTCATTTTGCCGATCTCAAGCTGAAATTTAATGACAAGCCCATCACCCTGATTCTGGGCGATCAAAGCTCCGGCAAAACCGGTATTTTAAAGTTTACCTATCAGGCACTCACCTGGTTTGCAGCCCGCTATAAAGACCTGCGCGCTGCCGGTGTGGTGATGCTGGATCAGGACATCATGTTCACCCGCCTGCAATCCAAAATTGATATTCGGGTTCATATTCCTCCCGATATCGGGACTTTAAATGCCGCTAGCGAATCTGGCGACAAGACCCTGACAACCTGTGACTGGCAAATTTATAAAACTTTAAACAGTCATGGCATTGGTACCAGCAAGGCCGAAACCCAGCAATTAGACAATCTGGTGGAACTCTATCATAACGCGCTGAAGCACGATCAGCAGCAAGGCTTGCCCCTGATTGCCTATTACCCGGCAGAACGCTTTGTCCATGAAATGAATATTCAGAGCAAAAATAATCCGGTGCTGTTTCAGACTTCACATGCCTATGAAATTTCCAGCATTCCCTATACCACCTTTAGCCGTTTCTTCGAGTGGTTTCGTGAAATCAGCGATATTGAAAATGCCCAGATTGCGCAGCTGTTTCAGCAGCTCATTACCAATTCGTCCATCCAGAAAAATAAAGACAAAGATTTTTTACAGCACTTGGTCAATGCCCAGAAGCAAATGAACGCGCCAAGTCTGGATGCCTTAAAACAGGCTCTCAGCACCGTTCTTCCCAATTTTGAAGATATTTATGTGCAGTATCAGCCCAAATTGCAGCTGATGGTGAGTTATGCGGGAAAAACCATGCTCTATCAGCAACTTTCCATTAGTGTTAAAAACTGGATCGCCCTAGTGGGCGATATTGTACGGCGTTTGTGCCTGCTCAATCCCAAAAGTTTATATCCCTGTCTGGAAGGCGACGGCATTTTGCTGATTGACGCGATTGATCACCAACTCGATCAAAATACTTCGCAAGTGATTTTACAGCGCCTGCATCAGGCGTTTCCGCGCCTGCAAATTGTTGCCACTGGCAACCGCATGGAATTACTGGAACATGCAGCCGAATATCAGTGTTTAAAACTGGAACATAAGCAGCTGTTTGATATGCAATTGCAACCGCTCAAGGAAGAATTTGATTCAATTTATGAAAATCTGGTGTTTAATGAGGAAGTAATTGAAGCCGATGACTTAAATGAGCCTGCATCAGAAAGTATTACCCCGCAAAGCCTGTTAGAGCAGATCCAGCAACATTTAACGCCAGAACAACAAGCAGAATTATTGCACTTAATTCAACAACAGGATGACACCTCTTCCTCTCATCCTATTTCCTGACACAAAAGATTGAAAGGTGTTAAAAATACCCGGTATGTTTAAAAGATTCAGTTTCAGCATTGCATCTGGCTAAACACGCTACGCCCCTCAAGCATAGAGGGGCGTATAATAAGTCGGGCAAGTATTTATGAAATGTCAACCAACCCGAGTGTGTGCGCAAAAATAATCGATGTTGTTTTACTCATGCAATAAGATCATGTATATTTAAAGTTTAATAGTAAAATCCGATTCTACTATGACTTTTTTACAGGTTGCGCAACACAGCTTGTTTTTCATTTTTTAACTCAAACCGGCTTTCAAGATTGAGAAGTTTGGATTGTTCTTTGCAGTCCTGTAATCCTTGAAAGATAAGATTCACGCTTAGGTGTTTATAGCCTAACTCACGACTTTGGATATGAGTGTGCTACCGATTATTATCTTGTTACCGTTAGTACTAGGCACAACCCTTGTCTCGTGGCTGAAATTTTCACGCGGGGTGACGGCTTTAGCGGCTCTAGGGGTCAGCCTGAGTAGTCTGACCCTGTTACTGCTGCAAGCTAAAGAGGTGTTTAATGGCGGAACAGTCACACAAACCTGGGCCTGGTTACCCCAGTTAGGCATCGATTTAAGCTTTCGTCTGGATGCCTTGGGCCTGTTATTTTGCTTGCTGATTAGCGGGATCGGAACGCTGATTTATATTTATGCCTATTATTATTTAAATCCTAGAAACTCCCTAAGCAAACTCTATCTTCTGCTGATGCTGTTCATGGCTTCCATGCTCGGCATTTCTCTTTCTAACAATTTAATTTTATTGCTTATTTTTTGGGAACTCACCAGTATTTCCTCTTTCCTGCTGGTTGGCTACTGGAGCAATTACGAGGCGGCACAACGTGGTTCGCGTATGGCTCTGACCATTACCGGCATGGGCGGTCTGGCCATGCTGGGCGGCTTCATTCTGCTCGGTCAAATCACCGGAACCTATCAGATTGACCAGATTTTGACGATGAAGGATCAAATTCAAAGTCACTCACTCTTTGTTCCAAGCTTGCTGCTAATTTTACTGGGTGCCTTTACCAAAAGTGCACAGTTTCCATTTCATTTCTGGCTGCCGAATGCCATGGCTGCACCAACACCGGTCTCTGCCTATTTGCACTCTGCCACCATGGTCAAAGCCGGTATTTTCCTGCTGGCACGTTTTACGCCAATTTTTGTCGGTGCAGCGCTGTATCACAATATCGTGACTTTTGTGGGCCTGTTCACCCTGTGTATGGCTGCCTTCTTTGCCATTTTCAAGGAAGACTTAAAAGGCTTGCTGGCGTATTCCACCATCAGTCATTTGGGCCTGATTGTGTGCTTACTGGGGATCGGATCCCCCCTAGCCGTTGCAGCAGCCATTTTCCATATTATTAACCATGCGACCTTTAAAGCTGCCCTGTTCATGCTGGCCGGGATCATCGACCATGAAACCGGAACCCGGGATTTGCGTAAGCTTAGCGGCATCTGGCAACTCCTGCCCTTTACGGCCACACTGACCATGATCACCGCCGCCTCTATGGCCGGTGTGCCCCTGACCAATGGCTTCCTGTCCAAGGAAATGTTCTTTACCGAACTTTTGGCCAACCTCTCTGGTCCGGTGCTCATTGTTTCCGCCATTATGGCAACGCTGGCCGGAATTTTTGCCGTGGCTTATTCGGTGCGTTTGGTGCATGGGGTATTTTTCGATGGTCCGATTGGCTTAGAGGTACCCAACCGACAAGCCCATGAACCGCCGCTGGGCATGCGCGTACCTGCAATCCTGCTGGCAGTTTTATGTATTTTGGTTGGCCTGTTACCGGCGCTGCTGGTGGAAAATATTGTCAATGCAACTGCACGTGCCAGCACTCAAATGCCTGACTTTGCCGGTAGCCATTTAGCCATCTGGCATGGTTTTAACCTGCCTTTGCTGATGAGTATTGTTGCACTCTTGGGTGGGGTAATTTTCTATTTTTCTTTGGCCAAAGGCGGTCGCATCCGGGAAATTGATCTTGATCCTATCTTGGGCAAATTCCAGGGCAGAGTGCTGTTCGATTTATTTTTAAAACATCTGTTACTGAGTTCACGCAAGTTCAAACGGCAAACTGAAAATGGTTCACTGCAAAGCTATCTGATGTGGATTGTGCTGTTCAGTGGCGCTTTGCTGAGCATTCCCTTTATCAATCAAGGCCTGAGCACAGGCACACGTGAACTTGTCCATGCTCCCGCGCTTGCCATTGTGTTGTGGCTGCTGTTGTTCTCAGCCTGCTGGATGATGCTGTGGTTTCACCATGAACGGATCAAGGCTGTGCTGATTAGCGGTGCGGTCGGACTTGTCGTGACTCTGGTGTTTGTGACCTTATCTGCACCCGATCTGGCCCTCACCCAAATTACGGTCGATGTGGTCACGACAGTATTGCTGCTGATGAGCCTTTCCCTGCTGCCACAGCTTACCCCTTATGAATCCAGTGTTTCACGGCGCTGGCGCGATGCCCTGATTGCCATTGGCGGTGGTCTGGGCATCGGCTGGATTAGCTGGCTGATGCTGACCCGTGACCACAACTCGATTTCATGGTTTTTCATGCAGCAGTCGCTTCCGCTCGGTGGCGGTTCCAATGTAGTCAACGTAATTCTGGTCGACTTCCGTGGTTTCGATACCTTCGGGGAAATTACCGTCTTGGGTATTGCTGCGATTGGCGCACTGTGTCTGATGGATGGCATGCGTGCACACGGCACCACCATCACCCAGGGACTGACCTACCGCTTTAACCCCTCTCCGCTGATGTTCCGTATTACCGCATCCTGGGTATTGCCTCTGGCTCTGGTGGTAAGCCTGTACATCTTCCTGCGTGGCCATAACCTGCCCGGCGGTGGTTTCATTGCCGGCCTCATTACCTCTTTGGCCCTGGTGATCCAGTACATTGCCTTAGGGCAGGATCAGGCTGAACAGATGCTGAGAGCCAAATCAGGCCGTTTATATGAAATCTGGATTGGTTCAGGTCTAAGCATTGCGGGGCTGACCGGACTCGCTGCCTGGTTCTGGGGACGTCCATTCCTGACCAGTGCCCATGTGCATATCGCTCCGCCCCTGTTGGGTGATATTCATTTGGCATCTGCAGCATTATTTGATGTCGGTGTCTATGTCACAGTCGTGGGTGCCACCATGTTGATGATTTCAGTTCTGGGTGACTCGCGCCACTCCAGCATGTCTGGTCCTGTATTGAAGGGGGAATAAAATGATCAGCCTAGAATTTTTACTTGCCTCTGCCATTGGCCTACTGGTTGCTACGGGAATTTACCTGATCCTGCGTGCACGTACTTTTCCTGTGGTTTTAGGGCTGGCCATGATTGGCTATGCAGTCAATTTGTTCCTGTTTGCCATGGGAAGAATTCAGGTCAATGCACCCGCTGTACTCACGGAAACCACAAAAGCGACCGATCCTTTGCCTCAGGCTCTGGTCTTGACGGCCATTGTGATTGGCTTTGCCACCACGGCTTTTATTGTCCAGCTGGCTTTGCGCAGCCGTTATGAAAGCGGTACCGACCATGTCGACTCAAAAGAAGAAATCAACCCGATTGACCCGCGCGAGGATGAGCCTTAATGAATGCCATCATCCAGTTCTGGACTGAACACACCCCAATATTCAGCATTTTAATTCCGGCATTTACCGGTTTTTTACTGGTGCTTTTGGGCAATCCCGGCAAAGGTTCATTAGCGCACGACTGGCGGCAGCCTTGGCGTCGTGGCATCAGTTATGTTTCTTCAATCCTGGGTTTAGGCACTGCCGTACTGTATTTAATTTTGGCCAGCAGCGGGCAAGTCACGACCTATAACCTCAGTGAATGGGCGGCACCGTTCGGTATTGTGCTGGTTCTGGACCAGCTTTCCGCACTGATGCTGGTGCTGACCTATGCCCTGGCAACACCCATCTTATGGTTTGCCAGTCACGCATGGGATACTCAAGGGCGTTATTTCCATGCCATGTTCCACTTTTTGCTCATGGGCTTGTGCGGTGCCTTCCTGACCGGCGATTTATTTAATTTATTCGTATTCTTTGAAGTCCTGTTGATGGCCTCTTATGTCCTGCTGCTACACGGACAAGGCAAGGCCCGTTTCCAGCTCGGCATTCACTATGTCACCATCAACCTGCTGGCCTCTGCGCTGTTTCTGATTGGTCTGGGCATGATCTACGGCAGTGTCGGCAGTTTAAATATGGCCGATGTCGCACGTTTAATTCCGCTGTTAGAACCGGACCAGCATATCCTGGCCGTTGCAGGCGGCCTGCTGTTATTTGTGGTCTTTGGCATCAAGGCTGCCATGTTGCCGGTCGGCTTTTGGCTACCGAAAACCTATGCAGTTGCCACCACTCCGGTGGCTGCCATTTTCACCATTATGACCAAAGTGGGGATCTATGCCATTCTTCGAGTCAATGGCACGATTTTTGATGACCGCTTAAGTCAGGGCATTCTGGCAAACTGGCTGCTTCCGATCGGTTTGATCACCTCGGTGTATGGGGTGATTGGTGCCATTGGCGCCGAGCGTTTACGCCGTTTTGTCGGTTTTATGATTTTATCTTCCATTGGCACCCTGCTGATTGCCATTTCATTATTCAATACCTTGGCCTGGGCTGCAGGACTGTACTATCTGGTACATAGCACTATTATTGGCGCCGCATTTTATCTGCTCTGCGGCTGGATTACCTCGCAACGCGGTACATTCAAAGACCATTTCAACATCGCCCCGCAAATGAAACAGCACAAAGCGGTGTCACTCACCTTCTTTTTCATTGCCTTGATGATGGCGGGCTTACCGCCTTTTAGTGGCTTTTTAGGCAAGGTTTTTATCTTGCAGGCCACTTCACATTCCCCTTATCAGGGTGTGATTATTGCGGTGGTGCTGCTGGTGAGTTTACTCAGCATTCTCGCCTTTACCCGGGTGGGGTTCATTCTGTTCTGGCGTGCCAGCAAACCTGAAAGCCAACCGGAAACCGAAGCCTTCAAAGCGTATCAAGCCATACCCAATCATGCACCAACACGCAATGACCAAACCATTTATCTGCTGTTGTCAGGCCTGGTGCTGTATATGGTTTGCGCAAATCCAATTCAGCAGTACATGTTCAAGACGGCGGAACAGATCCAAAATAATGCTGTGTATGAAGACGCGATTTTGCACCGGGATGACTTGAATCAGGTGATTAGCGTACAGCCCTTCAATCCTGAAAATTTACCTGAAACCAAATATGGTGGTGAAACCGTCGATCCGAATGCGCATCTGATTCCTTACATCATCTCTAAAGAAACTTTAGAAGGTGAGCACATTTCAGAATATAAGCAACGCCAGATCAGGCAGCAGCAAGATCAGCAAGCTGCTGATCCGGATGATGCCAAACTCAAGCCTATGGAGCCTTAAGCATGCAAAAAACATCGTTTTTGGACCGCTGGCTGCCGCATCCCTTCGTGTCCGTGATTGTGGCCTTAAGCTGGATCATGCTGGCACATAGTCTTGATCCGGCAACCTTGCTGATGGCCTTATTGCTGGGCATTGCCATTCCACGTCTAGTCAAACCGTTTATTGGCAACACACCCAATATTCACTGGATTCTGGCCATAAAATTATTCTTTGTGGTGTTATGGGACATTATTGTTTGTAATATTAAAGTGGCCAAACAGGTGCTTGGTCCCACCCATAAACTGCATCCGAAATGGTTTCGCGTGCCTTTGGAAACCCAGCATGAACAGGTCAATGTATTGCTGGCCCTGATCATTACCACTACGCCGGGTACCGTGACTGCCGGGATCGATCATGATCGTGGCGATATTCTGGTTCATGCCCTGAGTACCGATAATGCCGAAATCGATATTATCGAAATTAAAAACCGCTATGAAAAAGCACTGATCGAAATCTTTGATGTGGAATTAGGAGAAGATTCATGAGTATTTTGCCTTATGCACTGGGTCTGTGTATGGTCGCAATCACCATTTCCATGTTTCTTTGCCTGATCCGCATGGTGATCGGCCCTTCCATCGTGGACCGGCTTTTAGCCCTGGATACCCTGTTCCTGAATGCGACCTGTCTGGTGGTCATTCTGGGTATCTACTGGACCAGCACTTCCTTGTTTGAAGGCGCTTTACTGGTTGCCATGCTTGGATTTGTTTCCACCGCAGCCTTGGCACGCTACTTTACCACTGGCCATGTGGTCGATTAGGAGCAACAGCAATGCAACTTTTCATGGAAATCCTGGTCTCGATATTTTTGTTGATTGGCTCATTCTTCATGCTGGTGGGCGGCATTGGGATGGTGCGTCTGCCCGATTTATTTATGCGCCTGCATGCTCCGACCAAGTCCAGTACCTTGGGGCTGGGGAGCTTCCTGATTGCTGCCATGATCTTTTCAGCCTTTCAGGGACGCTTCGGTTTTGCCGAACTGTTATTGACCTTGCTAGCGTTCATTACTGCACCCGTATCGGCAAACCTGATGGCACAGGCAGCACTGCATTTACGTTTACGCTCAACCAGTGGTGAAGTACCCGAAGCACTTGAACGCCCCTTGCCCTGGCAACGAACTCGCCGTCGCCCTCCGTCTAAAGAGACTCACAATAACTCCCATGATGATCTCGGCTGAAATCAGGCTCATGTTCTGAGCCTGATTTCAAATTTTACTCATAAGGTTCCATCCGATTGAGTAAATTTATTTAATCTTCATCCAAAACTTTAGCTTTTTCTTTTTCAAATTCATGTTTTGTAAGAACACCATCATCTAATAGTTTTTTTAAGGCTGTAAGTTTTTCATATTTGCCTACTACAAGATTGTTATTTCTATTTTCAGCTTTCTCAATACACTCAAACACTAGCTCTATTCGTGGAAAATTCCCAAATATATAGGGTGGTCTTGCAGCAGTTTCAACAAGACCATGCATTATTTTATTTTTACGTTCGCAAAATGTACTTGAGGCTTGTTCCGCATTTTCTCGCACAGTTTGTAAGGATACAAAACCTGTAGCTGCTTTCCGGAAAATACGATATATCTCTTCACTACTTTTTGTCGGCTGATCCAATATCACAGTTTCTCCACCAAACGTTGCATTTTCAAATGGCGATTTACTTTTTGAAGCCAATTGAATAGGCGGCACACTTGCACAACTAGAAAGAAGAAATGTTATAACAATAAAACTGATTTTATGCATACGGTTGAATCTCAAAATAGAATACTTTTATTATCTCTGCTTGCTGATCGGCACATCATTTATATGTTGTTTAATTAATAAAGTTACCAGACTCTTGAAAAAACTTAAAATAAAAAAGCCACCCGAAGGTGGCTTTTCTTTTTAGCGATTATTCATCATCTTTTTTTGCATCATCAGCTGGAGGCAAATCCTTCACTGCTTCTGCAATCAGACCAAACATATAGTTGCCATATGCGTTGGTTTTGTCGTAATGGAAACGCAAGCGAGGCGTTATACGTGTCTTGATACGACGACTCAGTTCGTGGCGCAGGAAACCGGATGCCTTGTTTAAGACTTCCAAGGTATCTTTGTTTGCCGCTTCACTCTGCTCATCGCCCAGCTCACGCCCCATCACGGTCACATAAACTTCGGCATATCCTAAATCTGGGCTAACTTTCACCGCAGAGATGGTCACCAGACCACCCAAGCGTGGATCTTTCAGCTCTTGGCGAATCAGTTCAGACAACTCGCGCTGAACTGAATCTCCCATACGCTTCAGACGTTGACTACCCGCCATTAAAGACTCCGTTTAATCAATTGAACATCATACACTTCGATCTTGTCTTGTGCTTTGATGTCTTTATAGCCTTTCACTGCAAGACCACATTCCATACCGGCACGAACTTCTTCCACCACATCTTTATAGCGACGAAGAGATTCAAGCTCACCCTGGAATACCACCACATCATCACGAAGAACGCGGATTGGCTTATTACGGTGCAACACACCTTCAAGCACCATACAGCCTGCAGCTGCACCGAATTTGCTTGAGTGGAACACTTCACGTACTTCAGCAACACCCAGAATTGTCTCACGGTGTTCAGGAGCAAGTTTACCGCTCATTGCTGCTTTCACGTCATCAATCAATTGATAGATGATGCTGTAGTAACGAATGTCGATACCGTCTTCATCGGCTTTTTGACGCGCAGTATTGTCCGCACGCACGTTAAAGCCAAGCAGTACCGCTTCAGAAGATTCAGCCAGCGTTACGTCAGACTCGGTAATTGCACCGACACCTGAACCAATAATACGTACTTTCACTTCATCGGTTGCCAATTCAGCAAGTGCCACATGTAATGCTTCCAAAGTACCGCGTACATCAGTTTTGAGCACCACGTTGACAATAGGCACATCTTTTTTGCCCATTGATGCCATGATGTTCTCAAGACGCATTGCACTTTGACGTTCAAGACGTTTTTGACGTTCACGATCCATACGCGCATCGGCAACTTCACGTGCTTTTTTCTCGTCATTCACTACAAGAACTTCGTCACCGGCCATTGGTGCTTCTGGAAGACCCAGAATTTCTACAGGAATTGATGGACCCGCAGATTTGATACGTTGACCATTTTCATCCACCATCGCACGAACACGACCGTAAGATGCGCCTGCAAGAACAAGATCACCCACTTTCAATGTACCGTTTTGAACCAGGATAGAGGCAACCGCACCACGACCTTTGTCCACGCGAGCTTCAATGACCACACCTTGCGCAGCACCTTCTTCAGATGCTTTCAACTCTAGCAATTCTGCTTGAATTGAGATCAGGTCTAGAAGTTCATCAATACCTTGACCTGAGTGTGCTGAAACCATGGCAACCGGTACATCACCGCCCCATTGTTCAGGTACGATTTCTTTGGTGGTCAATTCGTTCAATACACGGTCCGGATCGGCAGACTCTTTATCCATCTTGTTGATTGCAACAATGATTGGAGTCCCGGCAGCACGTGCATGGTCAATGGCTTCTGCAGTCTGTGGCATTACACCATCGTCAGCTGCAACAACCAGTACCACGATATCTGTCGCTTTGGCACCACGTGAACGCATTGAAGTGAACGCTGCGTGTCCCGGGGTATCCAGGAAAGTAATAATGCCCTTATCTGTTTTAACGTGATATGCACCGATATGCTGGGTAATACCACCCGCTTCGCCTGCAGCCACTTTGGTACGACGGATACGGTCAAGCAGCGATGTTTTACCATGGTCAACGTGACCCATGATGGTTACGACAGGAGCACGAGTCGTTTGAGCACCACGCGCTTCTTCAGCCGCTTCAAGCAAATTGTCTTCAGCTTGGGTATCAGAAACCAATACCGGATTATGACCCATTTCTTCAACAACAAGCGCTGCAATCTCTTGATCAATCGCCTGGTTCTGAGTAACCAATTCACCCATTTTCATGAGTGCCTTGATCACTTCACGCACCTTCACCGCCATTTTCGCAGCCAGGTCAGCTACGATAATGGTTGAACCGATTTCAACATCATAAATTTGTTTTTTAACTGGTTTTTCAAAGCCATGCTTGTTCGCCTGACTTGATTTTAAACCGCGTTTATGCGAGTTATCACGGAAAGACTGCTCTTCACCACGACGGCCACCTTTTTTCGGTGCACGCGCATTGGTGGTGTTGCCACCACGTTTAATTTCACGGTCTTCTTTAGCAAAAGAGTCTTCATAAGCCTGACCGACAAGACCGGCAGCCAGTGGAGAATCATCAATCACGCGAATTGTTGCCGTGGTATCTTCAGAAGAGTACTTGGAAGCCATTTGACGCATTTGTTCAAGCGTACGTTGTTGTGCTTCTTCAGCCGATTTACGACGTGCCGCTTCTTCAACTGCTTTTAACTGGGCAGCTTGTGCTTCACGTGCTTTCTTCTGTTCTGGTGTTTCAGTCACTTTAACCGGCTGTTTTACAATCGGCTTGTTGTTTGACTTGCGTTTTACCACAACAGCGGCTTTCGGTGCTTCTTGCTTCGCAGTTTCTTGCTTCGCTGCTGCACGCATTGCTTCTAAAGCCTGTTTTGCTTTAGATTCAGGTTGTTGCTTAGGTTCTTCAGCTTTCGCTGCTGGTTTTTGCTCAGCTTCACGCGAATTTTGTTCAGCTTGCGCCTTCGCTAAAGCTTCAGCTTTAATCTGTTCCGGATCTGGCTTAACAAATGTATGCTTCTTGCGAACTTCTACATTAATTGTCTTCGCCTTACCTGATGTACTTGCCACTTTAGCAGTACTGGTTGTTTTACGTTTCAACGTGATTTTTCCTACATTCCCATCGTCTTGACCATGAACTTTCTTCAAATGGTTAACGAGGGTATTTTGTTGTTCAGTGGAAATAATATCTTCAGCTTTACGTTGCGGTAAACCTGCGTCACGAACCTGCTCTAGGAGCTTCTCAACGGGGCGATCCACGCTGAGAGCCAACTCTTTAATCGACTTGTCCGTCATATATTTCCTCCTAGTTAAACCATGATTCGCGCGCTTTCATAATAAGTTGACCCGCTTTTTCCGCACCTAAACCTTCAATATCTGCGATATCGTCAGTAGCTTGGTCAGCTAAATCATCTACAGTCACCACACCGCGAGCCGCAAGGGCATATGCGATTTCCTGCGTCATCCCTTGCATTGCAACAAGTTCTGCACTTGGCTCTTGAATGTTTTCTTGTTGTTTTAATGCGTCTGCCAATGTAATTTCTTTCGCACGGCTTTGCAATAATTCAACAGTTTCTGCATCCAGTTCAATTTCATCAAATGTTTCAGCTGGTACATAGGCAATTTCTTCAAGCGAAGTAAAGCCCATCTCAACCAAAGCCATTGCCAAGTCTTCTTCAATATCCAGACGGGTGACAAACATGTCTAGATATTGTTGAGCTTCATTTTGTTGACGTGCGTAGAATTCCTCTTCGAGCATCATATCCAGTTTGTAGCCAGTCAATTCAGAGGCTAAACGGACATTCTGACCTTGCGAACCAATGGCACGTGCCAACTGGTCGCTCGCCGCAAAAATGATATCTGCACTGTGAACATCTTCATCAATCACAATACTGGATACATCTGCAGGCTCTAGCGCACTAGCGATGTACTGTGCCGGATCGTCCGACCACACCACCACATCAATACGTTCACCATTGAGTTCTGACTGTACCGCCTGGATACGTGTACCACGCATACCAATACAAGCGCCTACAGGATCAATGCGGTGATCGTTGGTTTTCACAGCAATTTTAGCACGAACGCCTGGCTGGCGTGCAGCTGCTTTAATTTCGATGATTTCTTCAGAAATTTCAGGAATTTCTTTCTTCATCAATGCAATCAGCATTTCAGGACGTGAACGTGACAATAACAGTTGTGCACCACGACCTTCACGGTTCACGCTATACAAAATCGCGTTTACACGTTGCTTCGGACGAAGAATCTCTTTAGGAATCATCTCTTCACGGGCAAGATAAGCTTCAGCATTGTCACCCAAGTCAATAATAAAGCCATCTTTGGTTTGCTTTTTCACTTCACCGTAGATGAGTTCACCGACTTTAGATTCATAGGCATCAGCAACCAGAGCACGTTCAGCTTCACGAATTTTTTGCACAATCACCTGTTTGGCAATTTGCGCAGCAATTCGGCCGAAGTCGATCGATTCCACTTCGAGTTCACGAATGTCACCAATCGACCATTTGGCAGGATCAACATCCGAAATCGCATCCTGACATGCCGGCATTTCGTGATCTTCATCCGCCACCACTTCCCATTGACGGAAAGTACGGTAATCACCAGTTTTACGATCGATTTCCACACGTAAACGTGCTTCTTCCGAGTTTGTGCCTTCATAAAATTTCTTTTTAGTCGCAGCAACAAGCGCTTGTTCTAGCGCTTCAAAGATCGCTTCACGAGGTACACCTTTTTCGTTACTAACCGTTTCTACTACGGTAAGAATTTCACGTGCCATAAGTCACCTATTCGTTCAGATTCTTATTTATTTGGATAAATTAATCTTGGTAAATCAAATTTGCTTTGTCGATATTATGACTATCAATTTCAAGGACCTGTTGCTTTTCAACTTCCACTTGAATGAGTTCATTTTCAAGATCAACGGCAATCAGTTTGGCTTGAAATTTACGACGATTATCTACAGCACTGATCAGACGCAGCGCAACGGTTTGTCCGATATAACCCGCCATCTGTTCGAGCTGGAAAAATGGACGGTCCCAACCCGGAGAAGAAACTTCAAGTGAATACTCACCAGAAATTGGATCATGTACATCAAGCATGGCACCCACTTGCTGTGTTACGCGAACACAGTCTTGTACGCCGATACCTCGACCCTGCTCAAGCTCGCCATCTTCATTCAGGACAGGTTGCTCGTTATTTTCATCTGCTTTATCGATATAGATACGCAATAAAGAACGTTTACCTTGAGGAAGAAATTCAATTCCCCAAAGATCGACATTGCATGCTTGCACTGCAGGAGCGATTAGGTCTTGGAGTGCTTGAGTTTTATTTGATAGCTTCATTTACTCTCGTCATTATGCTGCGATTTAATGGTCGCGGTGACCGGTTCAGACTAACTCAACTATATTAGTAGTGAAACATGACGATTTGACCAATAAATGTCGGACACTACACGATAGCCAATAAAAAAGGGCGTAATCGCCCCTATTTACACAGAAAAACCAAAGTCCACTGTGCAAAAAGGCCCACCTTTTTGTGAGCCTTTTAGAAACTTGGTAGCGGGAGCTGGATTTGAACCAACGACCTTCGGGTTATGAGCCCGACGAGCTACCAGACTGCTCCATCCCGCAACAACATTACAAAAATTCCATCTCACCTTAATAAACCAGGTGCCTATTTCAGTTTGCATCTAAAATAAGATTGATTGGTAGCGGGAGCTGGATTTGAACCAACAACCTTCGCCAGTTTATGAAGAGTTGAGCCCGATGAGCAATCAACCAATTCTATAAATAGCATTACCAAACCATTAAAAAATGGTAGCGGGAGCTGGATTTGAACCAACGACCTTCGGGTTATGAGCCCGACGAGCTACCAGACTGCTCCATCCCGCAACAACATTACAAAAATTCCATCTCACCTTAATAAACCAGGTGCCTATTTCAGTTTGCATCTAAAATAAGATTGATTGGTAGCGGGAGCTGGATTTGAACCAACAACCTTCGCCAGTTTATGAAGAGTTGAGCCCGATGAGCAATCAACCAATTCTATAAATAGCATTACCAAACCATTAAAAAATGGTAGCGGGAGCTGGATTTGAACCAACGACCTTCGGGTTATGAGCCCGACGAGCTACCAGACTGCTCCATCCCGCAACAACATTACAAAAATTCCATCTCACCTTAATAAACCAGGTGCCTATTTCAGTTTGCATCTAAAATAAGATTGATTGGTAGCGGGAGCTGGATTTGAACCAACAACCTTCGCCAGTTTATGAAGAGTTGAGCCCGATGAGCAATCAACCAATTCTATAAATAGCATTACCAAACCATTAAAAAATGGTAGCGGGAGCTGGATTTGAACCAACGACCTTCGGGTTATGAGCCCGACGAGCTACCAGACTGCTCCATCCCGCATCAACAGATTTGCTGCTTACACCAACTTATGTTCTGGATTATAAGTTGGTGCGGAAGGGGGGACTTGAACCCCCACGCCCGAAAGCACTACCACCTCAAGGTAGCGTGTCTACCAATTCCACCACCACCGCAGCTGTGACGCATTCTAGTCGGATCACACCCAAAAAGAAAGAACTAAATAAATTTATTCGCCAGTTTTTGGTGCAACTGGTGAAGTTTCACTCGAATTTGCCGGAGCAGTGGTTGTTGTTTGTACCGATTTTAAGCTATAGGCATCAGTGGTTTGCTTTTTGGCAAACACCGCTAAACTTAGGCTCGTGACAAAAAATAAAGCGGTTAAAATTGCTGTTAAACGGGTTAAAAAATTAGCCGAACCCGAAGCACCAAAAACGGTTGCTGCACCACCACCACCGAAGGATGCACCTGCATCAGCACCCTTACCATGTTGTACCAGAATCAATACAATCATTAAAATGGCTAAGATAATATGTACTACCAGCACAAATGCATGCATGCTGAACTCCTAATTATTTTGTATTTGCAAAAGCCTGAGCAATTTTATAGAAAGACTCTGCATTTAAAGATGCACCACCAACCAGCGCACCATTAATATCTGGACAAGCAGCCAACTCTACTGCATTTTCCGGCTTAACACTACCACCATATAAAATTGCCATGCTGGCACCGAAAGGGGTAATTTGGGTTAAACCTGCACGAATTTTGGCATGCATCGCCTGTGCGTCTTCAGGTGAAGCTGTTTTACCCGTACCAATCGCCCAAATGGGTTCATAGGCCACCACTATATTTTTCCACTGCTCAGCCTGAACAATTGCGGCAATATCACAGATTTGTTGCAATACCACCTGCTCTGCCTGACCATTTTCACGCTGTTTCAGACTTTCACCTACGCAATAAATAATGGTTAATCCTGCATTTAAAGCATTTTTAACTTTTTCATTCAGAATCTGTGCAGTTTCAGCGAAAATTTCCCGACGTTCTGAATGACCAATCAGTACAAAATCAATTTGCTGATCTTTCAGCAGTTCGGCACTCACTTCACCGGTATATGCCCCTGTACCGGCAATACGGGAAACATCCTGCGCAACGGGATAAACAGGACGTACTGAACTTGCCAATTCTGCCTGCACACCACTCAAGGCCAGCATGGTTGGCGCAATACCCAAATAACAATCTTGTTCTTTAATTTCATTGTTTTGCAATAATTTTTTTAAATCTTGCAGCAACGCTTTTGCCTCTGCCTGCATTGGGTTCATTTTCCAATTGCCGACAACCCAAGGAGTAATAGCCGAACCCGACATACAGTAACCTATTAAAAACAATTCATTAAACCGCGCATATTCTACACGGAATTCAGCATTTTTTAGAAAATTTTCATATGGCTTTTTTATACTCTTCTTATTTTTGCAATCGATCTTCTTTTACTCTCCGGAAAAACTTCTCCCTGTAATTACGACTGGTTCAAAGTTTTATCTGATATTAAGTAGATGACAACATTTTAAGATATGGTATTTTTATATAACAAAAGTATAATTCAATGATACCAATTATAAACAGATTGATTAAGCAGGCATATTAAAGCATGGCAGCATTACAAGGATCACCAAGATTTACGGGTTTTATTCGGCGTTTAGTCGAAGATGGCTTAGTTTCTGCTGAAAATATGCAGAGTGCAATATTGAATGCGAAAAAAGCCAATCAAGATATTGTCCCTTTTTTAATTGATCAGTTGAAAATTTCCTCTCTGGATATTGCAGAAAAAATCTCTCAAGAATTTGGAGAACCTCTTTTTGATTTGAGCGCCTATGACTCTGCTCAAATTATCCGGGAAGGGCTGGATGAAAAACTCATTAGCAAACATTGCGTTTTGCCCATTTTTAAACGCGGGAATTTACTCTACGTCGCAACCAGCAATCCCACCAATATAGATGCCATGGATGCGATTCGCTTCAGCAGTAAAATGAATATTGAAGCGATTATTGTAGAACACCAGAAATTACACAAACTCATTGAACAGAACTTTACCCAGGCGGACAGTTTTGAATTTTCTGATGAAGATATCGATCTAGATCTAGAACAAGAAGACCTGAACAAACCAGCTGATGAAGATGATGGTCCCCAAGGGGATGAAGCGCCCATCGTTAAATATATTAATAAACTGTTAATTGATGCCATTCGTATGGGGGCTTCGGATTTACATTTCGAGCCGTATGAAAAGTCATATCGGGTCCGTTATCGTATTGATGGTGTGCTCCGCCAGATTGCCAATCCGCCGTTGCAGCTGTCCACACGCCTGGCCTCACGTTTAAAAGTCATGTCGCAGATGGATATTTCTGAAAAGCGCTTGCCTCAGGATGGCCGGATTAAACTTAAGCTTTCAAAAACCAAGGCCATCGACTTCCGTGTCAACTCATTGCCTACCCTGTTTGGAGAAAAACTGGTCCTGCGTATTCTGGATCCTTCCAGTGCCATGCTGGGGATTGATGCATTGGGCTATGAACCCGATCAAAAAGAACTGTTTATGCAAGCGCTGGAAAAACCACAAGGCATGCTGCTGATTACAGGTCCAACCGGTTCCGGTAAAACCGTATCGCTCTATACGGGCTTGAATATTCTAAACCGTGAAGATACCAATATTTCAACGGCAGAAGATCCAGTCGAGATCAATCTGGAAGGGATTAATCAGGTCAACGTCAATGCCAAAGTGGGCCTAACCTTCTCTGCTGCGCTTAAATCATTTTTACGTCAAGATCCAGATATTGTCATGGTTGGTGAGATCCGGGATCTGGAAACCGCTGAAATTGCCGTAAAAGCAGCACAAACCGGTCATATGGTGATGTCTACACTGCATACCAACAGTGCACCCGAGACCTTGACACGTTTACGCAACATGGGCGTTCCATCCTTTAACATTGCCACCTCGGTCAACCTGGTGATTGCCCAACGTTTAGCCCGTCGTTTATGCTCTCAATGTAAAGTGCCTGCAGATATTCCAGAGCCCAGCTTATTAGAAATGGGTTTTACCGAAGAAGATCTTAAACATCCAGAATTTCAGGTATATCAACCTGTAGGCTGTTCCGAGTGTCGTGAAGGCTATAAAGGTCGTGTCGGTATTTATGAAGTCATGAAAGTAACACCTGAAATTTCGAAAATTATTATGGAAGATGGCAATGCACTGGAAATTGCAGCAGCATCTGAAAGATCGGGGTTTAATAATTTACGTCGTTCAGGATTAATTAAGGTTATGCAGGGGGTGACTTCCCTTCAGGAAGTCAATCGTGTAACCAGTGAATAAATGAAATTTAAAATAAGGATAAACGCATGGCTGTCAAAAAAGCACAGATGATGCCCGTCTTCAGTTATGAAGGCATTGATCGCAAAGGGGAAAAACTTAAAGGGGAATTACCTGCACGTAATATGGCACTTGCCAAAGTGACTTTACGCAAGCAGGGCATCACGATTAAACATATTCGGGAAAAACGTAAAAACATTCTCGAAGGTTTAATGAAAAAGAAAGTGTCCACCCTGGATATCACTATTTTTACCCGCCAGCTGGCCACCATGATGAAAGCTGGGGTTCCTTTGGTTCAAAGCTTTGAGATTGTAGCAGAGGGTCTGGAAAATCCATCCATGCGTGAAGTAGTACTTGGTATTAAAGGTGAGGTTGAAGGCGGCAATACTTTTGCTGGTGCCTTGCGTAAGTACCCACAATATTTTGACAACCTGTTCTGTTCTTTAGTGGAATCTGGTGAACAGTCTGGTGCCCTGGAAACCATGCTTGATCGTGTCGCGATCTATAAAGAGAAGAGCGAACTGTTAAAGCAAAAAATTAAAAAAGCCATGAAATATCCGGCAGCTGTCATTGTAGTTGCCGTGATCGTGACCATTATTTTGATGGTTAAAGTGGTACCTGTGTTCCAGGACCTCTTTAGTTCATTTGGTGCCGATTTACCTGCCTTTACCAAAATGGTGGTAAATATGTCGGAATGGATGCAAAAGTACTGGTTTATTCTGATTATTGCCATTGGTGCGATGATTGCCGGATTTCTTGAAGCAAAAAAACGCAGTAAAAAATTCCGTGATTTTCTTGATAAAGCAGCCCTCAAAGCCCCTATTTTTGGCGACCTGGTCTATAAAGCCATTATTGCCCGTTATAGTCGTACTCTAGCCACCACCTTTGCGGCCGGTGTTCCCTTGATTGATGCATTGGAATCCACTGCAGGCGCAACTAACAATTGTGTTTATGAAGCAGCGGTGATGAAAATCCGTGATGATGTAGCCACAGGCCAACAGCTACAATTTGCCATGCGTGTCACCAACAAATTTCCGTCTATGGCTGTACAGATGGTGGCGATTGGTGAAGAGTCTGGGGCACTGGATGCCATGCTGGATAAAGTCGCAACGCATTTCGAAAATGAAGTCGACAATGCGGTCGATGGTTTAACCTCGATGATGGAACCCCTCATTATGGCCGTGCTGGGTGTGCTGGTTGGTGGTCTGGTGATTGCCATGTATCTTCCAATTTTCCAAATGGGTTCTGTGGTTTAATGCAAGATTTCATTTCTTATTTTATGATTAACCCAACTGCTTTATATATTGCCGTTGGGCTTTTTAGTCTCTGTATCGGCAGTTTTCTCAATGTCGTGATTTATCGAACGCCGAAAATGATGGAGCAAGAGTGGCGGCAGGATTGTCAAATATTGCTGCATCCCGAACAGGCCATTATTGACGAAACAAAAATCACCCTCAGCAAGCCAGATTCAACCTGTCCGAAATGCCAAACACCCATTCGCTGGTATCAGAATATTCCTATCATCAGCTGGCTGGTTTTACGGGGCAAATGCGGTTCTTGCAAAAATCCGATCAGTATTCGCTATCCATTCATTGAATTGTTAACTGCAACATGTTCCCTGATTATTGTGGCAGTCTTCGGCCCTACCCTGCAGATGCTGTTTGGCCTGATCCTCACCTGGGTACTGATTGCACTGACCTTTATTGATTTTGATACCCAGCTTCTCCCAGACCGCTATACCTTAACTCTGGCCGCCTTAGGTTTGGGAATCAATAGCTATAGTATCTATACCAGTCCAACCTCTGCCATCTGGGGCTATATTATTGGTTTCCTGTGTTTGTGGATTGTCTATTATCTGTTTAAGATCATTACCGGTAAAGAAGGTATGGGCTATGGCGACTTTAAACTTCTGGCTGCCTTAGGTGCCTGGATGGGGCCATTGATGCTCCCATTGATCGTATTGCTCTCTTCTTTCGTCGGTGCCGTGATTGGCATTATTCTGCTGAAAGTACGCAAAGAGAACCAGCCTTTTGCATTTGGCCCTTATATTGCCATTGCCGGATGGATTGCTTTTATTTGGGGTGAGCAGATTATGAAAATCTATTTGGGTCAGTAATTTTTAGGGACATCTATGACTTTTATCTTGGGTTTAACGGGAGGGATTGGTAGTGGAAAATCGGCCGCCAGCAACTGGTTTGAAACCCAGGGCATTACTGTCGTTGATGCCGATATTGTCGCGCGAGAGATTGTAGCCAAGGGACAGTCCGCCTTACAACAGATTCATGCGGCTTTTGGCGATTGGGTTCTATTAGACAATGGCGAGCTGAATCGTCGGGCTTTACGCGAACATATTTTCAAATATCCTGAAGCACGTAAAACGCTGGAAAATATTACTCATCCTGCGATTCGAGAGTCTATTATTCAACAGCTGCAGGCTGCGACCAGCCCCTATGTGATTCTGGTTTCTCCCCTGCTGTTTGAAACCAGCCAGCATGAACTGACTGATCATACCCTGCTGATTGATGCATCGATTGATTTGCAGATTCAGCGGGCTGCCATGCGTGATCACCAGTCAATTGAACAAATTGAAAAAATTATTCAGGCACAAATGCCACGTGAGCAGAAGCGTCGCTTGGCTGATGACATTGTGCTAAATGACGGTCATCTTGACCATTTATATAGCCATTTAAAACCGCTGCATGAAGCGTATTTAAAACGCTGAAATTAAAAAAGCAGTCGCCTTAGGACTGCTTTTTTTGTTGCTCGAGCTGCTTCTCTAAACTGTCCTGACGACCCATCCAGCGCCAAGGCTGTAATGCACCAATCGCCATCCCGATCAAGCCACAAATAATGGCCAGACTTAAAGGTTCACCCAATAGCGGCACGGCCAGAATGGCCGCAATAAACGGGGCCAAAGTGACAATACTCCCTGCCTTGAATGCACCCAGACGCTTAATGGCTTCTACATAAGTCAGTGTAGCGACAATGACCACAAAGATGCCGTGAAAAACCACCTGGAGCATTAAATGCACAGGTTCAGGTGCGGTTAAATTTTTCGGTAAAAACAGCAGATAGATCGGTACATAAACAATTGCCGACCAGATGGCAACGCCTGCCATAGAATGCCAGGCTGAGAGTTTCCATTGACGCAACAATACCGTAAAAACACCCCACCAGATCGCACTCAGGAAAAATAGCATGTCGCCAAAACCAAAAGCCACACCGGTTTCCTGATACATCAAGAAACTCATGGCAGTGATCGCGCTCAGCATAATCACCAAACTGATCCAGATGTGTTTATCCAAAGGCTGTTTGAATAATACCAATCCAGCTAAAGCTGTACACAGCGGGAGACAGCCATTCAGGAAAATGGCTGCATGTGCCGCCGGCACATAATGAAAAGCACTATAAGAAGTCAGGCAATACCCGACCCCGCCAATCATCGCCAAAAGGAAAGGCTCCTTTTTCCATAAAAAAGCAGTGTCTTTTTTATAGAGCAAAATGGGCATCAAAATACAAAATGCCAGTGCAAAGCGTAAGGCGGTAATATCCCAGGCACTAATTCCCCACTGGGCATTCAGGCGAGAGGTAATGGTAAATCCGCCCCAAATACACATGGTAATAGCGACATAAAGATAACCTTGAGACCGGGGAGACATAGCAGACAACTTTTAAATAGCAAATAAATAGCAAAGTAAAGAAATTACACGTTACGCTGACGACAGGCTTCATACAGTGCCATCCCCGTCGCCACACTGACATTTAAGCTTTGCAAGTTCCCTGCCATGGGGATATACACGGTCTGGTCACATTGCGACTGGGTAATTGGACGCAAACCTGTATCTTCAGCACCCATCACGACACATACTGCTGTACCGGTAAAATCAAATTTATCCACGGGTAAGGCTTTTTCATCCAGCATGGTTCCGACTACACGTACATTAAATTCATCTTTGATATGGCCCAAAGTACGCGCCAGATTGGTCACTTGAATGAACTTCACCTTTTCTGCGCCACCGGCCGCAACCTTACGTGCAGTTGGGGTTAGGCTTGCAGAACGGTCACGTGAAACCACCACGGCTTCAACCCCCATGGCAGCCGCTGTACGAATACATGCGCCCAAGTTATGCGGATCGGTGACCTGGTCCAGTGCCAGCAAAAGCGCTTGAGGATTTTGCTTCAATACGGCATCCAGATCCTGTTCATTCAGTACCGGATGCGGACGCACTGCAGCCACTACGCCCTGATGAAAAGGCTGACCGGCCAGTTTTTCCAGTTTGTCACGGCTGGCTTGTTGCACGCTAATGCCGAAAGGTTCAGCCAGAGCCAAGACGTTTTTCAAACGCTGGTCATCACGGCCTTTCAAGGTAAATAAAGTCAGTACGCGCTCAGGCTCGAGTTCCAATAATGACTCCACCGAGTGAACGCCATAATAATATTCTGGTTTTGCCATGAACGGCCTCTAAAATCTATGGTGACTATGGGTAACGATGCAAAAAGAAAAATCCTGCAAAGCAGGCTTTACAGGATTGATGCTTAAATCTAGTTTAACCGATTCAGGTTAAAATTTCTTTGTCTTATCCGGGACGAATGCTTAGCCTTCGAAATGGCAGACATAATCGAGGACTTCATCGGTCTCGATTTTAAAGCGGCTATTGCCTGGCACATAAAAAGACTGGCCGGCACGGAACAGTTCACTTTCAGTTTTGTCGCCAATTTGTACACGACATTCACCTGAAATAACTTCCATACGTTCAGGTACATGTGTTTGAAAGGTCAGTGCCTGTTCTGTTGGCAAAATCACCCCTAAGGTTTTTTTTGTGCCATCTTCAAACTGCACGGTATGACTGATACACAACCCGTCGAAATAAACATTCGACTTTTTGACAACCGAAACATGATCAAACTGATTTGACATGCGTATTCTCCAGATAATGCGCATTTATAATTTTTGCTCGAGCTAGTTTAAAGCTGAGCATTAAACTAATCAATCGCTGTTTCCTACCGCCAAATCAATATTTTTCAATTTTTTACAAATATTTTTTTGCAGGCTGAAAAGAACAACTGGCGATTTGTGCACGAACCTCTACATGAATGAAATTATAAGCATAAATTGCTGCTGATGTTGCCCCGACCAAAGGCGAATAGCATTCTGCAGCATGGATTAGGTCTTCAAATCATCAACAGTATAGGGTCTCTTATCTGGTCCAGATTTTGCGCAGCCGGATAAATTTGGACTCAAATTTTCCCTTTTTCTTAAAATAGACTGCAATTTATTCATGGCAAATTTTATCGGCTATTTTCACACACAGGTTTCATTTTCAGCGCCGAGATAAGGTAAGATATTGATGTTTTAAACCCTTTTAAAATAAAAGCTGTCTTGTGACCAAAACAAAATTTCACTATCTTAGACTAAAACTTTTCGCAGCTTGGATGCGTTTATGCTGACACATTTAACTCTGATCAATTTTGCTTTAGCCGATCACTTAGCCATTGATATTGAAAAAGGTTTCAATGTCCTGACGGGTGAAACCGGAGCGGGTAAATCGTTATTACTGGATGCCCTGTCTGCCTGCCTAGGTGAACGTACCGACACCAATTACGTACGTTTCGGTTCGGATAAAGCCGATGTGACGGCCATTTTTAGCTATCAGGAACACAGCCCTGAAGCCGAATGGTTAAAAGCACATGAGTTGGATGACGAGTCAGGCGAAATTCATTTACGTCGGGTGATTTTTGCCACTGGCCGCAGCAAAGCCTGGATTAATGGCCGCCCAAGCAGCCTGTCAGAGCTGAAAGAAATTGGGCGTTTGCTGGTACAGCTATATAGTCAGCACAGTCAGCAGCAACTGTTAGAACCGCCCTATCCCAAGCACTGGCTCGACCGTTACAGCAACTTTTATCAGCCTGCGCAAGAGGTCCGTAATGCTTATAGCACCTGGCAAAAAGACATTCGCCAGCATCAAGCCGCTTTGGATGCACAAGCCACCCGCAAACAGCGGATCGAAACTTTAGAATTGCAACTGGAAGAACTCGAAGACATTACCCAGATTGACTATAAAGAGATTGAACAGGAATTTGACCGTTTAAGCCATCATGAACATATCATGCTGGACTGCAGTTATAGCTTAAATGTGCTGGATGAAGCCGAACAAAACCTGACCCAGGAACTTTCTTCAATTATTCGTCGTCTGGAATCACATGCTGGTCGTAGTGAACAGCTTGCTGAAATCTATAATTCACTGATCAATGCACAAAGTGAAATTGATGATGCAACGGCAAACTTGCGTCAGTTTATCGATCGCCAAAGCTTCGATCCTGAACGGATGGAAGAATTGAACTCACAACTGGAAATTTTCCACCGTTTAGCCCGTAAATACCGCACTCAGCCAGAGACATTGAAAGAAGAATATCAGGCCTGGCATGCTGAACTGGAACAGTTGCATCAGCTTGAAGACCCGGAAACCTTGGCTGAACAGGTCGAGTTATCGCATCAGGAATTTTTAGCCAAAGCACAATATCTGGATGAAATTCGCCGTGAAGCCGCAATCCCCTTGGCAAAACAACTGACTGAACAGGTCAAGCAGCTGGCTTTGCCGGAGGCTTATTTTGAATTCAAGTTTGAGCCTTTAGAACAGCCAGGTGCTGAAGGTTTGAGCTTTATTCAACTGCTGTTTACTGCGAACAAGGGCATTCCGCCACAGCCTTTGGCACGGGTCGCTTCCGGGGGTGAACTGTCGCGTATTGCCTTAGTCATGCAAGTCATGAATGCTGAAAAAACCGAAGCAGAAGTGCTGGTCTTCGATGAAATCGACGTCGGGATTAGTGGCGGAACGGCTGAAATGGTTGGCCGTTTATTGGCTGACTTGGCCCAACATGTACAGATTTTATGTATTACCCATCAGGCTCAGGTGGCGGCACAATCCGATCAGCATCTGCTGGTGAAAAAGCGCCAGACTGATCCGGCCAGTAGTACCATCATCAATCTTGCAGAAGAACAGCGCATTGATGAACTGGCCCGTATGACCGGCGGCGTCGAAATTAATGACACTACACTGCAACATGCCAAGCAGTTACGTCAACTTAAGTTTCAACAGGTATAAAAAAACCAGTACAGCATGTACCGGTTTTGAACTTCAATGCAAATAACATTGCTTGGAGGCCGACTTACCATTTGATCGGTTTTTCACTCGATCCTGGGGTCATGTCATAGGTTGGAGTAAAACCTGCATCTTGATTCTGATAGGAGGCAGGTTGTAGTTTCATCCCGACCAACACCTCTCGGCTCAAGCTTTGTGCAATTTTATCTGTACTTGAATCATTCAATGAATTATTCAGCATGTTTTGAATTGCATTGTCTGCAATAACGCGGTTGAAGGTACCTGCTGCAACAACTTTACTGGTATTCGCCTCAATCACCCGCCAAGTTAAACGCACTTGATCTGCACCTTGATTCAGACCATACATCTGTTGGCCATTGGCAACCGAGACATCATTGATACGCCCCACCAACAAATAGTCTGCACCCACTTTTTGACCTATACGTGCCAATTCTTGCGGCGCACCATCCCAGTATAAAAACTCATTCTCGGACTGCATTTCGCTTAAATAATGACGATCCACCAAGCTCAATTGACCCGTTTGAGCCAGATAGACACCTAATTGATCAGACAATTCTGACGCAAAATCTTCTGCTGAATCCACCTTGGCAGAACGGTTATTTTTTTCATAAAATTGAAATGGCAGCACAGCAATGCGGCGTAAATGCTGATCTTGAACAGATGACTGGTACTGCACCACATGCGCACGTACTTTCGCACGGTAGTTGTTTTTTGATCCAGTCACGCTGAGCACCTGGAATTTGGTGACAGATCCTGAGCCAGTATTATCTACGCTAAAGACTGGAGAAACTTTACCCGAATAACTCCATTTATTATTGGAAACTGACATATTGACAGTTGTTTCATAATCTACACGTGAGGAAACAGTCGCACCATTTACCGATTGAACCGCAACCAACAAGGCTTCTGAAATCGCTTGATGCTGGGTAGCACCACTACCCGATGCTTCCTTAACCACTTCTTTTAATGCTGCAAATGCAGAAGTGGTCGCAGAACCAGCAAGCAATAAAGCTAAAAATATTTTATTCATCATTATTATCTTCTTAAGCAACTGTGCAATCGCACAGTTGCATATTTGAATTATAAACCGAAGGTCGAACGTTTCGACGATTTACGAATTTCTTTCTCGCTGGTCCATTCCACAATGCCGGTTTGTACATTTTGAAGTTTTAAAGTGAACTTGTAATACACATCACTTTTACCCCCTGCATTTTTTACAATGCTCGACAGGTTGCCGTTTAACATGTATTCAGCGCCAATATGACCACCGGCTTTTACCGAAGTTGCCTGGTTCACCAATCCGCTTTGCTTTTGGTATGCCAACTGCTGCGCTAATGCATTGGCAGAAGTCATATCTACAAAACGGAATTTGCCTGAATTGATGAGTTTGTTTTGAATGGTGTCAGTGATTGACTCGGTATCAATATGTTCTTGCGTTTTATTGCGGATGCGGTCTACAAACATCACTGGGCGGCGGTTTTGGGTCAATTGAACAATCACCGGAAAGGTCAACATGTCATCCACCATTTTGTCCGCAATCATCTGCAAATCGGTAGAACCGAAATCTTTAGTCAGGGTTTCAACTGACTGGGCATCTCCATAACTCACGTTATTCGAAGCACAACCGCCCAAGACCAAAGTAGCCAAAACAGTAGTAGCCAAAGTTAATTTTAATTTCATGGAAAACTTATCCTTAATCTTTTCTCAGATAGACAACAACATCAACAGCAGATGGGTTAGGTGCAATGGATTGAACGGTCTTTATTTCGCGGCCTGTTAACTGAATAGGCTTCCAGCGTGAACCTTCTGGATTCACTTCAAAGCCATTTGCATCTACCCAAACAATTTTGTATTCAAAATTACGGCTCACAAACCAGCGGTCCTTGATTGCAATCGAAGCTTTTTTCAAATCGCCAGCGTATCCCATACTGATCCGATCAACCGCAATTTGCGTGACCAGTTTTGGGTTATTGCTGACGGTTTTTACGCTATAGGTGCCATCGGCTGCAGTTTGGGTTGAGAGTGAGTTGGGTGCGGTACAACCAATAAGTGCAGCAGCCAAAAGGCTTGCCGCCCCCAGTTTTAAACATATTTTCATCATTACACTCTTTTAAAATTAACGAGTTACAGCACTTACACTGGCTGAAATTTTATTATTTATATCACTGACATAAACAAAAACGGTTTGGTTTGGATTTGCTTCAACATTAAGTGTTGTGCTCGAGGATTGTGGTCCGATAATTTTCAGATTATGTTTTCCTGGGCTCACCTCAAAACGTGCCACCTGTGTATTACTTGGTAGCGTCGACCATGCTCTTAAATCGGCACGTTCAGTGGCAACATTCATTAAGTTTCCAGCCAGCTGCCCTAAAGATCCCAATTGCTGGCCCAATTGTTGTTGCATCACGTATTTTGTCGTTGCTCGTACAATCTGGCTGGTAACGGTACTGATGGTTTGTTCTTTCAGGTTTTTTACTGCCAATGCACCAATATCACTAACCAGAGCACTTTGCTGTACTTGGCGATCACCCAGCTTAATTTTTAAGCTTTGCGGTGGCATATAAGTACTCGGTTCATAGGTGGCAAATGCAATATTAACCAGCCCATTTGGCATGGGAAAAGCAAGTTTATTTTCAATCTTTTTCGGTACCGTGCCCTGTTCAATAAACACAATGACGGGTACTGATTTCTGATTGTTACTTGATACTGTATCAACCCGGGTCACATCTTTGGCAACATTTGAATCACCATGTAATTCATAAGCTTTTTTAAAGTCCACCAAAGCATTGTTATAGTCGCCTGTGGCTTCCCACAAATTAGCTGCCATGTAAAAAGCATAACCATTTTGATAGGTATTTTTAATTCGACCTGCAATCGGATCCAAACCAGCAAAAGCTTCATCTAAAGTTGAATAATCAATTTGTTTATCTGTCTTCTGCTTATCTTTTTTCTTAGCAAACTCTTTCTCGTGCGCCAGTTCAATTTCACGCTGAATTTGTTGTGCAACACGCATTTCTACCCCTGCAGCTTCAGCATTATTCAGCAGAATATAATTTTTTGCCTGAGAAATATGCGCTAAAACCTGTTCATAAGGAGGAACCAAATAAGGTACAACGGACTCATTACTCACCATCGAAAGGGCTTTGAACCCCATCCGGGTTACACTCACTTTACTTCTGTTGTTCTGCTGATCGATCAGCTCAAATGCCTTTTTATAAATATCCAGACTTTCTTGATATTGTTGATTGACCTGTAAAATTCTTGCTTGCTCTAAATAATATAAAACCGCATCTTTAGAATTTTTCTTGCTGTCAAACTTCGCTGCTACAGATGAACTGAGTTCTGCATTTAAAGAACTTCTAAAAAGTGATCCCTCTTCTTCATAAGTTCCAAATACCGCTGCATGTGTTTGTACAGCCAACAATGAAGTAAAACATAAAGTGATAGCTTTTTTGTTTATTTGAACCGACATAATAATATTCAACTTACTTTTTATTACATACATCATACAAATCAAAACAATATGAATCAAATCAATATTTTTCTATAACACATGTAATTATTTGACTAAATTAAGATATTTTAAATATTGGTCATAAAAATTGTAAAAAATAAATAATAAATCACTATTTTATTAAGTTCTGTTAAATTAAAAATAGTGATTTTAATGTGACGTTAATCTCAAAATAGAATCCTAAGCGTGAGAAAAACATAAATTTATATATTCAGCCTATAATTCCTTATAGAAATTTGTAAGGTCAATGTTATAGTCAAGAAAGCTCTCGATAGAGTGATAGCTACACCAAATTTCAAACTTTTTTTCAGATGATAGACTAAAACTCGGAGATGCTTAGATGACTAAACAATATCTGACACATCGCTGTCTCATTGCACCTCCTGATTTAGCCGATGATTTTTTTGCCAATACGGTGATTTATCTGGCACGCCATGATGAAGACGGTGCTCAAGGCATTATCATTAACCGCCCATCCGGTCTTTCAATCAAGGAATTGTTGAATGACCTGGAAATTGAAGCGAACAATGTCAATCCTCATGCAGTCTTGCAAGGTGGGCCTTTGCGTCCTGAAGCCGGATTTGTACTGCATACCGGTCAACCGACCTGGCATTCATCCATCGCTGTGGGTGAAAATGTCTGTATCACCACGTCTAAAGATATTCTCGATGCCATTGCCCACAATGAAGGGGTTGGACGCTACCAAATTGCCTTGGGCTATGCCAGCTGGGGTAAAAATCAACTGGAAGCAGAGATTGCCCGTGGTGACTGGCTGATCTGTGATGCTGATATGGATTTGATTTTTAACTTACCTTATGACGACCGCTGGGATGCTGCCTATAAAAAAATGGGCCTGGACCGCACCTGGCTATCATCAGAGATTGGACATGCCTGATTTATCCCAACCACACATGATTATGGCATTTGATTTCGGTACCCAGAAAATGGGCATGGCGGTGGGTCAATCCTTGATTGAAAGTGCCAATCCGCTTGCCCTGTTTCCGATGAAAGATGGCATTCCAAACTGGGATGCCTTACTGAAAATTATCAAGCAGTATCAACCGACTCTATTTTTAGTCGGTTTACCCCTGAATATGGATGATACTGAATCTGAACTTTCCGCGCGTTCGCGCAAATTTGCCCGACGCTTACGCCATCAGACCAATATTGAAACCTTGATGGTGGATGAGCGCCTGACCACCCGTGAAGCACGTGATGAACTGGATCAATACCAGTCTCAAGGTCGTGGCAAGAAACTGGCGGCAGACAGCATTGCAGCTGCACTGTTTATAGAAAGCTGGTATCGCAATCCGGTAGGTTTAACCCCTTAAAGATAAAAAAGCATCTTTCAGGATAGTTAACAAATACCGCATTGCCGCAACAAAAGCCCTGCTCTGCCTGATTTTTTGTTATAAAGTAAGACTTATTCGTTTCTCTTTTATATGCTTTGACCAAGCAGGTACTTATGGCACTTTCTAGTTTTGGTAAGATTCTTACCGTTTTGGATCTCTTTTCAGTGTCTCGCCCAATCATTAATGTCGATATCATTAGTGAGGAATTAGGACTCTCTAAACCCACAAGTTACCGTTATTTAAAAGAATTGGTTTCGGCAGAATTATTACAACGCCTGAGTGGAACTTCAGGTGACTATACTCTCGGCTCTAAAATTGCCGTACTGGATTACATTTCCCGTACCACGGATCCTTTGGTACAGATCAGCATTCCCTTTATGCAGCAAATTGTAGAACGTACCGAATTCGGCTGTCTGCTCACGCATTTAAATTACGATTCATGTATCGATATTCATCACGAACTGTATAAAGACCTGACCACGCTTATTTATGGTCGCGGTTGTCCTCGCCCAATCTATAAAGGCTCTTCTGCCAAGGTGATTCTGGCCCATTTACCCAAACAGCGTATCTTGGATTATTACCAGCGTTTTGCGACGGAACTGTCTGAAGTTGGCTTTGCACAGAGCGAAGAAGAATTCCTGCTGCAAATGAAACAGATTAAAAAACAGGGCTATTATTTCTCGAGTGGAGAGGTCGATCTAAACCTGGCCAGTCTTTCTATTCCAGTGAAATTTTCCACTAAAGAACCGCCTTTGGCCTTGACCCTGTTAGGCTCCAGAAACCGCTTTGAATTTACCAATTTTCAGAAGTTGATCGAAATATTGCGCGACAATGCCGATTTAATTGAAAAGAAATTTACGACCTTGACCCATCAGGAAGATACATTTTAATTTGAGGAATAGCAGTATATTTTAATCTAAAAATGTTGAATTAAACACTATATTCTCATAATATGATTATTGTTCTTCAGCATCCCTTGTTCCATGATAACGTGATGCGATCTTAAAAACTCTCCTCAAGTTAAAAAAGCTCATTACAAGATGGGCTTTTTTATGCGCTTATTTCCAATACCCTACTGCTTCTGATGCGGATAAAAATAACGGAAAGTCAGGTTTACCCGTGGCTCAATAATTTTCACCGATTTTCTTAAAGTATGCTTCCAGTACTGCTGGGTCTTGCCACGCATCACAATCAATTGTCCATGCTGTAACAGCAGATCGACTTTGTCTGGCTTTTGCTTGTGCTTAAAACTGAATTTTCGGGTAGCCCCGAAACTTAAGGAGGCAATTACGGTTTCCCGATCTGCCTCAGAATATAATGCCGGCTCGTCATCGCTATGCCAGCCCACAGCTTGACTGCCATTTTCATATAAATTGGCAAGGCAGGAATTAAAAGAATGGCCGACCAACTTTTCAATGTGTTGCTTTAAACGAAATAATCCGGGAGTCCAGACATGGGCCTGCTTGAATGTGCCTGAATAATGATATTGGTAATTTTCATCGCCATACCAGGCCACTTTGCGTGCCGTTTTATAATGTTGCCCATACAGCACCACTTCATCATGCTGCCAGGCCAGATGAGTTAAAAAATACTGCAAATATTGCTCGCTCTGCCCAGCCGTCAAAATCAGGCCAAAGTCTTCTACCACCCCATCACAAGGTAACAGATTGGCTCGGGCTTCTGGCTCAAACAATTCAAAGTTCATCGGCAAAAATGCATCGTCTAAAATAAATGTAAAATTCACTTTATTTTAGCGGATGATTTCTGTTCACAATTCAAAACATTGTATGCGCTTGTGACAGGGGAAGATCGGGCTTAGACTCAAATCAAAATTGAAAATAAAAAATTGCATATGAATATATGGCACTTATTTCAAAAACTTCGCCCTTTTGTCCAGCCTTATCGCTTACTGGTCGTCGCCACCCTAATTTTAACCCTGATTGGCTCCTTCACGGCTCAGGTCAATGCACTTACTTTACGCTATGCAGTCGACAGCATTAACCGGCTGATTGAATCCGGATTGGGACTGGCTGAGGGCTGGCATATTCTGCTCACCATCTCTGCCATTTTATTGGCTAAGGAAGTCATCAATGCCTTGGTGCAGTTTGGACAAAAATTTTATGGTGAAAAGCTGCGTATTTTTGTTTCACAGGACTTGGCTCAAGGCATTATTGAAAAATTCCTGACTTATCGGCTGGCTTTTTTTAATGCAGACAATAACCAGGCCGGTAAATTGCAAACCCGGATTGACCGCGGGATTGGCTCCCTCACCCGGCTGGTTCAGATCTTTTTTATTGATATTTTACCGTTATTTAGCAGCGCAATTGTGGCATTAGGCCTGATGTTTTATGCCAATGCCTATGTCGGTCTGGTTGCGCTGTGTATTGTGCCCATTTACTTCTGGCTGACCTATAAACAGGCACAAAAACTCGGCGGGTGGCGGCGTAATTTACGTGATGGCCGCGAGAAAAAGAGCCAGGGAATCTTAAGTATTATTAACTCGATTACCGTCATTAAATCCTTTAACCGCGAGTCCATCGAGTCAGACAAACAGCTTAAATTACAAAAAGAACTGACCCAGAATCAGATGCAGACCCGACAAACCAGTTTTTTGTTTGATGGCTTAAAGACCTTTATTGAACAGATTGGCATCGTGCTGATTATTATCCTGACCGCTTATTTTGTGCTGGATGGGCAAATGAGTATCGGCATGATCATGTATCATGTGCTGCTATTCAACAATGTTTCTGCCCCGATTCGCTCGTTGCATCGCATTTATGATGAAGTGAATGATGCCATGATTTATTCGGAAAGCTTTTTCAGGATTCTGGAAGCCGATCATGAAATTGAGCCAAGCGGCACTCTAAAGCCCGCCATTCATGGACTATTTGAACTGGAAAATGTCGAGTTTTATTATCCCAATAGTCACCATGCTTTAAAAAATATCAACATGCTGATTCAGCCGAATAAAATCACCGCCTTGGTGGGATTGTCCGGCGCAGGAAAATCCACGCTGATCAGTTTACTGGATAAATTTTACCAGCCAGCTTCTGGACAGATCAAACTGGATGGTATCCATATGGAACAGTTCGATACCCAATATCTGCGCGATCACATTGGTTTGGTGCTACAAAAAAACCATATTTTTCAGGGAAGTATTTTTGAAAATATCCGTTATGGCAAGACCGATGCAAGTCTGGAACAAGTGATGGATGCTGCCAAAAAAGCGTCTATCCATGAACAGATTTTACAGCTTCCGCAAGGCTATGATGCAGATGCCTTGCAGCTTTCCGGTGGACAGCAGCAGCGCATTGCGCTTGCCCGCATGTTCCTGAAAAATCCGCCGATTATTTTTCTGGATGAACCCACGGCCAGTCTGGATGCGATTGCCTCGGAGCAAATCAAGCACAGTCTGGACCAAATCAAGCAAGGCCGTACCGTCATTATTATTTCGCATAGTTTATCACAGATTATTGATGCCGATTACACCTATGTGATGAAAGAAGGTCATATTGCCGAGCACGGCGAACATGAGGCGCTCTACCATCAGGACGGGGTGTATAAGCAAATTTTTGATGCGATGGCCAAAAGCCTGAATATTGAAAAGATTGCCAAGACCTTTGAAGAAGATGCCGAGGAAGAAACCCATAGCTAAATACCTAAGACGAAAAGCCTTTTCATCTCCAGTATGATCCCTATGGAAAGGTCTTCTCCAAAAATAACTTTCCGCTAGTCAGAACAAGGGAAGCTGATAAATCGATGAAATTCATATCCTGGGCCTGGATTAAAAACGCATAATCCATTCCCCTTTGATATAGCGATAATTGTAATCTGGACCGTAGAAAGAAGCACTGCGGTTGTAACCGGCATTCATACGAAGAAACTGTGACCCGTGAACAGGGCTTTGCAGGTTCAGTTCAAATAATCGGGTAGATTGGCTTGATTCCTGATTGATTTTTTCACGCCCAAAGCCTGCCGTTAAACCTGCTGACCATCCGGCAAAACGCTGACGCCAACCGAGGGCCAGCATCGATTCTTCATAATCCTGAGGGTTGAAATATTGCCTGCCCACATCTTCTTCAGTACTCCGGTAGGTGCGATATCGCGCCTGAAGCGTCAGTCCCAAGTCCAGTGAAGGCTGATAGATCAATCGAAGACGGCCATGATCACGGCGGTTATCATCTGAGAAGAATTGTGTCCCTGCAACACCAACGAGGGTGACATGCTCACCGATTCCCTGATCCAGTGCAGCACCCACAAAGGTAAAATTCGTTCCAGCATCGAGGGCGGCTTGGGTTTCAACCCAGTCACGATTGGCAAAAAGCTCTAATGCAGTTTTTTCTGCAAGCGCTGTACGGTAACTGCCATCAAAGGTAAACAAGGTATGATCCCCTTGGTTAAATACCCCTGCTTCCACTGCCCAGCCATTCGCTGTAGCGGATTCAATGTGACGTCCAATAAATGAAATTTTCTGGCCATCTCGCTGCCATTCATCCGCCCTATACTGATAAGCACTTCCCCGGACACCTAAATAATGGTCAGCATCTTCATATCGAGGCAAAAATTCAGCTGATAATTTACGGGTCTGGAAGCCTTCGCTATCATCACTGAAAAAGAATTCCGTTCCGGCCGCACGTTCACTTGGGGCCTGCTCTTGCTCTAATTCGCTTGCCAGGCTGGGTGTCGTGATGCTGATAAGCAAAGGAACAAGCATATAGATGGTAATTTTTGTGTTTTTCATTTTGTTCCCCATGTTTTTCGTGTTCTTAATAATTCATCCAGATACCCTAAAATACTGGCAGGCTGTAGCAAGAAACTATACATGAGTACATACAGCAAAAAGCCACTGAAGTTTTTCCGTACCTTGAGTTCGAGATCCTCAAACATTCTGCGTTCAATCGAGTAATTTAATAAGCCGAGCAAAAATGCCATAGGTAACAATGCCAGGGTCATAATACCCACAATCCAGTAATGTCCAAAACAGGCCAGAATGATTCCGGGTATGAAGCCAAAGGTAAAAGCAATATCTAACCAGGGGAAAACCAGGTTCCAGTAAATAAAAAACGTGGATAATCTCGGTTTGATTAAAATGGTGGGATGTTTGATAAAGGCTTCAATCATGCCACGTGCCCAACGCTGACGCTGTTTAATAAACACTTTAAGTGTTGTGGGCGCATTGGTAAACATACAGGCATCCTCACAATGCCCCACACGATAGCCGGCCTTCAACAAGGCCCAGGTGAGTACAATATCTTCACCGACACATTCGGGCCATCCACCGACCTCAATCAAGGCATTGCGGTCATAAATAGAGAAAGCCCCTTGAGCCACCAGGGTCCCCTGATACAGGGACTGCATACGCTTGGTCGCCGCAATCCCCAGAAAATAGTCCCATTCCTGAGTTTTGGTCAGCAAATTCTCACGCGAGTTGCGCACCAGAATCTTGCCCGCGACCGCACGTGTGTTGGGTGGATCGGCCTTATAACGTTCGACAATATTGATTAATGCGACTCGATGTAAATAAGAATCGGCATCTACGGTAATCACCAAGTCATGTTCCGCAAGTTTCAGACCTTCATTTAATGCATGCGCCTTACCTGCATTTTTCTTTAAATCAAGTAAAGTCAGCCAGGGATATTTTTGCTGTGCCTTTCGGACAATGGCTGCGGTTTCATCCTGAGAACCGTCATTAATCACAATGACTTGCAGGGGACCCGGGTATTTTTGGAGACCAATACTCACTAAAGTATCTTGTATTGAGGCGGCTTCATTATAAGCAGCGACCAGCATGGTAATACCCGGATAAGTAGACAATGGCTGTCTTTTGGGTCTTCGATCCATCATCAAGCTTAAAGCCGCAAATGCATTCATGAATCCCGGAATAATGGCAATGCCATAAATCAGGAAAACAGCTGCAAAATGGCCTATATGTCGGCTGAGATCATACATCCAGTTCTGGGCAATCCATATGGAAAAGACTGTCCAAAAACAGGCACCGATGAGAGCGACAATAAACTTTAACTGCACAGAAAAGTAAATTTGAGAAGCTTCTCTTTTACTTTCATCAATGATCATGAATATTCTCTAAATATTTCACCCAATAAAATTTGTGCAGAATTATTTTTAGTAAAGTCCGGAAGTGTTACAACAGATCATGACTTTAGGTGCCTATAGGGAGTTTTAGATACCCATGAAATCATTATTTCGCCAAGAGCAAATTTTGCTTTCTATTAAAAACAACCTGCATTTTGTATAATAATATATCACTTTGTATATTTTTTGATAAATAAGTCACACTTTTTTAAGATAATTTGTATTGCCTATTTCAAGTTATTGTTTTCTATACACTCTATTAATAAAGATTTTTAAGCTAGGGAGTTATTAAGCCCCCTGCTGATAAAGAAATTTTTGAAACAAAAAAGCCTGCAAATTGCAGGCTTTTTATTTAATTATTCTAGTAATTAACGCTGAACTTTTTGTTCAATCTCTTCTACGCTAGTATGGCGTACATCTAAACCCTTGACCATATAAATGACTTGTTCAGAAATATTGCGGGCATGGTCGCCAATCCGTTCCAGAGAACGCAGCACCCACATCACATTGATGACCCGGGAAATATGCCGCGGATCTTCAATCATATACGTCATTAAAGTACGGGTCGCAGACTGGTATTCACGGTCAATATCGGCATCGGCCAGCAGCACACGCAAAGCCTGATCGACATCCAGACGGGCAAAGGCATCCAGGGCGTCATGAATCATCACCCGAACCTGATTGCCAATATGACGGGTTTCCATATAACCACGCGGTGAACTGCCCTCTTCACATAAATTTTGTGCAATACGGGCAATTTTTGCCGCTTCATCACCAATACGTTCCAGGTCAGTATTGGCCTTGGACATGGCAATGACCATACGCAAATCAATTGCAGCAGGATGACGGCGTGCCAGAATCAGGGTCAAGGCTTCATCAATCTCGGTTTCCATACGATTGACCACATTGTCCTGAAATTGCACCTCAATCGCTAAAGTGGCATCGGTATCCAACAAGGCATGAATACTGTTGGCCACTTGCTGTTCGACCAGCCCCCCCATGGTCATGAATTTGGTATTTACATCTTGCAAATCTTCATTAAATTGCGAAGAAATATGGTGATTTAACACCGGATTATTTGGCAAGGGACGTACTCCACAACAGCGATTTTAAAATGAATGATTGAGTTCAATATTAAAGCATATCAACTATGAAGTTTTTATGACAAAAACTGCAAGATTAGCCGGCCGGCTTGAACGACTTGTCAACCAGCCAGGCATTCATTTCTTCAAGGTCTTTTTCGGTCAATTTACCGACCGATGCTTTTAAACGCAGCACATTAATCAAATAATCATATTTTGCGTTTAAATAATCCTGTTTGGCAGAAAAAGCATTGCGTTGGGCCAGCAGCACATCGACCATGGTTTTTAAGCCTTCCTGATATTGTGCCTGAGAGGCCCGGGAAACCACTTCCGAGGAATCCATGGCAGCTTTTCGTGCCTGCAATTTGGCTTGATCGGTTTCTACCTGCATATAAGATTTTTTCACATCGGTATTGGCCTTGCGAATCGCAGCATCCAGTTGAGATTCGCTTTTTTTCACGTTCACCGCGGCTTTTTGAATGGATTTCTGTGTTCTGCCCCCGGTATAAACGTTCCAGTTCATCTCTACGCCAATCTGGTCAAACTTGCCATCGCTGGACACCACATTTTGCGGGGACTGCTTGATATAACCATACGTCCCTACCGCCTCAATTTGTGGATATAAGGCGGCTTTTTCTACCCGCTTCTGGTCTTCTGCATAATGCTGCTGTATGCGTGCCTGCTGAACAGAAAGATTCTGGCTGAGTGCCTGCGCTGTCCAGGCATCCAGATCTGCTGGATAAGGCTTCTGAAATTGAAAATCGTCCCGGAGTACGGCTAGACTTTCTTGATAGGGTCCGATTAACTGGGACAGTTGTTCCTGTGCCAAAACCAGTTGCACATGCGTGGCAATTCGGTTGGCCCGGGCACTTTCATATTGTGCATTGGCCTCACTGACATCGCTTTTTGCCACCAGGCCTTCTTTCAGTTTGGCATTCATGACATTCAGCTGTTCGAACAGAGCTTTTTCTTCCTGAAGATTGGCTACGGTTAAACTCTGCTGACGCAATACATTAAAATAACTTTCAGAAACATTTAAAATGTGTTCCTGGCGCTGCAATTGTAAAGTGATTTCACTCAGGCTGACGGACGTTTTGACCTGTTTTAAACCTTCCCAGGCATCCCAGCGGAAGATCGGCTGGCGTGCAGTAATGGCAATTTGTCGAGTATTGGACGATGAAGCCGCAAATGCATCGGAAGGAAAACCCGGAATAGTGCTGTCACTGGTCTGCTGGCTTTTACGCGCCACATTTCCAGAAATAGTCACCGTTGGCAGTAAATTCCCTTTGGCAATGCCCAAATTGAGTTGATCTGCTTCATACTGTAAAAGATTGGCTTGCCAATTGGGATCGCTGTTTTTTGCCCGCTGATAGGCTTCCACCAAATCTAAAGCATGACTCCATGAGCTGAACAACAACGCACATGCACCAATGACTATTTTAATATCCATTTTTTATAGTAAATCCCTACTAGCGACCCGCGACCATCCATAGACACGCATATTTATAATAAAAACTATGCAATATTAAAATGATCTTCTCAATTTTCCGTATGATTTTTATTAATTTTTACCTTCCGTACATGCGTGATCCATCGGCCTTCATCGAACTTGTCCATCATCACAGCGCGTAACCAAAACCCTCCACAACACTACAAAAACAAAGACTTTTTCGGTTATACAATACCCGCATACCCTACAAATCATTGCCGCATATACCCGATATAGAATGACTGTGCCTTTAAAAACAAATTTTTCTGTTAAGCAATGCTTTCCTTTGTTTATTTTTATCCTTCTCATCGGGTGTCAAAAACCCGAGCCTCAACCTATCCCAGAACAGGTACAAAAACAATCACAACAAGATGAAACGGTAGATTTAACGTTATTATGCAAAAATCTTGAAAAAAACATGCTGGCCATTAATGCCGAACGCACCACTTTTGCACTGGAACAGATTAATCAGGATCTCAAGTTATGCTTGCCGCTGTCGACATTAGCGGAACAACAACATTTATTAAAACTGTCCAATCAAATGTACGACAGCTTTCTCAGCGTGGATAGAACCGCGTCACAACAAGTCGCTTTTGAAGCATATGCTTTTGATTTATCGCAGCATCCGACCATTCAACAACACCATTTTGAACAACTGAATTTACGTGATCAATATCTATTAAAACATAAAGGGCAAGCCTATATAGAGTTATATGATCGCGGTAAAGGCCAGATTAATTATCGCCGTAGCCCCGAATATTTAGCCAGAATTTTTGCACCTTATATGCCGCAAGCCGAACAGGTCTTTATCGAAAATTTGGCTAGCCAAAATATGCTACCGGTATTTTCAGATCAAATCCTAATTATTGAACCGCACGAAATTGTGTCCCGAGCTTTATTTTGGGAAGATTATTTAAATCAATATCCAAAGAGCAGCTATCGCAAAGATGCTGAGTATCTTTTACAGATGTATACCCTGTTTTTATTTAAAGGCATGAGTGATTCACCTGTCTCGGATACTTATCTGGATCAATATGCCATCCAAAGTAGTTCGTTGGATGAAATTGAAAAATTAGCCCAGGTCAAAAATTCACATTTAGCCGTTCAAGCGAACAAGTTTCTGCAATTTCTGCAATTATCTGAACAGCAGCGTTTAAAAGAAATTCCAGTCCAGCTCAGCCCTAAAGAACAACAGTCGATGTCTGAAAAGCAGCTTGCACTCAAACAGTTAGATGAATATTTAGGTCTACAAAATCTAAGCCTTTCCAACCCGCGCGACTGTTTTAGTGATGCGGTTTGTCTTTAAGCCTGGGTCGCTCTCCCTGATCAATACCCCAGGCAAAAGCGATATTTTATGTGAATGTTTTTTTGTGGTTCGGCATGTTAAGATGACGCATAGCTTGACGGAGCGCGAGTAATAACTTGCTGAGATCACCTAAATTCTATATGCAGCTATGGCATTTGATGGTGAGTACCGTTGAACCTGATCAGGTTAAGACCTGCGTAGGAATCAAGCCATCAAAAAACCTAAGCCTTCAATTTGTTCATGTAGATTTTTATAATCAATTTACCTGGATGAAACAGCCACGTTTTTGGTCGTGCTTGATTCGTTGATGTCATTTCACAAGGATCACCGCAATGGACCAATTAACGAATCGCTCTGCAACAGATATTTCCGCTCAACATGAGCAAGATGCCAAAGATCTCACCCGAATTTTACCCGCTTCCAGAAAAGTCTACATTCAAGGTTCGCGTAGCGACATTCAGGTTCCCATGCGTGAAATTTCCCTGACCGAGACCCCAACCGGTCTGGGTGGCGAACACAATCCGGCCATTATGGTCTATGACACGTCAGGCGTTTATACCGACCCGAACGTGGCCATTGACCTGAATAAAGGTTTGCCCAATGTGCGTGAAACATGGATTGAGGAACGTCAGGATACGGAACGTTTAGATACCCTGAGCTCTGCTTTTGGACAGGAACGCCTGAAAGATATTCGCACGGCAGATATCCGCTTTGCCCATATTCAAAAACCGCGCCGTGCCAAAGCGGGCAAAAATGTGACCCAGATGCATTATGCACGTCAGGGCATCATTACCCCGGAAATGGAATATATCGCCATTCGTGAAAACCAGCGCCAGCAGGAAGGTGTGGATGCACGCCAGCATGCGGGGCAAAACTTCGGGGCCAAAAACCTGACTGAAATTACCCCTGAATTTGTGCGTCAGGAAGTAGCGGAAGGCCGCGCCATTATTCCGGCCAATATTAACCATCCTGAAATTGAGCCGATGATTATCGGGCGTAATTTCCTGGTGAAAATCAATGCCAACATTGGCAACTCCGCGCTCGGTTCCAGCATTGATGAAGAAGTGGCGAAAATGACCTGGGCAACCCGCTGGGGTGCAGACACCATTATGGATTTGTCGACCGGCAAAAATATTCATGAAACCCGTGAATGGATTATCCGCAACTCTCCTGTTCCAATTGGGACGGTTCCTATTTATCAGGCACTGGAAAAAGTTGATGGTGTAGCCGAAGACCTGACCTGGGAAATCTTTAAAGACACCCTGATTGAACAGGCAGAACAAGGCGTGGACTATTTCACCATTCATGCCGGCGTGCTTTTAAGATATGTACCACTGACGGCCAATCGCTTAACCGGAATTGTTTCTCGCGGCGGCTCTATCATGGCACAGTGGTGTCTGGCGCATCATCAGGAAAACTTCCTGTATACGCATTTTGATGAGATCTGCGAGATCATGAAGGCCTACGATGTGTCCTTCAGCCTGGGGGATGGCTTACGTCCAGGCTGTATTCAGGATGCCAATGACGAAGCACAGTTTAGTGAACTGCGTACCTTGGGCGAACTGACCCATCGTGCCTGGGAGCATGATGTACAGGTGATGATTGAAGGTCCGGGGCATGTACCGATGCACATGGTCAAAGAGAATATGGACTTGCAACTGGAAGTCTGTAAAGAGGCGCCTTTCTATACCCTAGGGCCTTTAACCACCGATATTGCTCCGGGATATGACCATATTACTTCAGCGATTGGCGCTGCCATGATTGGCTGGTATGGTACCGCCATGCTGTGCTATGTCACGCCAAAAGAGCATTTGGGCTTACCGAACAAGAAAGATGTCAAAGACGGCATCATCACCTATAAAATTGCAGCCCATGCTGCCGATCTGGCCAAAGGCCATCCGGGTTCGCAGGTGCGTGATAATGCCCTATCGAAAGCGCGTTTCGAATTCCGCTGGGAAGATCAGTTCAATTTGAGTCTGGACCCGGATACGGCACGTAGCATGCATGATGAAACCATGCCGAAGGAAGCACACAAATCTGCGCATTTCTGTTCCATGTGCGGTCCTAAATTCTGTTCGATGAAAATCACTCAAAATGTGAGGGATTATGCGAAAAATCAAAGCAACGAGGGACAGCGCCAAGAACAGGATACAGAGATTGAAGCAGGTTTGAATGCCATGAAAACCAGCTACCATGAACATGGTCAAAAATTGTACCACAAGCTGTAATTCTTAAAAAAAAATCTTTTATTTTCATAAAATTCTCAGTTAGGATGAATGTATGCTTTTCATCCTGACTGAGCTATATGAACATTATTAAACAAGCGACATATAACCGCGACCAAGTCAAAATTCAGTCCCGTGAATATCTTTTTCGTGGCTTCATTCAGGTTGAAAAAGTCAATCTCTGCCATCGTTTATTTAACCAGAGCGAATTCACTCCGGTCATGCAGCGTGAACTGATTCACCGCCCTGAAGCGGCAGGTGTACTGATTTATGATGATGCCCAGCAGAAATTTGCCCTGATTGAACAATTCCGTGTCGGTGCAATGGATGATCCAGAATCTCCCTGGCAACTGGAAGTGATTGCCGGTGTACTCGATGGAGATGAATCGCCGGAAAGCTGTATACGTCGTGAGAGCCTGGAAGAATCAGGCTGTGAGATTGATCAGTTGCAGCTTTTATTCAGCTTTTATCCTTCGGCTGGGGCCTGTGCCGAATTGTTCCATTTATACAGTGCTGAAGCGCATCTTCCTGAACACGGTGGCATATTCGGCATGCCGGATGAAGGAGAAAACATTCAACTGCATATCATTGATTATAGTGAAATAGCCACCTTACTGTGTAATGGTCGCTTAAAGAATGCACCGGTCATAATGGCCTTGCAATGGCTGCAACAACATATTAAAACAACAAGGAATGTCTAAGGAGTCGGACATGACTTTATACCAGCACAACGAAGATCAGCAAGACTGGACCATTATTCAAATTTCAGACACACATTTGATGAATCAGGAAGATTTAGAATTTGTGCACATGAATCCAGAACACAGCTTTCAATCGGTTATGCAGCAAATTCGACAGCAATATCCAAATGTCGATGCCATTATCAATACGGGTGACCTGGCTCAAGTCCCGGTTGCAGAAACCTATAGCCGTTATCTGTCTTTCATGCAGCGGCTAGGAATCCCGTTTTATCAAATTCCGGGCAATCATGACAATATTGATCTCTTCCCTTTTTACCAAAATAAGGACGAGGTGCAGGCCATTCATTTTGGCAGATGGAGCTTTGTGCTGTTAAACAGTGCTGTACCCGACAGAATAGACGGCTGGATTGAACAAGAGCAATTGCAACAACTGGATATACTTTTAGCAAAACTGCAACAGCAATCCGTGATCGTGGCATGCCATCATCATCCTTTTGCAATGCAATCCAAATGGATCGATCAGCATATGCTGAAAAACACTGAAAACCTGACCGACATTCTGGCCAAGCACAGCAATGTCAAGGCAGTTATTTTTGGTCACGTACATCAGGATTCCTGTCATGAATGGCAGCACATCCGGTTTTTTTCTACGCCATCCACCTGTGTTCAGTTCAAACCTTTCAGTGAAGATTTTGCCCTGGATAATGAAATGCCGGGTTTTCGTGTCCTGCATTTAAAAGCCAATGGTGAACTTGAAACCCAAATTCACCGAGTCCAAACAGCACGACAACAAATTAATGGTGAAATTTCAGGTTATTAACTTTTCATTTTGCTTTTTTTCTATTACTTTATGGCTTCTGAAGGAAGCATGATCGATAGAATCCAAGCATCAAAGACTATCAAAAAGCACAAAAAGTCTATATGATGACGACCCTCGAAGGAAAATCTCCTTAGGGTTGGATAAAAACACTTGCATATCACCATATTTTTTGCGTATAGATAGTACGCATATGATGAGGAATGCCCTATATGGCGAATGACAACCAAAATCAAGTCTTGGACGAACAAACTGATGTTGTAGATGAAAAATCTACCAAACGCGTGCGTAAAACAAAGCCAAAAGCGTCAGAAAGTGGTTCTACTGCTAGCTTATTTGGTATTGCACCTTATCAGCCTAAAAAAAATGAAGAATACATGTCTGAAGGACAGCTTGAGCATTTCCGCCAGATCTTGATGGCATGGAAAGCAGAGTTGATGTCTGAAGTAGACCGCACCCTAAACACCATGCAAGACGAAAATACCGCATTGCCTGACGTGAATGACCGTGCCACACAAGAAGAAGAGTTTGCCATCGAACTCCGTACCCGTGACCGTGAACGCAAGCTGATCCGCAAGATTGAGCAATCTATCGAAGCGATTAAAAACGACGATTACGGTTTCTGTGAAACATGTGGTATTGAAATTGGCCTGCGTCGTCTTGAAGCACGTCCAACGGCTACCCTTTGTATTGACTGCAAAACCCTGGCAGAAATCAAAGAGAAGCAAAATAACGGTTAATTGTGACTGTTGAGAATTCTCCAGCCGAGCACAGCTCAGCTCTTGCGCAGCGGCGAAACGATGTTTCGCTGATTCGCTACTCAGGCCGGTTTGCGCCATCGCCAACCGGCCCTTTGCATTTTGGTTCACTCATTACAGCGGTGGCCAGTTATTGCGATGCCCGTGCCCATCAGGGTCAATGGCTGGTCCGGATTGAAGATACCGACATTCCGCGCATTTATCCCGGTAGTGAAGAACATATCCTGCGCTCAATCGATGCGTTCCAGTTTGAGCCCGATGCCGAGATCATTTTCCAGAAAGATCGCCTCGATATTTATGAATCTGTCATAGAACAGCTGCATCAGAAAGGCTGGGTCTATGCCTGCCAGTGCACCCGTAAAATGCTCGGCTCCAATCATATCTACGTCGGAACCTGCCGCGATTTAAACCTGCCTTTCGAGCAGCAGGCCATTCGTCTGAAAGTATCAGATCAGACCATTTGTTTCACCGATCGCCTGCAAGGAACCCATTGTTCCAATCTGCAACACGACCTGGGTGATTTTGTGTTGAAGCGCCGTGATGGCATTATCAATTACCAGCTGGCAGTGGTGGTCGATGATTATCTGCAAGGCATGACCCATGTGGTTCGCGGTGCCGACCTGCTGGATAATACCGAAAGGCAAATCTGGCTCGGTTCGCTGCTGGGTTATCCGCAACTTGAATATATGCATCTGCCTTTAGCAATGAACGCTCAGGGACAGAAACTCTCTAAACAGAATCTGGCCCAAGCACTCGATCTCAAGCGTGCTCCCGAATTATTGCAACAAGCCATTCGCGCCTTGCACCAGCCGGAAGTCGATTTAGACCTACCGGAACATATGCTGAAACAGGCCATTGCCCAGTGGAATACAGACTTCATTCCACATACAACTGAGCTACACGGCAGCTATTTATAAACCTCGGATTATCGTTAAGCTAAAAATACCTACAGCAGACAATGGCAGACTCAAAATGTTTTTTATATTTGGCATTGGTCCTAAAACCAAAGTGGTCGAGAAAAGTCAGTTTTTATGTCCGGTATGCAGAACCCGAAGTGCTTATGAATTGAAACAGCAACGCAATTATTTTTCTTTATTTTTTATCCCGCTGATTCCCCTGTCCAAGGCAAAAGGAGAATTTGTGAAATGCTTACATTGTGGAACGGAAATGCCGAGCACAGTGTTAAACCATGCTCAGCCAGACTGATCGTCCGAATCAACGCTAGAAGCTTGACTCTTCTTTGCTTGGATTGGCTTTTTGTGTAGTGGCATCAATTTTCAAAATCAGGCTGATCATCACTGCACACATAATTAACGATGAACCGCCATAACTGATAAACGGCAAGGTCAAACCTTTGGTCGGCAACATGCCCATATTCATCCCGGCATTCACCAGAATTTGCAGCAGGAAGATGATACTGATGCCATAGGCCAGATAACCTGCACGCAAGTATTGATACTGCAAGGCACGATGTCCAATCTTGATACAGCACACTACCATCATGAAGGACAGGATCAATACCGTGCTGATCCCGAAAAAGCCGAATTCCTCACCCAGAATCGCCAGCATAAAGTCCGTATGCGCTTCAGGCAGGTAAGACATTTTCTGGATACTATGACCCAGCCCTACCCCAGTCCATTCACCCCGGCCAAAGGCCATCAATGCATTGGAAAGCTGATAGCCGGTGCCCAAGGGATCCGCCCAGGGATTGGTAAAAGACAAGGCACGCTGTAAACGGTAAGGCTCGAAAATAATCGCTGCAGCCAAAGCGCATACAATCGCGATCAGGAAGAAAATAAACTGGATCGGCGGTGCCCCCGCCAGGAAGAACACACCTAAAATCATCAGGACGATCACCGCAGTCGCACCCAGATCGGGCTCCAGCAGGATCAAGCCTACCGTGATGATCATCACGCCGACCAGTCGGTACAGGCCGGAAGCGCTGTTTCTCACTTCTTTCGCCCGTCGTACTACATAATCCGCAGTAAAGATGGCCATCATGACCTTAGCCACTTCGGAAGCCTGCAAGGTAAAGCCAGCCACCTTAATCCATCGGGTGGAGCCGTTGACCTCGGTACCGGCAACCAAGACCACTGCCAGCAGCAGAATGGTCATGATCCACAGCGGGAAGGTATTATTAAACCAGACATTCAGCGACACTTTATAAGCCAGAAATGCAGCTACGCCTGCCGCAAAAATGGAAATGCCGTGTCGAATTACAAAATGAAATGGATTTTCATGTAAGCGGTCGGCATAGGGCATCGATGCCGATGCCACCATGATGGAGCCAATACACAGCAAGGCAATTACACAGAAAATCAGTACATTACGTGGCGTTACTTCCGCGGGAATTTTCGATCCCCACTCATTGTAGACCTGATTAATTTTATTTATGGTCGTCTGAGCTAACCCAGCCATACAACTTTCCTTATCGTTCTTCTAAGCAAGTGTGTTCACACATTCAACAAACTGGTGTCCACGTTCACTATAACCCTTAAACATATCAAAACTTGCACATGCAGGTGACAATAACACCACATCATTGGCTTGGGTATGTTGCTGGCATAATTCCACCGCTTCTTTTAAAGATTCGGCATGAAGCAATGTCGTGGTGCCTTGAATGGCTGCTTCAATAATCGGACGATCTTCACCAATTAAAACCGCGACTTTGGCATATTTGCTTAAAGACTCGCGTAATGCAGTGAAATCCTGACCTTTACCCTGCCCACCCAGAATGATCGCGACTTTACCCTGTTGTGGCTCAATCGCTGCACCCAAACCATCAATGGCCGCCAGTGTTGCGCCAATATTGGTCCCTTTGGAGTCATTATAATAACGGACGCCATGTACTTCTTTGACAAATTCACAGCGGTGTTCCAGGCCTTTAAAGGTTTTTAGCGTTTCCAGCATGCTGTCCAGCGGTAAACCAATGGCTTCACCCAAAGCCAGGCAAGCCAAGGCATTGGCTACGTTATGTGTTCCTTGAATGTACATGTCTGCACTTTTCAACAGGCGCTCACGACCACGTGCCAGCCACATCGTGCCATTATCTTCTTTCAATATGCCGTATTGATTTAAATCCGGTGCATTCAGGCCAAAGCTCTGCATGGGTGTCGTATCGGGAACCAGCGGACGAGTAAGTGAATCATCACGGTTAAACACGACTTTTTTCACGCCCTGGAAAATACGATGTTTTGCAGTGTGATAACCAAACATATCGCCATGACGATCAAGATGATCTTCACTCATGTTGAGTACCACGGCCACTTCCGCATTCAAATTCGAGGTGGTTTCCAACTGGAAGCTGGACAATTCCAGAATATACAGTTCAGGATCATCTTTGGTTAAATCCAGCGCCGGACGACCTAAATTACCGCCTACCGCCACTTTCTTGCCGGCATCTTTGGCCATTAGGCCAATCAGGGTCGTTACGGTACTTTTGGCATTTGAACCGGTAATCGCCACAATCGGTTTATCGGTGGCACGTCGCAAAATCTGAATTTCACTGACCACCGGAATACCTTGGGCAATCGCCGCCTGAATTTCCGGAATCTTTGGATCAAGCCCCGGACTGATCACAATTTCTTCTGCTTGCAATAAGAGCTCTTGATCAAGCTGACCAAAACTGGTCTGAACATCGGCAGGAATCTGCTCATGCCCGGGAGGTGTCTTTCGAGAATCTGTTACTGCAACGCGGTAGCCATGTTCATGTAAGAAATTGACTGCTGCAACACCTGAAATTCCGAGTCCTGCAACAACTTTTAATCCACCACGCTGTATTAACATTTTTGCCCCATTTTATGGTCTGTTTTTAAAACTGACAAAATGTTAGCACTTTGCTGTTTTGAATGCTTTTTCTGTTTTGACTTTATCTCGGCTTTTTTGTGTCAGCGCGTAAAAAAACCGTCATAAAAATGACGGTTTTGCAAAATTCTTATTGAAGAGGGAAATATAACTTGAAAGTTATTTCCATTTTACTGCCTGGACTTCAGGTTTTTTCGGAACCTGTTCTTCATTTGCAGCACAGCCACAGCTCCCTCCGCAACCTGAAACCATCGCCGGCTTTAACCACTTCGCCAACGCTGTCCAGCCTTGCTTTGCACAGTACTGGGACAGTGCCGTGAAGACCGAGTTTGATGTTCGGGGAAAAACTTTCTTGAACACCACGACAGCACTCCAAAGGACCAAAGCAGCCACTATCAGAATTTCAATCATTTCAGTCTCCTTTCACAGCCTTAAATCACACTATCCAAAGTAATGTGAAGCAATTTGATAGGTCAGGAATGACATCAGATATGCCAGACCAAACAGGTAAAGAGTCATAAAAGACATGGTTTTCCACGACCCTGTTTCACGGCGTACCGTGGCCAGCGTCGCCAAACAATGCGGCGCATAGATAAACCAGACCAGCAGGGACAAACCGGTCGCCAATGACCAGCCCAGTTCACCTGTACTACCAATAATAGAGGCCAGACCCTGTGACATGGCATCCTCATCTACCGCAGAAAGTGCATATACGGTACCCAGTGCAGCCACCACCACTTCACGAGCCGCCATCGCCGGAATTAAAGCAATGCAGATTTGCCAGTTAAAGCCCAGTGGGGCAAAAATTGGCTGCATCAAATGACCCAGCATCCCTGCAAAGGAATAGTCAATTGCCGGGGCAGTCGCACCTTCCGGAGCTTGCGGGAAGGTACACAGAAACCACAGTAAAATAGACAGGGCAAAGATGATGCCACCGACACGTTTCAGGAAGATCTTGGCGCGATCCAGCAAGCCAATCCAGACGCTTCTGATATCGGGGAAACGGTAGCTTGGCAATTCCATTAACAACATATGCTGTGATTTGTCTTTCTGGAAAAATTTCAGCACGGTTGCCACAACCAAGGCACTGACAATCCCGGCCATATATAGGCCAAACAGCACCAAACCTTGTAAATTGAATATGCCCCAGACCATTTTTTCAGGGATAAAAGCCGCAATCAGCAAGGCATACACCGGCAAACGGGCCGAACAGGTCATCAGCGGTGCCACAAAAATGGTGGTTAAACGGTCACGCGGATCACTGATGCTGCGGGTGGCCATAATGCCCGGCACCGCGCAGGCAAAGCTGGACAGTAATGGAATAAAAGCACGACCTGACAGACCGGCTTTAAACATCAGCTTATCCAGCAAAAATGCTGCACGTGGCAGGTAACCCGATTCTTCCAGCACCAAAATGAAAAAGAACAGGATTAAAATCTGCGGCAGAAACACCACAACACCACCGGCACCGGCAATGATTCCATCCACCACCAGACTATTTAGCAATGGATGAGCTATATACTCACCCACGGTCTCTCCCAACCATCCGAAGGCTGCTTCAATACCATCCATGAAGGGGGCTGCCCAGGCAAATACCGCCTGGAACACAACAAACATCATCAAGGCCAGACTGACCAGACCTAAAACAGGATGCAAAAATATTTTATCGAGGAAATCTGAACGTTTATCTTCCTGCTCTACCGAATGCACTACATCATGCAAAATGGTTTCAATCTTATGATGGCTGCTGCCGCTTAAACCGCTGAGTTCGGTATGTGGCGTTGAATATTTACCTTGATCCAGCGCATTCATCAGGTTTTCAATGCCTGCATTACGGACGGCCACGGTTTCCACGACTGGAATGCCAAGACGCTCTGACAATTTCTGGGTATTAATTTGCATACCACGACGGCGCGCTTCATCCATCATGTTCAATACCAGTAAAATCGGACGGCCCAGCTCAATCATTTCCAGAACCAGACCCAGATGCAGTTTCAGGTTAGTCGCATCGACCACACACAGGAATGCATCTTGCTGGCCTTCTTCTGCAATTTTGCCTTGTACCACATCGCGGGTAATCGCTTCATCCGGACTGGTTGCATCCAGACTATAAGTTCCCGGCAAATCCAGCACGCGTACAGCTCGCGCTGAAGGTAAAGTAAACTGACCCACTTTACGTTCAACCGTGACCCCGGCATAGTTGGCTACTTTTTGTCTTGTTCCGGTTAAATGGTTGAATAATGATGTTTTACCACAGTTAGGGTTACCTACAAGGGCAATACGTAGCGCATCACTCATGCAGTGATCCCCTCTTCAATTTCAATCTTTTCAGCTTCAACTTTGCGCAGTGCGAAACGGGTAAATCCCACCTGAATCAGGATAGGATCACCCCCAAAAATACCTTTGGTAATGACCTGAACTTTTGTTCCCGGTACAAAACCTAAAGTTTCTAAACGACTCGCCACCAGATCAGTCTGAGCTGTATCATCATCCAAAGTACGATTCACTTTGCGAATGATGGCCGTTTGTTTCACTTTCAAATCAGATAATCGCACCGCATCTAATCCTAAAATATTTGCTACAGTATACAAACAAATGAGAATAATTACCAAGTAAGGTTTATTCCAATTCTCATCTTGTGTGCCGTGTTCGACATTGCAAAAAAATTGGTCTACATTGATGCAGGCCAAGAAAAACTTGGATTTTTCATTCAATGTAGAAGTGACATGCTCAATAAAAAGCCGCGTATTCCTGCACCCGTCAACATTCCGGAACATTTAAGTTTTTTACAGGGCTTTCGGGATTACTTAATTGCCCAAACTGTCAGTCCGCATACTCGCAACGCTTATCTGTCTGATTTAATTCAATGTAGTGAATGCAAGGCTATTTCGATGCAGGACTGGAACAGTGATGACATTGCCGATGTGTTACTGAGCCTGACCAAACAGGGCAAAAGCCCGCGCTCGATTGCCCGCTCGCTTTCTGCACTGCGCTCCTTTTATAAATTTTTGCGTGAACAGAAATTACGCAGCGATAATCCGGTCGCGACCCATAAAACACCTAAAATTGGTCGGGCCTTGCCTAAAGATTTATCTGAAGCCGATGTTGAAGCCTTGATTAACGCGCCCGACATTAATACGGCACTGGGCTTACGTGACCGGGCGATGTTTGAAGTGCTGTATGCCTGCGGGCTGCGGGTATCTGAATTACTGAATTTAAGACTGGAACTGATTAATTTAAAACAGGGTTATTTGCGTATTGTAGGCAAAGGCAATAAGGAACGTCTGGTGCCTTTGGGACAGGTCGCTTGCGAATGGATTGAAAAGTATCTGCATGAAGCACGTGCCAGCCTTTATAAGTCCGCCACCGACTATGTGTTTTTAACCCAGCATGGCGGCATCATGAGCCGGCAAAATTTCTGGTACGCCATTAAGCGCTATGCACTGCAAGCCGGAATTCAGGCCGAACTTTCGCCGCATACCTTGCGTCATGCTTTTGCCACCCATTTGCTCAATCATGGTGCCGACTTGCGTGTGGTCCAGATGCTGCTTGGGCATAGTGATCTGTCCACCACGCAAATTTATACCCACGTGGCTCAGGTTCGCATGCAACAGTTACATGCCACTTATCACCCACGCGCTTAACGGCAGCAAATATCAGACCAAGAAATTTTATCGCAGGCATTTTTTTTTGTTATGCTTACTCACCTGTTTTTTATACCTACAAGAAAGGGTTGTTTATGTTATTTACCCGTTCAAAAATTTTTCTCGCATGTACACTTGCTGCAGGCTTGGGATTAACGGCCTGCTCCAATTCGAATAATGATGAAAAAAAACAAAGTACTTTAACCGCTAGTGCACCTGCAACCGGGGAAGCATCCAACCTTTCAGAACGCAATGCGCAGCAGAGGCTGATCAATACGCTGCAGCAGCACTTCAAGAAAGCCAATATCAATGCCAAAATTTTAAACATTAAGGCGACCGAGGTTCCCAATCTGTATTGGGTCAACCTGGAAGGCATGTCCTCTGTCTATGCCACTGCCGATGGCAAATACATTATTCAGGGTGACGTGCTGCGTCTAGGCGACAGTAAAATTCACAATGTCAGTGAAAGCCTGCAATCCGAAGCCAATAAAAAGCTGCTGGCCAACTTAAAAGCCGAAGACTTGCTGATTTATAAAGCGCAAGGTAAAACCAAACATGTCGTGTATGTGTTTACCGATGTCAGCTGTCCGTATTGCCATAAACTGCATGAGCATATGAGCGAAATTAATGCCAAGGGCATCGAAGTACGCTATATCGCCTGGCCACGTGGTGAGCAGTTCATGCCAGCCATGGAAAGCGTGTGGTGTAGTGAAGACCGTCAGGCGGCTTTTGACCAGGCCATTGCCGGTACACCGCTTGCTCCAGCGACCTGTAAGAATCCGGTCAGAGATCAATATCAGCTGGGGCTGAATATGGGCGTCAATGGCACTCCTGCGATTTATAATAGCGAGGGTGTTTATCTGGGTGGATATCTATCGCCTGAAGAATTGGTAGAGCGTTTAAATAACTAATTTTTATAAGTTCGTTTACTAAATTTAATAGGTAGAGATAAAGTGATTTCTACCCTAGAGTCTGGCCGTTTTTTTAGCTATGATCTAGATTCGCTTAAAGTTGAATACATATTTGGAGTGTGACGTGAAACCAGTTCGTCTGGCAATCCTCGGTCTAGGTACTGTGGGTGGTGGTGCCCTTAAACTACTAAAAGAAAATGCTGCTGAGATTAAACGTCGCACCGGTCGTGAAATTGAGATTACCCATGTCGGTACTCGTCGCCCTCGTCCTGATCTGGATTTGCCTGCTTCAGCGAAGCAAAGTGCTGATCTGCTCGATATCGTTCGTCAACCGGATGTCGATGTTGTGGTAGAAGTCATGGGCGGCATTCACCCTGCTTATGAAGTCATCATGGAAGCGATGAAACACGGCAAGCACATTGTGACGGCCAACAAGGCCCTGCTTGCTGAACATGGCAATGAGCTGTTTAAAGCAGCCGAAGACCATGCCGTGCAAATTGCCTATGAAGCAGCCGTTGCCGGCGGTATTCCAATTATTAAAGTGATTCGTGAAGGCTTGGCGGCCAACAAGATTGACTGGCTGGCTGGCATTATTAATGGTACAGGCAACTTCATTTTAAGTGAAATGCGTGAAAAAGGTCGTGCTTTTGCAGACGTGCTGAAAGAAGCACAGGAACTGGGTTATGCTGAAGCCGATCCAACCTTTGACGTGGAAGGCATTGATGCCGCACATAAACTGACCATTCTGGCTTCATGTGCTTTTGGTATTCCGCTACAGTTCGACAAAGTCTTCACTGAAGGCATCAGCAAAGTGACTGCTCAAGATGTAAAATATGCAGAAGACTTGGGCTTCCGTATCAAACATTTGGGTATTGCAAGACGCACTGATACCGGGATTGAATTACGTGTCCACCCGACCCTGATTCCGGAAGACCAATTGATTGCTAATGTTAATGGCGTGAAAAATGCTGTGCTGGTTCAAGCCAATGCAGTCGGTCCAACACTGTATTACGGTGCGGGTGCAGGTGCAGGACCAACAGCTTCTGCTGTGGTCGCTGATGTGGTCGATATTGTCCGTGACATCATCTATACAGAAGATGGTGCCGGCACCATTCCACAGCTTGCGTTTGAAGCTCTGACCGATTTACCCATTCTGCCACGTGAAGAAATGACCACGGGCTATTACATCCGCATTAATGCCGAAGATCAAACCGGCGTTCTGGCCGATGTCACCACCATTTTAAGCCGTGCCGGCATTAGCATTGACGCGATCATGCAGCAGCCGCGCTTAAAAGACCTTATTCCTATCGTGATTCTGACTGATCCAGTCAAGGAATCAAAAATGGATGAAGCCCTTCAGCAAATTCAAGCATTGCCCGTCATTCATGGCGAAATTGTACGAATTCGTTTAGAATCGCTTGATAATTAATCGGGTCGAGGGGAGTATTTCAACTCCTCTCGCCAAGCTCTACACACAATTGGAACATCATCATGTCTAATGCCAATCGTTATACTGGTTTAGTTGACCGCTATCGCGACCGTTTACCAGTGTCTGCAACAACTCGCGCAATCTCTTTAGGCGAAGGCAACACGCCACTGATCAAGCTTGAGAATATTCCTCGCATTATTGGCAAAAATGTTGAAATTTATGTGAAGTACGAGGGCTTAAACCCGACTGGTTCATTTAAAGACCGTGGTATGACCATGGCGGTAACGAAAGCGGTTGAAGAAGGCTCTAAAGCCATTATCTGTGCGTCTACGGGTAACACTTCTGCGGCTGCAGCTGCTTATGCTGCACGTGCCGGCATCAAGGCGTTCGTACTTATTCCTGAAGGCAAAATTGCCATGGGTAAAATGGCACAAGCGATGATGTACGGTGCAGTCACCATGCAAATCCGCGGTAACTTCGATGACGGTATGCGTCTGGTAAAAGAAGTTGCTGACCAAGCGCCTGTGACCATCGTGAACTCAATCAACCCTTACCGTTTGCAAGGTCAAAAAACCATTGCTTATGAAATCGTGGATGAGTTAGGCCGTGCGCCTGATTATCACTGCTTGCCTGTGGGTAACGCAGGTAACATCACTGCACACTGGATGGGTTATACCGAAGCGGTTGCCAACCAGCCTAAAGAGCAGTTTGAGCAAGTGGTTTATGATGCTGAAACTGATCAGTTCACCGGTCCTAAACCTGAAGGCTTGCCAACCATGGTCGGTTACCAGGCATCTGGAGCTGCGCCGTTCCTGCGTGGTGCACCGGTTGAAAACCCTGAAACAGTGGCAACTGCTATTCGTATTGGTAACCCGCAAAGCTGGAACCATGCCAAAGCAGTGGTACGTGATTCAAATGGCTGGTTCGATGAACTTCAAGATGCTGAAATTCTGGAAGCGCAGCGCCTACTTTCGATGTACGAAGGTGTATTCGTAGAACCTGCTTCTGCAGCGTCTATCGGTGGTGCGATTCGTGACATTAAAGCAGGTAAAATTGCTGAAGGTTCTGTCATTGTATGTACAGTAACCGGTAATGGTTTGAAAGACCCTGACACTGCCATCAAACAGTGCCAAGATGCTGTGATGCTGTCAATTGATGCCACCATGGATCAAGTTAAAGACTCTATTCTTTCTAATATGTAATGCATATTTAGACAGAATAAAAAAACCCTGCAATTGCAGGGTTTTTTATTTAGAAGCATTCAAACGTTGAGTAGATTTGAAAACTTCCCCAAATTCAGCTTTAAATACGCTTGGGTAACTGGCTGACCCAGGTCATTAAACGGGTTGCATCATTGGTACGTGCCGCAGAAGAATCTGCTCCAAGAAGTACAACCACCGCTGGACGGTTATTTAAAGTGGTATGCATTGCGACACAACGTCCTGCTTCATTGATATAACCGGTTTTTGAAATATTGATATTCCAGCCACCATTACGCACTAAGGCATTGGTATTATTCGATTTCAATACCCGGTAACCGAGGTTAAAGTCATAGCTTGGAGTGGTCGAGAACTGACGAATTAGACCGTATTGCGATGCCGTATTGACCAGAATACCGAGGTCACGCGCTGAAGATACATTACCTGGATGTAAACCAGTTGACTCTAGATAATGAGTGGAATGCATACCTAAGGCTTTAGCTTTGGCATTCATTGCAGAAATAAAAGCTGCACGGCCACCCGGGAAAGTGCGTGCCAATGCAGAAGCAGCAGGATTCTCAGACTTCATCAATGCAAATAACAGCGCCTCGGCTCGATTCATGCTGTCACCAGCACGCAGCGTCGAGCTTGAACTCTTGCAACCTGAACAAGAAAAATCCGCCTGCTGCAAAGTAATTTTCTCGGACATGTTTAAACGGGCATCTGCAATCACAACAGCAGTCATGAGCTTGGTCAGGGAAGCAATCGGAAAGGCAGTATTACTGTTTTTACTGTATAAAACCTCGCCTGTCTGGCCATCCATCACCAAAGCAGCACGGGCATTTATAGAAGGCTGATTGCCATAATTGGAATTGTTTAAAACCTGTACCGTTTTAGGTGCAGAATGAGTGACCCCAGCATTGGAACTGCGGACAGAAGTCGTGACTTTTGTTGAACCTTGCGGAGAGACTTCTTCAGCCGAAGCATCACCGTTTAATAATTGACTCACATCTTCAGAGGACCAGTTCAACGTCGCTTGTCCCGTCCCTTTAGAAGTGTCCATCACCAGCTCTGCAAAACTGGTTGAACTCATGCTTAGCAGCATTGACATGCCTAGCACATGTATTACAGATTTTTTCGAATTTTTCACGGTGATTTACTCAACTCAAGGAGGCAATATACATTTGTATATTTTCTCAAAAATGCTTACATTTAGACACAAAGACCAACACTTTTAGTTGCTCACAACATTGTGTATAACATTTAATTGAAAGATATAGAATAGGATTGCTAATTTTGTCATTTCATTGCAAGCTTATTTTGCTTTATGTAACAAAAAAATGCTTTTTTTGATATGAGGGAGAATCAGGTGATCACAGTTTTAGTGGTAGATGACCATGAATTGGTACGTACTGGAATTTGCCGTATGCTCGAAGATCATGCGGATGTTCAAGTGATTGGTCAGGCTGAATCTGGTGAAGAAGCGATTAACTTGGTTCGTCATCATCATCCTAATGTCGTTTTGCTTGATGTCAACATGCCGGGCATTGGCGGGGTGGAAACGACCCGACGCCTATTGCAAACAGCACCTGAAACCAAAGTACTGGCCGTCAGTGGCCTGGCGGAAGAACCCTATCCTTCATTATTACTGAAAGCCGGGGCTAAAGGCTATATCACCAAAGGGGCGCCAGTCTCCGAAATGGTTCGCGCCATCAACAAGGTCATGCAGGGTGGAAAATATTTCAGCGCAGACATTGCTGAACAACTGGCCAGCTCCTATCTGTCCGACACCCAGCAGTCTCCTTTCGATGCCTTGTCGGAACGTGAAATGCAGGTCGCGATGATGGTGGTGAATTGTATTAGTGCCCAGGAAATTGCCGATAAACTTTTTGTCAGTGTCAAAACGGTAAACACTTACCGTTACCGCATCTTCGAAAAGCTGAATCTGGATAGTGATGTCAAATTGACCCATCTGGCTATCCGTTATGGACTGATTAAACCTTGATGCCCTTAGGCTTGCTAGAAGACCTGCATGACGCAACCGACCCAGACCTTTGAGTTTAACCAATATCATTTAGGCATTTGGTATAGTACTTATAGACTCATTATTGCGACCAGTCTTCTGCTGATTTTTTTGTTAACTTATCAGCGTTTAAATACCGATTATCACTATCCACAGCTTTATCTTTACGCCCTGATAGGTTATGTATCAATCAGCTGTATCCAGTTAATCACGCTAAAAAGCATAAGTTTAAAAATTACTCAGCAACTCCCCCTGTTATTTGTTGTCGATGTTATTGCTTTAAGCTTGCTCACCTTGGCGGTAGATGGCCCGAACCTGCAATTGAGTTTGCTGTTTGTGATTACTATCTTCGCCGCCTCGTTATTACTTAATGCCCAAAAGGCGCTGATCATTACCTTGATTGCCGTGATCAGCGTGATTTATCAGCTTTTTATAGGCAGTATTTTTGATTTTTCTTCACTGAATAATATTGGCAATAGTGCGGTATTGGCCTTTCTGTTTTTAGTGGTGTATGGCAGTGGTCAAATTGCGGTAAAACGCTTTCAAATCCTTGAAAATTTAAATTTTTCGCAGTCTTTAGAATTAAACCGACTGCAAAACCTGAATCGCTATATTCTGGAACAGATCGAACTCGGTTACCTGGTTTTAGATGAAAACTGTCATATTGTGCTGAGCAATCCTGCTGCCTGCCTGCTTTTAGGCATTCCTCCACTGTATGCCTATGACAAATATCCCTTATATAAGGCACAGCCGGATTTATTTGAATTGCTTAAATTTGATCAACTGCAAGACGGAGAAAAATTTCAGTTTGAATCGCAGCTCAGCCATTATCATATGCATATTGAAGTGCAAAAGCTCATGGTGCCACAACAAACCCTGACGCTACTGGTATTGCAGGATGCCACCAAGCTCAATCAACGTGTCCAACAATTAAAACTTGCGGCACTCGGACAATTGTCCGCCAGTATTGCCCATGAAATTCGCAATCCTTTAGCCGCCATTGTTCAGGCCAATGAACTTTTGATTGATAGCGACTCGCATCAACAGGCAACCTTAAGCCGGATGATTTCGAAACAGACACAGCGGATTGACCGGATTATACAAGACACCCTGAATATGGTGCGCAATAAAGAAACCCATCCCTCAACCATTGAGCTGAAACAGTTTATTCCCTTACTCATTCAGGAAGATTTGGCTGATATTGCGACCCAAATTAAATATACTGTTCACAGTAATATTTTTGTTCATTTTGACGAGGCACAACTTCGTCAAGTGCTGATTAACCTGATTCGCAATGCCATTCGACACAATTCCCCAGAACATTCACATATCGAATTGAATGTTAACTTACATGAAGCCAATGTGCGCATTGATGTTCGTGATTTTGGGGCGGGCGTTGCTTCCAAGGACTTGGCTAATTTGTTTCAACCTTTTTTTAGTACCGAAATCACGGGAACTGGTTTAGGATTATACTTATCACATAGTTTTTGCGAAGCCAACCAGGCAAAACTGAACTATGTAAAACAAGAACAGGGAGCATGCTTTCGAATAGAATGCCTGCGAGTCGCTTTATAAATGAAAATTGCTGGGGTGTATTGTGGAACAACAACCACTTGTTTTATTGGTGGATGATGAGGAAGACTTGTGTACCCTCATGCAAATGTCTTTATCCCGGATCGGGATTAAAACCCATATCGCCTATCGTCTTGAACAGGCCAAAAAATTCTTGTCTGAATACCGCTATGATGCCTGTTTAACCGATTTAAATTTACCGGACGGCAATGGCCTGCAACTGGTGGAATGGATTAACCAACATTATCCATCCATACCCGTGGCGGTACTGACCGCATATGGCAATATGGAAATTGCCATCGCAGCACTTAAAGCGGGTGCCTTCGATTTTGTTAGCAAACCCGTGAATCAGAAGCATCTGGAACAGCTCCTGCAAAAAGCCTTCAACAAACCACAAGAACTGTTGCAGATCAAGGAAGATAGTCTGGAGCAAAAATTGCTGGTCGGACAATCCCTGCCGATTCAACAGTTACGGGTGACCTTAAATAAAATTGCCCGCTCTCAGGCACCCGTCTTTATTACCGGTGAATCCGGAACGGGAAAAGAAGTCATTGCCAATCTGGTGCATCGCCTCAGTAACCGCAATGAAGGCCCTTTTATTGCCATTAACTGCGGAGCCATCCCGACTGAATTAATGGAAAGCGAACTGTTTGGGCATAAAAAAGGCAGCTTTACCGGTGCCACTCAGGACAAACAGGGTCTGATTCAATCTGCCCACGGCGGCAGTTTGTTTCTGGATGAAATTGCTGAACTGCCTTTAAGTATGCAGGTTAAACTGCTGCGTGCCGTACAGGAAAAACGGATTCGTCCAGTCGGTTCAGACTGTGAAATTGATGTCGATTTCCGCGTGATTAGTGCCAGCCATCAGGATCTGGAAGCCCTGGTTCAGCAAGGCCGCTTTAGACAGGACTTGTTCTTCCGTATCCATGTCATGGATCTGGTGTTGCCTCCACTGCGTGAACGCGGTGACGATATCATTTTATTGGCCCATCACTTTATTCAGAAAATTTCTCAGGAATGGGCTATTCCGCAAAAACAGCTGACTGATCGTGCGAAAAGCTTTTTACTGAGTCAATATTATCCCGGCAATGTGCGTGAACTGCGCAATATCATTGAACGTGCGATTACCTTAAGCGATGATGAAATCATCGACTTGCAACACTTGCAAAGCGCACCTTTACGCTATCCTACTGCGGCAGCACCAGAGATAACGGAAGACCAGCACAGCTTGCGCAGTGACATCCTGATATCTTCCAAGAAATTGCCTGATGAAGGTCTGGAGCTTTATCTGGAAAATATTGAAAAAGATATTTTACTCAATGCACTGAATTTAACCCATTGGAACAGGACCCTGGCAGCCAAGAAGCTGGGCATGTCTTTCCGTTCCTTGCGTTATCGTCTGAAGAAATTTGGTTTAGATACCGACGAGGACTAGGCTATTTTTTAAGGATTAGGCCGTTTTATTTATGGCTTAAAATGATCTCTGCAACATGTTCCAGATAGTTTTCTTCTTTCATGTCATGTTGCAGCAGATAGGGTTGATTGGGCTGAATCCCCACCCCCTCAATCATTTGCCCTTTAGGGGTGTAGTAATGCGATACCGTCATCTGTAAAGCCGCGCCATTGGAAAGTGGAAACAGTTTTTGCACTACGCCCTTTCCATAGCTTTTATCACCCACCACCCAGGCACGGCCATGATCTTTCAACGCTGCAGTAAACACTTCAGCAGCAGAAGCAGAACGGTTATTGATTAAAATACCCAACTTTAAATTCTGAAATTCAAAACTGGGTAAGGCCTGAAACTGCTGGTCGCCTTCAGAACGGCTTTTGGTCGAAACGATGATGCCCTGATTCAAAAAAAGATCGGCCGATTCAACCGCAGCAGACAACAATCCGCCCGGGTTATTTCTTAAATCCAGCAATACCGCTTTCAAGCGTGAAGAAGAATGCTCTTCAATCAGGCGTTTGATTTCATTGGCTGTATCTTGCTGAAATACCTTGACTTTGATCACCAGCACCTGATTATGCAGCAGGGTTGCCTGAATATCGGTTTCTATTTTTTTATTACGGACTAAAATCAGCGGCTTGCTACTTGGTGCCAGCTGTAAACTTAAGGTAGAGCCAATCGAACCATTCAGCAAGCTGTTCACCTGATCATGATTGAATTTTTTCAGTTCCTGATCATCAATCTTAAAAACACTGACCCCATTGCGCAAACCTTGCTTGGCTGAATCCGCATTTTCCTTTAATCTTCGAATGACCCATTGATGCAACTGTGAGTCATAAGCCAGTTCAAAATCGACAGAGGCGATATCACCTTCGGTATATTGTAACAGCTGCTTATAATCTTCTGGACTTAAATAACGGGAATAACGATCCAGGCCACTGACCAGACCTTTAATGGCCTGTTGAAACAAGGCTTCATCATTTTTGGCATCGACATAATTTTCTTTGACAATGCTGTAAATCTGCACGAACTGCTGAATTGATTCCACCGGAACTTCAGCATAATTCTGTTCCACTTCATCATCAAAATCTAGAACTGGCTGAACCTTGCCTTTTACCGCGGCAAGGGCGGAATGGCTCACACACATGAATAACGTTGTTAAAATGACAACCTTGTTCCAGCGCTGTAAAGCCATCCATCCACCTGTTTATACGAAAATTTTTATGATTTTAAAGTAATCAAATTACGACCTTGCATTTCTGCAGGTACAGGAATTTGCATGAGATTCAACAATGTCGGTGCGACATCTGCAAGCACCCCCCCTTCAGCAATCGTGGCAGAAGTCGGGCCTGCATAGATAAACGGAACCAGTTCAGTGGTATGTTGGGTATGTACCTGACCGCTCTGGTAGTCCTGCATTTGCTCTACATTACCATGATCGGCAGTAATCAGCATATGACCTTTTTGTGCCATCACCGCTTCATAAACACGGCCCAGACAAGTATCCACCGCTTCCACTGCTTTCACTGCGGCATCAAATACACCGGTATGCCCAACCATATCACCATTGGCATAGTTCACCACCAAGAGGTCGTATTTACCTGAATTAATTGCAGCAACCAGTTCATCAGTCACCTCATAAGCACTCATTTCCGGTTTCAGGTCATAAGTCGCCACGCTTGGAGATGGAATCAGAATGCGTTTTTCACCCGGGTATTCATCTTCACGACCACCACTAAAGAAGAAGGTCACGTGGGCATATTTTTCTGTTTCCGCAATACGCAGCTGGGTTTTACCCAGACTGGATAAATACTCGCCAATCGAGTTTTTCAGCCCTTCCGGCATGTAAGCAACCGGCGCATCAATGGTCGCCTGGTAACGGGTCAGCATCACAAATTTAGACAGGCTTGGAACCACTTTACGCTCAAAACCGGCAAAGTCCTTTTCTACAAAGGCTTTAGTAATTTCACGCGCACGGTCGGCACGGAAATTCATGAACACTACACTGTCGCCATCCTGAATTTTCGCCACATCACCAATACGGGTCGCTTTGACAAATTCATCACTTTCTTCAGCTGCATACGCCTGTTCCAGACCTTCAACAGCTGTTGCAGCGGTACGTACGGCTTCACCTTCAGTCAGCAGACGGTAGGCCTGTTCTACACGATCCCAACGGTTGTCACGGTCCATGGCAAAATAACGGCCGATCAGGGTCGCAATACGACCCTGGCCCGGATATTGGGCAAATAACGCATCTAATTTTTCAAGCGAAGGCTGCGCACTTTTAGGCGGTGTATCGCGACCATCCAGAAAAGCATGCAGATAAACTTTGGCACTGCGTTTCAGTGCCAGTTCAGCCATGGCCACAATATGGTCTTCATGCGAATGCACGCCACCTTGCGACAGCAAGCCCATAATATGTACTGCACCATTTGCAGCTTTGGCTTTTTCAACGGCATCGACCAGCACTTCGTGCTCAAAAAAAGCACCGGTACGGATGTCTTTGGTAATACGAGTGAAATCCTGATACAGCACACGGCCTGCACCCAGGTTCATATGACCGACTTCAGAGTTGCCCATTTGACCATCAGGCAGGCCGACATCTTCACCTGAACCTGAAATCAAACCATGCGGATGCTTTTGTTGTATAGCAGTTAAATTAGGTCGTTTTGCTGCCAGGAAAGCATTGTCTTCGACCGCTTCGCGATGACCCACACCATCCATGATTACCAATACGTGAGGGATTTTGCCAGCAGTTGCATCCGTCATAATGAACACTCTTTTGTTTACAATTTCATCGTCATATCTTACCGAATTTTCGGTCAAGACTCTATGTGCAGATCATGACTAAAGCTGATCATGCACATTGTTTTTATCACTGTCGGGTCTGTTAACGTGCGCGGCGCAGTAAATAACCGCCGACCAGCATCATCAGCACAATCGGTACAAACACAAACCAGGCCGGCGAAGGTGAATAGACCAGACTTGCATAGCCCATAAAATCTTGCAGGTAGAAGAATCCCAGACCGATAAATAAGGCAATGACCAGACGGAAACCCATCGACTGTTGGCGTAAAGGACCAAAAATAAAGGAACAGGCAATCAGTACCAAGGCAATCAGCGCAAAAGGCGAAGCGACTTTTTGCCAGAATGCCAGCTGATAGGTTTTCGGCACCTGGCTATATTCATGCATGTAGCTCATGAAACTCACCAGCTGACTTGGAGATAAATCTTCCGGGTCAATGGTGACCATATGCACATATTTCGGTTGCAGGGCTAAAGCCAGCGGTAGCTGTGCTGTCTGTGCCAGAGTAGCATTGCCTTGAGGCAGAATATCTATCTGGGTTGCCTGCTGCAGCTTCCAGTCACCATCTTTAATGAACTGGCCCTGTTCCGCATTCAATACACCTTTCAGATAATAATTGTCATCAAAGTCGACCACCTGAACATGCTGAAGCTGGCCTTGTGCATTGGCATAATCAATATAAATAAAACGCTGACCTTCCCGGGTCCAGTAGCCCCTCACCTCGCCCAATGCACTGGTACTACGGTGATCCTTGACACTTTTGGCCTGTTCATTGGTATACGGAATCACCCACTCACTTAAGACAAAGGATAAAACCACCAGAATCAGCGCCGAACGGATGACCCAACCCACAATACGCCACAGGCTGATTCCCACCGAGCGCATCACCACCAGCTCACTATTGGAAGCCAGGGTGCCTAAACCCAGCACCGCACCAATCAGGGCAGAAATAGGTAAAATTTCATAAAGATAACGCGGTGCACCCCATAACACATAGAGAAATGCCTGCCAGGCTCCGTAGTTCTCGTTCAGTGAACCCAATTCACCCAAATAGGTAAACAGCACCTGTAAAACAGAGAGTACCGCGGTTGCCCCCAGCATGGCGAGTGCCGTGGTTTTGGTCACATGTTTGGCGACTATTCGACGTGCTAACATTTTAAGACCTCACCTGCTGAATTCGTTTCTTGATTTTGGGTGCCAGCTTCTGTTTGCGGGAAAACAGTGCTGCCGCAACAGCATAGGCCAGCAACACCAGAGGATAGGCCCATATGCCCATTTCATCTTTACTGATGCGCGTTTTAACCGCCATCAGGGCGACAATCAGGCTGGCAAAAATCAGTAAGGCCGGGAACAGTTTTAAATAACGTCCCTGACGCGGACTCACTTCACACAGGGCAATCGCCAGCATTAAGGCAGCCACAATGGAAAAGGGTACGAAGATCCGCCAGCCCAATTCACTCGCAACGACAGGGTCATTGCGGTTGGTCCAGAGCTTGGCAATTGGCAAGGCTTCCACTTCGGCGCTTTCAAATTTGGCTTCTTGATCATTTTCCAGACGTAAACGGTAAGACTGGAATTCGGCCTGGGTATACTTGGGGGTGCCGGGGAAAATCTCATAACGGCGCCCTTCTACCAAATCGACAATACTGGCGGTTTCATTGGCCACTTCAACACGGGTAGCTTCTTTGGCCAAAATCATGATGTCAGGTTTGCCCGGTTTCTGGGCACGCTGATAGAAAAACACATCTTTCAGATTTCGACGGTCTTCGGACAGGTCTCCGGCATAAATGGTATAGGGACCCGAGGAAATAAACTCTTTGGGACGGACCAGATCGAAACCGGTTCTCACTGCCTGCTTGGTAGTCAGCTCTTCAAACTGACGCAGTCCCCAAGGAGACATCCACACCATTAACACCGTTTGCACGGCAAGAAAAACCACCGTCAACGGAATCAGCAAACGTCCCAACTGGTTACGGCTGATGCCACTGCCATTCATGACCGCCATCTCATGATCGACATACAATCGGCCAAATACCAGCATCAAACCGATAAAGAAACCTAGTGGAAGAATTAAGGTTAAAAATTCCGGTAGCCGATAACCAATAATACTAAACAAAATACTGGCATCCAGACGGCCTTGTGCCGCAACACCAAAGTACTTGATCAGTCGACCACCCATCATAATTAAGGTCAATAAGGCAATTACCACCAAGGATGTAGACAGCACTTGCTTGACCAGATAACGCCGAATAATCAAATTAATTCTTCCAAAAAAAGGGCAAATAAAAACTAGCGCTAGTTTACCCGAATGGTGAAAATATAAAACCTATACTGTTGTTGCGCATTGAAACTCTATTCATAGAAATGTTTCAATGGTTTAATGGTTTGCAATCTTTCCAAGGCATGAATACAGCACATGAAACTGACAATTAATACGTCATTCCAAGAGAATGCATCTAGCCCATGTTTATTGATATTAGTAGATTCCGAGCAGCTTCAAAAGGCTTCTACCACTTATCAAATCAATAATTTAAATAGTTTAGTCGAAGCAGCACAATTCAAGGCGAGCCTAAGCGAATCTTTAGCCCTGATTGGGAAAGTGGCGGCCTGTACCAATACCACGCTGATTGGCTTGGATAAAGCCGCTGAAATTCAGCCGGCTAAATTAGCAAAAATCGCACAAACCATTATCAAAGCATCACAAAAAAAATTCAAACAGATCAGCATTGATATTTCTGCCCTAGCCCCTGAACAGCATTATTTGTTTGCACTGGCGCTGACTCAGGCCAGTTACGCATTTGACGAATACAAATCAAAGAAAAATGAATTTGTGCTTGAAGAAATTCATCTGATTGCCGACAACAGCACCTTAAACCCGCAACAGTTATCTTTGATTCATGCGGTACAATCCGGCCAAAATTTGGCCCGCGATTTAGGCAACCGTCCAGGCAATATCTGTTTTCCTGAATATCTGGCTGAACAGGCCCAAACCTTGGCAGCACAATATCCGGACTTACTGAAAGTGACCGTGATTAATGAACAGCAAATGGCCGACTTGGGCATGAATGCCTTCCTGGCCGTGAGCAAAGGTTCAGACCGTCCGGGCCGTGTCATTACCCTGGAATATAAAGCCCATACCGAACAGGCACCTGTGGTACTGGTCGGTAAAGGCGTAACCTTTGATACCGGCGGTATTTCCCTGAAACCGGGTCTGGGCATGGATGAAATGAAATTCGACATGTGCGGCGCAGCATCCGTTCTCGGCACCATGCGTGCATTATGTGAGGCCAAACTGCCGATTCATGTGGTCGGTGCCATCGCCGCTGCGGAAAACATGCCTTCAGGTCATGCGACCCGTCCGGGTGATATCGTGACCAGCATGAGCGGACAAACGATCGAAATTTTAAATACCGATGCGGAAGGCCGTTTGGTGCTATGTGATACCTTAACTTACATCCAACGCTTTAATCCGGCGCTGGTGATTGATATTGCCACCTTGACCGGTGCCTGTGTGGTGGCCCTGGGTTCAGTATTGTCAGGTTTATTTACGCCAGATGATGAATTGGCTGCCGAAATTAGCGCTGCAGGCCAGGCTTCATTTGACCGGGTATGGCGCATGCCGGTGATTGAGGATTATCAGGAGCAGCTGGATTCTCCATTTGCCGATATTGCCAATATCGGTGGACCGAAAGCCGGTTCCGTGACGGCTGCATGTTTCTTGCAACGTTTTACCCGTGAATATCGCTGGGCACATTTAGACGTTGCCGGTACGGCATGGAACTCAGGTACGGCCAAAGGTGCAACCGGCCGTCCTGTACCGCTATTGGTTCAATTCCTGGCAAACCGTGCGCAGTCGAATGGCTAAAGTCAGCTTTTACCTGTTTGAAAAAAGCAATGAACGGCAAGTGCAAAGCACTTGCCGTTTGTGCCGCAAGATTCTGAAACAGCCGGCACAGATCTGGTTGTATTGCGACAATACCGACTTGCAGCAGCAGCTCGATGAACAGTTGTGGACTTTTGACCCCGGCAGTTTCATTCCGCATGGCATTGACCAGGAACAGGCCACTATTTGCATTTCATCCCGGCTGCCGCAACAGCCTGACTGGATTGTGTTTAATTTTAACAATCAAGCCCTTGAACAGATTGATAAATTTAGTCACATTATAGAAATCATCGAAAATAATGAATCAGCAAAACAACTGGGTCGTGAAAAATTTAAACAATATCGACGCTTAGGTATTGAGCCGCGAACGTTCAAGCTTTAGCCGATCAATTGAAATAAGGAGAGATGTGGTGGCATTAAATGTCGGTCAAGATTTTAAACAGCGCTGGTTAAATGTACCTGAGGCTGTTCGTCAGGCATTTATTGATGACCTACACCGCGTCTGCAATGTCCTCAAACCTGAAACCAATATTCATAAGTGGCTGGAAAAAGATAAAGAAGCCCAGCAGCAGTCTTATGAAAAAATTGAACGTGCCTATGTCGAACGTAAGGCCCAGCTGATTGAAGAAGCGCGTTTGCGCAAGCAACGTGCCCTGGAACAGTCGCTGGAAAATAAGCGCGCCGAGCAGGCTGCTTATGCACGGGCATTACAGTTAGATGAAGAAAGACAATTTGCCGAACAAACCCATACCCTGGCTTTGATTCGTCAAAATATAGAGCACGAAACGCAAACCTATACTGCACGTTACCACAAGAACCCTGCCGGCCCGGCCCTGAATTTTGCCAAGGGCATGTTCCCGATGGCTGACCATGAAATATTATCGGAGCTGGAAAGCCTGCGTTTACGTCTGGAACTGGAAGCGGAAACGCTGATTGAGCAAGCGGTGACCGTGTTTCGTGCCAAGCTGCATCAGGCCAGTCAGGAAGAAATTGAATATATTTTAAAGAATTCGAATTTATCTTCGGAAAAACCTGCATCTTGAGGTTTCATCCTCGGTATTTCAGGTCTTCTTTAAACAATCCCTTTCGGTCACTGCTGTCCCATAGTTGAATTCCAGGTGTTAGAGTTGTGAGTGTGGCAAGGATGCCACACAGTCCCCATCACGACAGGACGTCGTGTATGGGGAATAAAGACTTGTGCCTACTTTTGGTCTGTCAAAAGTAGGGTTCAGCCTACACAAAGTTACTTAAACTTTTAAAGAAAAGACAAGGCTGTGAAAAAATTAAATATAAATAAATATCAAATATTTAAATATAAAATACCATCATATTGATTCCGTGCTGAAATAAAATTCAAATTATGGAATAGCCCTGCAATTTTGGTGGGCTTTTTCTTGGCTCTATAATGTGAAATGAGGCTGAAATCCAAAGTATTCAAAATTAAAACAGGTCCACGGCAAGACCCAGCATATTCCCGGCGCCGTAACCTATCCCCAATAACACGGCAATCCAGATGAAACCGCCGGCCACGTTATACAGCATAAAACTCCAGAGATTCATATGCCCTGCCCCTGCAGCGAAGGGTGCAAACGAACGTACGAACGGCACAAATCGGGCCACCAGAATGGTTTTACCGCCATGCTTGGTAAAATAATGGTTGGTTTTTACAATATAGGCCGGTTTTAAGTAGCGTGAATGTTCATGGAAAAACTTAAATCCCAAGATTTGCCCGGTATAATAATTGACGATATAGCCCAGTACCGCAGCACTAAACAGCAACAATCCCATGGTGTTTAAATGGATCACATCTGTGGTTGAGCAGAGAGCCCCTATCGCAATCAACAGGCTGTCCCCCGGCAAGAAGAACATAAACACAGAACCGGTTTCTGCAAAGATAATCAGAAATAAAATGGCATAGATCCACAGACCATACTGATCCAGTAAAGTCGGTAACCATTGTTCGATATGCATTATAAAATCAAGCATTTACCGATACCCTTTGCCATCTTGATATGTGCATCACAGATTAAAAACCATCGCTCATCAATAAAAAAACAGCCTGACTTTTCAGTCAGACTGTTTTCTATTTTAGGATGTTTTACTTCAAGAAGCCATTTTCTGCCAGAAAAGCCATACTTATTTTTGACTGTTCTGTGGTGTCGGCAGCCTTGTCACCCAGCATTAAACGCTCGATATAACGCGCTAACACATCGACTTCCAGATTCACTTTTGCTCCGGTTTTCCAGGTGCCAATATTGGTACGTTCTGCCGTATGCGGAATCAGGTTCAGGCTAATAATATTGCCACGCAGGTGGTTAATGGTCAGACTAATGCCATCTACCGTGACCGAGCCTTTCTCTGCCAGATATTTGGCAATTTCCGCCGGAGCCGTAACCTCATAATAAATGGAACGAGCATCTTCACGTACCAGCGTGATTTCACCGACCGCATCGACATGACCACTGACGATATGTCCGCCAAAACGGGTGGTCGGCAACATGGCTTTTTCCACATTAACCGGCTGCCCCACTTTCCAGGTACCTAAAGTAGTTCGATTCAGACTTTCACGTGAAACGTCAGCGGCATACCAGTTTTTGCCCCATTCAATCACAGTCAGGCAGATCCCGTTGGTGGCAATCGAATCGCCCAAATGCACATCAGACATGTCGAGGTCGGTGCCAATACGCAGACGCACATCACCACCCACATTTTGCAAGCTTTCTACTTTACCTAGACTTTCAATAATGCCTGTAAACATAACTTTTTCTCTAATTCTGCCGTTGTTTTACCACAATGCCAGTTGCGTACTTACACCGGTCGTATCCACACCGCCAAGTTCAGCAAAATGATACAGCTGACCCAAGAGTTGGCGTAATGGCGGACCCGATTTGGCATGGGTATCGGTGATGACAATAAATTCTAGCACACGTGCGCGCTCTGACTGGCGCTGCTTGCTCACCCGGTAGCGCGGTACATCTTGGGTCAGCAAGGTGACGCGACCACGCTTCAAGTTAGCCTGCAGCAAATCGCCCGCTTCAATATTACCATCGGTCGAATAGCTGGTCAGAATATAACGTGCATTAATGGTTGCCAATAATTTTTCATAGGCTTCTTTGGCATGCTTGGAAGAATTGTACTGGCTCGGACGCTCTTTACGCCACGCCCGGTCAATCCCGCTTTTAAAGCCTTTGGTGTCTGGACTCGGCAAATCGACCTGATCCCACAGCGTCAAGGCATTCAATACATGATAGTTACTGCTATAGGCATGCTGGTTATACGGCGGATCCAGATAAGCGATATCGACTTCAAAATGACTCATCTGGTTGGCCAGATGCTGGGCATCAACACACCACATTTCCGCGGCCGGTTTTTTCGGGTCGCCGATTTCACAGAAACGGCTTGGGGTCAGCCAGAGTAAGGATTCAATCCGTTCCAAAGCAGTTTGGGTTTTACCGCCCCAGCCATGGTGGAAGCTTTTAAATACCCCAGAAGTATTACTGACGAAACTGGCCGAATACAGCAAGGGAGCCAGCAATGCCGACATTTCCACATCATCAATCGCACCTTGTGCCTGCCAGGTGGCAATCTGCTGGCGGATGGCATCAATACGCATGCCATTACGGCGTTTGAAGAACAGCCGGTCGCGAGTCGGATCATAGATTTCGTCATTGCGCGGACACAGGTTATGCGTCACCCAACCCTTCACTTCAGGCAAACGGTTCAGATAATCAATGGCTTTTTGATAACCGCCCAACTCTTTAAATGCGGGGGCTTCGACACAGGATAAAATCGCATTGTTCAAAGCATGACTGTAGGGTTCCCAGTCATTGGCAATGACCCGATAGCCATTTTGTCGCGCCAGACGCGAAACCACACCGGAACCGGCAAAAAAGTCGGCAAAAATCGGGGCCCGGCCATTGTGGCTATTCAAGGTTCCCGTACTCTCAAGGGCTTCCAAAATCAGATGCAATAAACGGCGTTTATTCCCCAAATATGGAACAAGCTGATTGAAAAGGTATTCATCTGTAGTACGCGCTGAATGACGACGTTTATGATAAACCGAAGACTCTGAATTCATACTGTCTCTTGAGAAGGGATTAACCTTAAGCGCACATCATTCCCGACTTGGGTCAGGTCTATGAGCTTAAATCGAAGTTGCTCTGCCATGCGGTCAAATTCCGCATTAAACATCGCACGAGCGGTTTGACCTAAAAAGGTCGGTGCAACATAGCTGATCATTTCATCCACCAGCCGCTCCTGCAAAAAGGCCGTGGATAATGTTGCCCCTGCTTCCACCAGCACATCATAAATTTGATGCTGGGTAAATAAGGTCTGTAGCACGTCTTTTAAAGGCTGTACTGCAAATTGTAGCACGCCTAAATCGGCCAGTTCCTGACGGAAAGGCCCCATCACCATGACTGTTTCAGGTTGCTGGAGTATTTTTGCATTCAGCGGTAAACGTCCCTGACGATCCAGCACCAGACGTTTGGGCTGAACCACCGTGCTGATATCTGCAACACCATTCAGCTGACGCACATTCAGCTGACAGTCATCGGCAAGTACCGTTTCTATGCCCGTAATGACAACACCGGAAATGGCGCGCCAGTGCTGTACATCCTGACGGGCCTCGCTTCCAGTAATCCATTTCGATTCACCAGAAGCCATCGCTGTGCGGCCATCCAGACTGGAAGCCACTTTTAGACGTACATAAGGCATGCCGCTGGCCATGGCTTTTAAAAAACCGCGATTGAGCTGTGCTGCATCCTGTTCACAGATACCCATTTCAACTGCAATGCCGGCATCTTTTAGAATTTGTACACCCTTGCCAGCGACCAAAGGATTCGGATCAGGACAGGCAACAATGACTTTTGCAATTCCAGCTTCGACCAGGCCTTTGGCACACGGCGGTGTACGGCCATAATGCGCACACGGCTCCAAAGTCACATACGCCGTTGCACCTTTGGCTTGTTCACCGGCCTGGCGCATGGCAAACACTTCCGCATGCGGTTGCCCGGCCTTCGGATGAAAGCCCTCCCCAACCAGTTGACCATCTTTCACGATGACACAGCCGACATTAGGATTGGGTTTAGTTGAATATTGTCCGAGTCGTGCCAATTCAATTGCACGTTGCATCCAGGCTTGATCTTGTTGGGAGTTTTGATTTAACTCAGACATTAAATTGCTCTTGGAAAATAAATCTTAGTGTTCGCGCTGTTGCATCTGTTCAATTTGACGACGGAAGGCTTCAACATCCTGGAAATCCTGGTAAACCGAGGCAAAACGGACGTAAGCGACATGGTCTAAGGCAAATAAAGCCTGCATGACAATTTCACCAATGGTACGTGATTTGACATCCCGCTCACCTAAACGGCGAATCTGTAACTGGATATCACTGAGGACGGTTTCGATCTGTTCCTGGGTCACCGGACGTTTTTGCAAGGCATGCATCAGGGAACGGCGCATTTTTGCTTCGTCGAACGGTTCGCTCTTGCCATCGGATTTGATCACCCGGGGCATGACCACTTCATAAGTTTCAAAGGTGGTAAAACGTTCTCCACAGCTGATACATTCACGACGTCGACGAATCTGGCAACCTTCGGCAGCCAAACGCGAATCGATCACTTTACTATCTGCGGCGTTGCAAAATGGACAATGCATAGCGGTTTAATTGAACAAATCAAATCGGATTTAGAGTGTAGCAAAAATTCTGCCCTTTGTAGAGGCTTACGCAAGATATGGAAAAAAAACAGCCCTGACGGGCTGTTTTACACAATATATTGATTATGAGTTTTTATCTTATTCTACACGTTCGCCATGTTGACTCAGGTCAAGACCCATACGTTCGTCATCATTCGCCACACGGATACCCATCACCAGATCAATCACTTTCAGAATGATGAAGGTCAATACTGCAGAGTAAGCGATGGTTGCCAATACACCTTCAAGTTGTACCCATAATTGATGCATCATATCTGTCGGTACTTTATCGCCCATAATGAATTCACTGGCAAATACCGCAGTCAGGATTGCACCCACAATACCACCTACACCATGCAGACCAAAGGCATCCAGAGAGTCATCCGCTTTCAGTGCACGTTTAAGCGCTGTAATACCCCAGAAGCACACCACACCACCGATCAAACCCATCGCCAATGCACCGCCTACAGTCACGAAACCTGCTGCCGGCGTAATGACCACCAAACCTGCAACTGCGCCAGATGCACCACCCAATACAGAAGCTTTACCACGAATCACTTTTTCAGTGATCAACCAGGCAATGGCTGCTGCCGCTGCTGCAACTTGGGTTACGATCAAAGCATAACCTGCTGAACCGTTTGCGCCGAGTGCAGAACCGCCATTGAAGCCAAACCAGCCGACCCATACCAGACTTGCACCAATTACGGTTAAAGTCAGGTTATGCGGAGCCATCGATTCACGGCCCAAGCCCATACGTTTACCCAGCATGTAAGCAGCAACCAGACCTGCAACACCCGAGTTGATATGCACCACCGTACCACCAGCAAAGTCGAGTGCGCCATCATTCGCTAACCAGCCGCCACCCCATACCCAGTGGGTAATTGGCGCGTAAACCACGATGCTCCAAATGGTAATGAATGCCACGAAAGCTCCAAATTTCATACGTTCTGCAATCGCACCGGTAATAATGGCTACAGTAATGATGGCAAAGGTCATTTGGAAAATGACAAACAGAATTTCTGGAATCGTTCCTGTTAAGGCATCTGTGGTAATGCCGGATAGCATGATTTTATCCAGATTACCAATAAAAGCATTGCCACTGCCAAAGGCCAGGGTATAACCAATCACCACCCAGGTAATACTGACAACGGCTGCCGCAACAAAGCTATGTGCCATGGTGCCCAGTACGTTTTTCTTACGAACCATACCGCCGTAAAATAATGCGAGTCCCGGAATGGTCATCAATAAAACCAGAGCTGTAGACACTAAAATCCATGAGGTGTCACCTGTATCTAATTTTGGTTCTTCTTCGGCAGGTGCTGCTGGTTCAGCTGGAGCAGGGGCTGCAGCCAATTCGGAATTTGTTGTTAAAGATGGATCAGTAGTTTCAGTGACTACTACATTTTCAGAAGGAGTGGATGCTGCTGTTAGCGCTTCTTCAGCCCATGCAACAGAACCACCTAAAAGTGCGCCAGATAAACTCAACGCAATGAGCATTTTTTTCATTCGTATCCCCCAACCTAGTTTTTTTGAGTTATTAGCTACTCAGCAAACTTCATGCCAAATTAAACAGCATCTGCACCTGTTTCACCGGTACGGATACGGATGACTTGTTCTAAATTAGTAACGAAAATTTTACCGTCACCAATTTTACCTGTGCTTGCCACACGCGTAATCGATTCAATGACTGAATCCACCATTTCATCGCTAATCGCGATTTCAATTTTTACTTTAGGCAAAAAATCAACAACATATTCTGCACCACGGTAAAGTTCAGTGTGACCTTTTTGACGACCAAAGCCTTTGACTTCAGTTACGGTGATCCCTTGAACACCAATGTCAGAGAGTGCTTCACGCACGTCATCCAATTTAAAGGGTTTTACAATTGCAGTTACGAGCTTCATGTTTGTTTTCCTTCGGCTTCTTTCACCAGTAAGGTTTTATGTTCAAATTTCGTGCCAAAAATTCTAAGGTTGGGGGAAATAGAAACTTTGACACGAGTTTTCTTTATAACCTATTTTATACTTTTAGATGTAGTCTGAGTTTTAAAAACTAGACATTTTTACTATAAAATTAACGATTTTACACATCGGATAAAGCTATATCCGGTCGAGTGGGGCTATGGTCCGGGTAGGAGCGATGTTACACTAGCGCCACTTCTCCATCCTTATATGGACACTGCAATGATTGAAACCTTATTACAAGCCATAATGGAACAACTTGATCAACCGAAAAAAGATGTCGAACATAATTTACGGGCCTTACTGAATGAAGCCGTCAGCAAGATGGATCTGGTTTCCAAAGATGAAATTGAACGTCAACGTACTGCACTCAATAATGCCAATTTACGTTTGAATGAACTGCTTAAACAAGTTGAAACTTTAGAAATTAAAATCAAGAACAATAAATAAGCACTTTTCTAGTGCACAAAAAGACCAAAAACGATTAAAAATAACGCACTACAATGGAACAATAATAAATGTCTTTTGCGAAAATCTATACTCGAGGTCTGCTTGGACTTCATGCGCCTTTAATTGAGGTGGAAGTTCATGTCAGTCAGGGTTTACCCTCTTTAACCATTGTCGGACTACCTGAAGCAGCAGTTCGTGAAAGTAAAGACCGGGTACGTTCTGCCATTATTAATAGTGGTTTCCAGTTTCCCACCAAACGTCTCACCATCAACCTGGCGCCTGCAGACTTACCCAAAGATGGCTCACGACTGGATTTGCCGATTGCTTTGGGAATTCTTATTGCGTCAGGGCAACTCCCTGAAAATGTGACAGATCATTTGGAATTTATTGGTGAGTTGGCCCTGGACGGTCAACTTCGTCCCATCAGCGGTATTTTAAGCATTGCCATTGCCTGCCAGCAGTCTGGACATCAACTGATTTTGCCGCAGCAGAATGCCCAAGATGCCTCGCAACTGCCCGGTTTTGAAGTGTTTGCGGCCCATCATCTGAAAGATGTCTGTGAACATTTATCTAGCCAGTATCCGCTTCCACAATATCAGGCCAATACCACCAGCCCTATTGACCAATATAAATTTGATTTAGCCGATGTCAAAGGCCAATTGCGTCCGCGACGTGCTTTAGAAATTGCTGCAGCGGGCGGCCATTCTTTATTGTTTAAGGGACCTCCAGGAACCGGAAAAACCCTGTTGGCTTCACGGCTGGCCAGTATTTTACCGCCTCTGGACATGCAGGAAAATCTGGAAGTTGCCAGTATTTACTCGGTTGCCAACAGCTCACATCCCTTTGGGCAGCGCCCTTTTCGTGCACCGCATCATACCGCTTCCGCGATTGCCTTGGTCGGTGGCGGTTCACATCCCAAACCCGGTGAAATTACCCTGGCGCATTTGGGCGTATTGTTTTTAGATGAGCTGCCTGAATTTGATCGCAAGGTTCTGGAAGTATTAAGACAACCGCTGGAATCTAAAGAAATTGTGATCTCACGTGCCTCCAGGCAAATTACCTTTCCGGCAAACTTTCAACTGATTGCTGCAATGAATCCCTGCCCTTGTGGTTATGCCTTTAATCAGGATATACGCTGTCAATGTTCAGCGGATGCGATTAAACGTTATCAAAATCGCATTTCAGGTCCACTCCTGGACCGGATTGACCTGCATATTGACGTGCCGCCTTTACAAGCACATGAATTGCAAGATACATCACCGGTTGAAAATTCACAGACAGTGCGACAACGGGTGATTCAGGCCTATGAACAGCAGATGCAACGGCAACAATGCCTGAACCATGCTTTAACGCCCCAACAGCTGGAGCAGTTTGCCTGTCTCGATGCACAGGCACAGAAAATTATGGAAACCGCACAGCAACGCCTAAACCTGTCTGCCCGTGCTTATCATCGGGTATTACGCGTTGCGAGAAGCATTGCCGATTTATCGCAACATACCGCGATTCAAAGCCAGCATTTAACCGAAGCGTTGTCCTATCGGGCACAACAGGGCTAATCCCAAATGCATAATTTACTGATTCGTAGTGAACATCCTGCTGATCATGCGGAAATTGCCCAGGTGATTGAACAGGCCTTTAAAACGCAGCCCTATTCCAGTCATAACGAACAATTCATTGTCGCCGCACTGCGCAAGGCCAATGCGCTGACCATTTCTTTGGTGGCTGTTTTAAATCAGCAGATCGTCGGACATTTGGCTATTTCACCGGTACTGATTTCTTCCGGGGTGCAAGGCTGGTATGGCTTGGGGCCTGTCGCTGTTTTGCCGGAATGGCAACTGCAAGGAATCGGTTCAGCACTCATCCGGTCGGCTTTGGTTCAATTAAAAACTCATGCAGCCAAAGGCTGTGTAGTTTTAGGTGATCCGGATTTTTATTCTGAATTTGGTTTTAAAGCTGTATCTGATCTGATTTTAGACAATGTTCCGGCCGAATACTTTCAGGCTTTGTCTTTTGATGAGGATATACCTCAAGGTCATGTGAGCTATCATGCTGCATTTTCTGCCCCATGAGCAAAATAAAGCATGGCCTTGCGGTTAGTGTAAGGGACAACATGTCAGCCCCCTCAATCATCTCCATAAAAAAACCTCCAAAGTACAACTTTGAAGGTTTTTTAATCATTTCAAATTAGAATGCTTTGGTTAAGGTAAAGACCGCCCCTGTCTCTACACCACGATTTTCAGGATCAATATCCGTACCAATCGCAGCCAATTCGGCAGTTAGGCCCTCAACGGAAGCGAATGAATAGGTTACCCCAGCTTTCCAGTCAAAATAGCTGTCCTCACTGCCAAAATAATTTTCATCCGCCAGCGTATAACCCAGTGCAGCAACACCGCCAAAGCCAGCAGCAAAAGGTACAGAATACGTTGCATTCAGGTACCATGCATCAGTGTCTAAGCCCAGGAAATCATTGGTATAGTTCACTGCTGTTAATAGACTTGCACCTTCTGTCAACACGTCATTGAAGGTCAATTTACCGTATAATTCCAACCAGTTTAAGTCACTTTCACTTGGATAGGCGTAATACCACAAACCTACATCCAGTAACGGTTTATTGGCAAAGCTATCTAAAGTCGTTGCAAAACCGATGTAAGGGTCTAGCTCAATGTGTGCTGTACCGCCAAAATCAACATTTGAACCCCACACCCCTGCATATAGGCCGGAGTCATGAGATAAAACAAAACCTGCTTGTACGGCTGGATCATTGAAGGTTTGCGTCATACCACGATAACGGTAGTCCGAGGTTATTGCTGCAGTTCCACTTACAGATAAGCCGAATGGTGAGGCTGGTGTTTCATCTGCAAAAGTGAAGCTAGACGCTGTTGCAACCACAGCTAAAGATAATGCTTTAAAAGTAAATTTCATTCTTGGATTCCCCCTACATCGTAGCACGATGCTATGTTTGGTTATTTCGTTAGACTCATATCAGAGTTAGCAATAGCTATGCCAAAAACAGAATTCAGCCTTTAAAAAGACAGTCATAAAAAAATATATAATTTTAAATAATTGTTTTTATTATTTTTTTATTTATAAAGATAAATTTCCTATATCTGCAGAACAGCCAAGAATGCTAACCACATAGGACTGATATGAGCTTGACTCGACCATCCTATAAAATTCATATTTACTTACATCACGCCTCTTTTTAAGGCTATTTTTTCACCTGTTTTTTTAATTATGCATAAAAAAAGTGCACAATTTTAAGGCAAACTGTACACTTTCAATTATTTTAACCTGTCAGGAAGTTATAAATTAAAAATTAAAGCCCAAACCACTGATGGTCAAAATCTGTATCAAAATAGTCCTTGCCTCCCATCCCATAATCTACAGAAGCAGTCACTCCAGAATTGGCTATTGCTTTAGTTAAACCGAAACGCACTTCCTTGCAAGCCCCATCACTTTTCGTTTCAATCCTGCTGTCATCACGGCTGTTCTTATCAATAGACGTACCAACCGAAGTGTTCAACATAAAATTTGCGGTAAAGTATAACGATAAGCTGCTGTTAAATACCTATCTCCTGCATGACCCAAAGAAGCCTCCATCAACATCACTGCCGTGCTTAACGTTAAATCCTTATAAGCCAGTTTGCCCAGTACATCAAATGCGGTGGTTTTAGGTTTATCGCTATGTTCACCCTATCCCGTACCGCCATTTTGATCGTTATAAACGGCAGCTTGAACTTTATAGCTCCAATCCTGGTTCAGTGTCGTGCTATACACGACATAAAAATAACGCAATTTTGTGTGAAATTTTCAGCATTACATCTTCTTATAAAACCTGCTTGAGATTCTTGTTTAATGATAAATTCAGCTGTGAATTCTAAAAACTTTTATACTTTTTGGTTAATTTCTTTAAATCATTATCTTCTTACTTCTCTGCTACTAAAAACCAATAAAACCACCTAATATTGAATTAAAATCGAGTGTATTTTCAAAAAAATGAGATGACTTTTACACAAATATGAAATTTTTTAAAGTTTAAGGCTTTTCCTCTCGCTTTCTACCGAAAATCAATCATTCAGCCTCTCGAATCAATATTAGACTAAAGTTTAAAGCAGAAAAATTTCATAAATTTACCCTTAAATAGGGAATTTCGACTCGCTATTAGTGATCAGAATTACACGACAAATTATTTATACTTTAAATATATTATTGTTTTATAAAATAATTTTTAAAAATAGCAAACCTTAAATATTTTTATTGACTAAAAGATATAAAATCACATTAAAAAATATTTAACTTTAGTTAAATAAAATGTATTAAAAAATGATTTTTTTGCGATACATTATGTATACAATTCCTTTCATTTCCTTCTCCCATTTTGTATAAGGCTCTCTCCCAATGCAAAAATCACAAAAACTTACTTTAGCAGTTTTAATTCAGGCTGCATTAATCTCAACAGCATATGCAAGCGAGCAAAGCGAGTCTAAAGGCTTTGTTGAGGATGCTGAAGGCTCTGTACTTTTCCGTACCGGTTATATCAATCGTGACAAGAAAGCACCTGGTGTTAAAGATCAAAGTTCTGCTGCACAATCTGCTATCGTCAAACTCGAGTCTGGTTTTACCCAAGGTGTGGTAGGTTTTGGTGTAAATGTGGTTGGTGATGCTTCATTTAAACTGGGCGAAAACAAAAATGCGAATAATGGCATGATTCCTAAGCATGCACCGACTGCAGAAAATCCAAATGGTGATGCTTATGATCATTGGGCTCGTGGTGGTGCAAGTGTCAAAGCACGTATTTCAAATACAACTGTTGAGTACGGTACTCAAGTATTAGATATCCCTGTTCTTGCAAGTAATACAGGCCGTATGGTTCCTGAATATTTCACCGGTGTGCTTGCAACAAGCCACGAAATTGAAAATTTGGAAGTTATTGCGGGTAAATTCACTAAAAACCAGTATTCAGATCAAATCAACACTGATGGTGAAAACTTAGACCGTGCAGTAGTTTGGGGCGCAAAATACAAATTTAATGATGCTTTAAATGCATCGTACTATGGCTTAGATAGCAAAAATAAATTAGAGCGTCATTACGTAAATGCCAACTATAAACAAGCCTTGGCTAACGACAGCTCACTCACTTATGACTTCAGCGGTTATCACACTGAGTTTGATGAACAAGCCGCTACTTATTCTTCAACAATTGGCAATAAAGATGTTTCCGGTCGAAGCAACAATATTTGGGCAATTTCAGGCACTTATAATACTGGTCCACACAATGTCATGTTGGCTTACCAACAAAATACTGGCAACACTGGGTATGATTACGGCCAAAATGCTGACGGCTACCAAAGTATTTACTTGCCAAACTCTTACTTGTCTGACTTCGTCGGCAACCATGAGAAATCAGCACAAGTTCAATATACCTATGACTTTGGCGCAATGAAGGTTCCGGGCTTAACCTGGACTACTGCTTATGTCTATGGTTGGGACATCAATGTTGCTGGTAAAACAGGCGAAGGTAAAGAAAATGAATTCTTTAACCAAGTGAAATACACTGTTCAAAGCGGTTTTGCCAAAGATGCCAGCTTGCGTGTACGTAACTCAATCTATCGTGCCAACGATGTGTATGACAGTGCTTACATTGGCGATACCAACGAATGGCGTTTATTCTTAGATATTCCTGTGAAATTATTCTAATTCCACAGCTTTATTTAAGGGAAATAAAAAACCTGCACAATGTGCAGGTTTTTTTGTGTAAGCCTTTCAGGCTAAATTCGAAACAAACAATTATTTGTTTGCTTCTGCATAAGCTGCAATTGAGCTAAGCACTTCTTGTTTTGCAACGTCAGCACCTTCCCAACCACTTAACTTCACCCATTTTCCTGGCTCTAAGTCTTTGTAGTGTTGGAAGAAGTGTTCGATTTGGCTGATCAAAAGCGGAGGAAGATCGGTATATTCCTGAACGTCTTTATAGATTGGCGTTAATTTGTCGTGTGGAACTGCAACCAGTTTCGCATCAACACCACCGTCATCTTCCATGTTCAATTTGCCCACAGGACGGCAACGAATCACTGAACCTGGTTCAACCGGGTGTGGAGTCACAACCAATACGTCTAATGGATCGCCATCAAGAGACAAGGTGTTTGGCACATAACCGTAGTTTGCCGGGTAGAACATTGCAGTACCCATAAAGCGGTCTACAAATAATGCATCAGAATCTTTGTCGATTTCGTATTTGATTGGTGCTGCATTTGCAGGAATTTCAATAATTACATAGATGTCGTTTGGTGCATCTTTACCCGCTGGGATATTGCTGTAGCTCATAGCATCACTCTTTAACAAGTTAAATCTTTTTTAAACCGCAACGATTATAACGGTTTTTGCGTATTAAATAACTTTTCGATTATACATCTGCTGGATGAAAATATGTATTTGCACATTTTCAGGCTCAGGTGGTTAATTTAATCACCAGCAGCAGCAGGAAAATCGGACAAAGCAAGGACAAGGTCCAGATAATGGAACGCAAAGTGGCCCAATTGGCTAAATAGCAGATGCCGTAGAAAATACGGAGTAAAATATAGGCCATACCAAAGGTCATGATCAGGTTTTGAGAAACCACCATATATTCTGCCATTAAAATCGAGGCAATAAATAAGGGTAAACTTTCAAAACTGTTTTGTTGTACCGCATTGGCACGTGCGGCCAAACCTGTGGTTCTAGCCAGAAATTCACGCGGGTTCTGGTTATCTCGTGCTTTAAAACCTGCTGCTTTTTTTGCAATTGCGGTAAAAACGTAAGGCAATAAACATGCGATTAAGATGAGATAAATTATTCCGCTAATGCTTTGCATCTCATTTTTCTCATTAAGATTTTATGCTGCCTATCATAGCATGGTGTTTTCGCAATATTTTTTGTAAATTATAGTGTTTTTATAAATGAGCAATAAGGATCCATGATGGTTAATCCTGATCAAGAGAAAATGTTTGATGTACTTGAAAAGCAGCGCCAGCATCAACTTAAAGTGGATCGGATACTCAAAGTCGTATTGCCGATTGTCGGATTTTTACTTTCGGTCATGTGCGCCAATTTCAATCGGCTTTCCCTTATTTTCACCATTGTTATTTCAATTCTCGCGCTTTGGATGGTGGGAATTAAACGTCAGGCCCTGTGGATATGGACTACCGTCGTTGCGTTCTACTGCTTGCTTGATAATTTATATAGTTTTGGTGCATTTGATTTAAAGCGATACGTTTATCAATTCGGTAGCATCACGACCTTTCTATGGATTACGGGTATAGCACGTCCCTATATTGATCGATGGATGTTGAAAGATTAAAGCCCAAATAAAAAAGCGCCGATCACGGCGCTTTTTTATTGCAGTATTTATGCAGTTTTACGCAAGTCTTTACGCAAGATTTTACCCACGTTGGACTTTGGCAATTCATCTATAAACTCAACATAACGTGGGCGTTTGTAGCCGGTTAAGTTTTCTTTAGCGAAAGCAAGTACTTCTTCTGTGGTGAGTGACGGCTCTTTTTTCACTACAAACAGTTTAGGCACTTCACCTGATTTTTCGTCAGGTACACCAATCGCAGCAACTTCCAGCACTTTAGGGTGCTTAGAAATTACTTCTTCAATTTCTGAAGGATAAACGTTAAAGCCAGACACCAAGATCATGTCTTTTTTACGATCGACAATCTTGATATAGCCGCGAGCATCCATGATACCGATATCACCGGTACGGAAGAAACCGTTGATCATCACTTTTTCAGTTTCATCTGGACGGTTCCAGTAACCTTTCATGACTTGTGGACCACGAATAGAGATTTCACCCTGTTCGCCAAGCGGCACTTCATTGCCGTCATCATCCAAAATAGCCACTTCAGTCAACGGTAATGGAATACCAATGGTACCGCTAAATTCAGTGGATTGCGGTGGATTGGCTGTTGCAACAGGTGAAGTTTCAGATAAACCGTAACCTTCAATAATATTCGTACCGGTAACTTTCTTCCATGCTTCAGCAGTAGAAGGCAATACCGCCATACCACCGCCCATCGCCATTTTCAGTTTGCTATGGTCAAGCTGTTTGAATTCTTCATTATTTACCAAGGCATTAAACAGGGTGTTTACTGCCGGGAAGAATGACGGCTGGTATTTACGCAGTTCTTTCATTACCGCTGGCAAGTCACGCGGGTTTGGAATAAGCACGTTCGCCTGACCTTTATACATGCCGTACAATGCACATACCATGAATGCAAAGATGTGATAAAGCGGCAAGGCACAGAAAATGCGGTCATCCGGTTGCCCATCTTGAGCACCAAATTTACTTTGGAAAATACCGTCACACTGCAACATGTTCGCAACCAGATTGCGATGCGTCAGTTCAGCACCTTTCGAAACACCCGTGGTTCCGCCGGTATATTGAAGTACGGCTGTATCACTCAGTGTAAGATTAGGACGTTTATAGTTGCTTGGATTCACTTTAGACATTGCCGCGTTAAAGCGGATATGTCCTGGAATATTCCAGGCTGGAATTTGCTTACGTACCGAACGTAACACAAAATTCACTAATGTACCTTTTAAGGCACCCAGCATGTCGCCCACAGAGGCAACAACCACGTGCTTCACAGGAGTTTTACCAATAATCGCCTGGTAAACAGAGGCAAAGTTTTCAATAATCACCAGCACTTCAGAACCAGAGTCATTTAACTGATGCTCAAGTTCACGAGAAGTATAAAGCGGGTTCACGTTTACAAGGACTAGACCTGCACGGAAAATCCCCAATGCGACAACAGGATATTGAAGGACGTTTGGCATCATCACCGCCACACGTGTACCTTTTGCCAAACCTAAACTTTGCAGATAAGTCGCAAATTTACGGCTTGCTTCTTCCAACTCACTAAAAGTGAGAACTTTATCCATAAAAATAAAGGCGTCACGTGAGCCAAATTTCTGGAAATTGCGCTCAAATACATCAACCAATGAGGTATTTTCAGCTGGTAATTCTACAGTTTCCGGAATCCCGGTCTTCTGGTATTCAGCGAACCAAATCTTTTCCATAATGCCTATCACTCCAATCTTAATCCTTAGTTTTTAAACTGTTTTTTTCTTTGCTGAACCTGGTTTTTTCCTTTTGTATTGTTCAACAAAGCATCCATTTGCACGAATTACACCATATATAGCCTATTTCGTATTGGGGATGCTAGTTTTATCTTTGAATGAACAGTTTATTTGCTTTTTGATATCCTCGTGGTAAGAGTTGACCTTTAGTGCCTCGCTTACCAATATATTTTTGAAGATCATCACCTTTTAGTTTTAATTGTTGCTGTCCAGCAACCACTTGAATTATTTCATCTAAATTTAACATTGTCATGGATACGATTTGATCTTTTGCCTCGAGTTGTATCAATTTGTTACCTTTACCCTTACTCAGGCTTGGCAATTCTGACAAATCGACCACCAGCATTCGGCCGGCTGAACTGAGTAAGGCCACATGAGTCGCCTGTTCTACTGCTTGCAGTGGCATCGCTTTGCTATCGTCAGGCACAGTCAGAAAGGATTTACCTGCCTTGGCATTGGTATCCAGTTGTTTCGCCTGGGTTTTAAAACCATAGCCTTTGGAACTTAAGGCCAGAATTTCAGCTTCATCCTCGGCAATAAACACCTGAAGGAACCCCACCCCGCTGGCCGGAGAAAGTTTGGAACTTAAAGGTTCACCCAAACCCCGTGCCGATGGCAGCGTGTTAATGGCCAGTGCATAACTGCGACCGGTTTCGTCCAGCACATAGACTTTCTGATTGGATTTACCTTGGGCATGACTTAAATATTGGTCACCGGCACGGAAATTCAGGTTTTCGGCATCGACCTCATGACCTTTGGCAGAACGGATCCAGCCTGCTTCAGACAACACGACCGTTACAGGATCGGCCGGCAACATGTCCTGTTCATTAATGGCAAGTGCCTCGGCACGACGCACGATTGGTGAACGGCGGTCATCACCGAATTTTTTCGCATCTTCTTTCAGCTCATTAATGATCAATGCTTTTAAAGATTCAGGATTGGCCAGCTGCTCGCGGATAATGGCAGCACGCGCTTCCAGCTCTTCCTGTTCACGGCGCATTTCCATTTCTTCAAGTCTGGCCAAATGACGTAACTTGAGTTCTAAAATGGCTTCGGCCTGAATTTCGTCAATATTGAAATGGGACATCAGCACCGGTTTGGGCTGATCTTCTTCACGAATAATGCGAATCACTTCATCAATATTTAAATAGGCAATGATCAGACCCGCGAGAATGTGCAGGCGTTTTTCAATTTTATTTAAATGGTATTGCAGACGGCGCGTCACTGTGGTTTTACGGATTTCAATCCATTCCAGCAAAATGCGGCGAATCGATTTCACTTGTGGACGGCCATCAGCACCAATCATGTTCATGTTGACGCGATAGCTGGATTCCAGATCGGTCGTCGCAAATAAATGGCTCATCACTGCTTCGGCATCAATGCGGTTGGAACGCAGCACGATCACCAGACGGGTTGGATTCTGATGATCCGATTCGTCCCGCAAGTCACTGACCAAAGGCAGTTTTTTTGCCTGCATCTGATCGGCAATCTGGGTAATGACCTTGGAACCCGACACCTGATACGGCAGGTCGGTAATCACGATTTCATTTTTTTCAACTTTATACACCGCACGCATACGGTAACTGCCACGTCCTGTGGTCTGTACTTTAAGCAGTTCTTCAGGGGCAGTAATAATTTCGGCTTTGGTCGGCAAATCTGGGGCTGGAATATATTCCGCCACTTTTTCATCGGACAGGTTCGGATTGCGAATCAGGGCAATGGTGCCTTTCACCACTTCACGCAGGTTATGCGGTGGAATGTCGGTAGCCATCCCCACGGCAATCCCGGTGGTGCCGTTCAATAAAATATTGGGCACACGCGCAGGCAAGTTCACTGGCTCTTTCAGGGAACCATCAAAGTTGTCCTGCCAGTCACAGGTACCCTGCCCCAGTTCAGACAACAGCACTTCGCTGTATTGCGACAGTTTGGCTTCGGTATAACGCATTGCCGCAAAGGATTTCGGGTCATCCGGCGAACCCCAGTTGCCTTGACCTTCAATAAAAGGATAACGGTAACTGAATGGCTGTGCCATCAGCACCATGGCTTCATAACAGGCAGAATCACCATGCGGATGGTACTTACCCAGTACATCACCGACGGTACGGGCAGATTTTTTCGGCTTGCCGCTATGCTTTAAGCCCAGTTCACTCATGGCATAGACAATACGGCGCTGTACCGGTTTTAAACCGTCACTGATATGCGGCAATGCACGGTCCATAATCACGTACATGGCATAGTTAAGGTAAGCTTGTTCAGTAAATTCGGCTACGGAACGATTTTCTGTCGCATGATGCACAAGGCTGGTCATAAAAGCGTGAAATCCTAAATAATTCGTTTTTGTATCTACGTTGTTATGCTATGTCGCAGCTGCGGACTACACAAGGGCAGTAACCCACACTCTGCGACAAATTGTGTCTTATGGACTAAAAATATCCATTTTATAAGGGTCAATCAACTAAAAAATCGGCAATTTTATAAGCCAATCGACTCTAAAGTTTTACCTTTAGTTTCTTCACCCAGCAGCAGAATGATCAGCGCTACGGCAATTAAAACGGCGGTAAACATCATAAAGACATAGCTGAAACCTTGCTCCATAACCATCATATGCGTCACAGCAAAGGGAGCCAGAATACCGCCAATACGACCAATCGCTCCGGCCCAGCCTGAACCGAAGGCACGGATATTGGCTGGATACTGTTCTGGTGTATAAGTATATAAAACGCCCCACGCGCCCAGGTTAAAGAAGGACATCAAACAGCCCCACAGCACAATCTGGGTCACATTGTCGGACTGGCCAAAGAAATAGGCCGACACCGCACACATGGCAATGAAACCGGCCAGGGTTGCCTTGCGTCCGAGTTTTTCCACCAGCCATGCTGCAGCAATATAACCCGGCAACTGGGCCAGAATCATTACCAGCACATACTCAAAAGACTGCACGATGGTATAGCCTTCTTTGACCAGTAAACTTGGTAGCCAGGTGAAAATGCCATAATAAGAAAATACGATACCAAACCAGATTAACCACAGCATGAGGGTACGGCGGGCAAAAATGCCGGACCAAAGTTGAGAGAAGCTAATGTCATGCTTTTCAGCCACCGGTTTGACTTCAAAAATTTCAATGACTTCCACGCCACATTGCGCTTCAATTTTTTTGACCAAGGCATGCGCTTCTTTATGTCGCCCCCGGTTAATTAAATAGGGAACGGATTCAGGTACTATTTTCCAGATCACGATGGCATACAGTGCAGGAATACCCCCAATCAGGAAAGCGGCATGCCAGCCAAAATCGGGAATCACAAAACGTGAAACCAGCGCCGCAACCAGCCAGCCCAAACCCCAAAAACTTTCCAGCAGCACAATAAAGCGTCCGCGGACATGGGCTGGAATATATTCACTTACCAGCGTTACGGCCACAGGTAGCTGACCACCCAATCCAAGCCCCACAATAAAACGAAACACCAGCAGCCAGGTCAGGTTCGGCGCAAAAGCGCAAGCCGCAGTTGCCAGGCTATAAATGACCAGAGTGGAAGCAAAGACTGTTTTACGTCCCCAGCGATCCGCAAGACCGCCTGAACACACCGCCCCAATCGCCATTCCAATAAAACCAATGGAAACCACCCAGCTTTTATCATCCGGCGTCATGGCCCAGTCTTCGGCCATTTTGGCCAGAATAAAGGAAATTAATCCGGTATCCATGGCATCAAACATCCAGCCCAGACCAATCACCCATAGCAAGGTATAGTGAAACTTACCAATCGGTAAACGCTGTATACGTGAGACTAAATCCATAACAAGAGCTCTGATTTGGTGAAAGAATGCATGCTGCTTTCCCAACAGGATTTATTGTTGTATTAATTTTTATACGCCAATTTGCAGATGATGACCGCTCATTTCGTCGGTCATTCATCATATTAAGGCAATATTCTAGGAAGCATCTTTGGAAGATGCAGACTGGTCGTCGTCATCTTTATAGATAAATTTCGGCATTTCCAGACCAAAATAAATAGCGATGCAGCGCAAAGAGAAACCGAAGATCAAGGTCGAAATGACCGTGATTTCCAGCGAGAAGCCAATTTCCTGACAAATCCAGTAACAAATTACGGAAACAAAGGAAATACTGGCATACAGTTCACGGCGGAACACCAACGGCACATCGTTACACAGAATATCGCGCAGAATACCGCCGGAAACGCCGGTCAGGACGCCAGCGACTGCGGAAACCACAAAACCATGCCCCATCTCCAGGGCAATCTGACAGCCAATGATGGTAAAACCGATTAAACCCAGGGCATCAAGAATCAGGAAGATGGAACGTAAATGGCGCATCCATTTGGCAATCAGGATGGTGACAAAGGCAGCACAACAGGTCAGCACCAGATATTCCGGATGCTTGACCCAGGTCAGCGGATAATGCCCAAGCAATACATCCCGGACCGAACCACCGCCCAGCGCAGTCACGCAGGCAATCAGCGTTACCCCAAACCAATCCATACTACGCCGACCTGCCGACAGTGCTCCTGTCATGGCTTCAGCCGTAATCGCAATAATATAAATGACCAATAGCAACATTGCCCTGCTTCCACTGAGGGTTATCGATGCGCGCTATTCTAAGGCAAATTCAGGTGAAAATTACAAAAATTGCGCACAACATTGCTTAAATTTTTTGCCTGAACCGCAAATACACGGCTGTTTCATGGTGATTTGCATGTTTGTGGTCGGATCAAGGAAATACCAGGCATCTGCATGCTTCACAAAATGTGAAACTTCATGATGAACCTGCGCCTGATTGCCATCATGATAATGGGCCTTGAATTCGACCTGGGCATGGTTCTTGTCCAGTTTTTCCCGGGCCTGAACGACTTCCAGCTTGAGCCACTGATTGGCCTTGCTCCAGTCACGAATTGCCGCCACATCCAGCGCCTGTTGCTGGCCTAAGGCTGTGGTTTTCACAATATAGTCAATTTCATGCCGGGCAAAGGCACTATAACGCGAACGCATCAATTGTTCTGCACTTTGTGCTTTGAGCTGCCCCAAATGCAAGGGCTGGCAACAGCGGGCATACTCCCCTGCACCACATGGACACTTTGCTTCTGACATCAATTTTTTTCCAATAAAATAGCCCGACTCTGCGGGCTATTTTAATTCAATCTCGGGGTTGAAAGATCATCTGTGCAGGATGAAATTAACTTTCAGGTTCATTTTGATTGAGCGGGATAATATGGACCTTATCAATTTTATGGCCATTCATCGTCACCACTTCAAAAATGTGTTCGTCGGCTTCCAGTTTCTCGCCGCTTTCCGGCAAACGTCCCAGATGGAACAGGATATAACCGGACAAGGTCGAATACTGTTCGGACTCATCCACCAGATCACGGTTTAACAGTAAGGAAACATGACGAATATCGGTAGAACCTTCCAGGATTAAAGTTCCATCTTCCAGACTTTCTGCTGCAGTTTCAAATTCATCTTCATCCGGGAATTCACCAGCAATGGCTTCCAGCACATCAATCGGAGTAGCAATCCCTTCAATCGAACCGTATTCATTCAGCACAATCGCCATTTGCAGCGGTGCCTGACGCAATTGCTCCATCACCATCAATACCTGGGCATTTTCATGCATGATGACTGGCTCGCGTAAATGGCCTTCAAAATTCAGTTTTCCGGTTTCAATATATTCGTTCATGACTTTATGGGTCAGTACCACACCGGCAATATTGTCCAGCTCACCATGCGCCACAATCAAACGCGAATGGGTCGTGCTTAACAACTGCTCTTTAATGGAGTCTTCATCTTCATCCAGATCAATCCATTCCAGTTCCGGACGCGGTGTCATCACCGATTTGACTGGCCGCTCCGACAGTCCCAGCACACCTTGCACCAGCACACTATGGTAAACCCCGTTGTCTTCATTAAAGACCTCATCGGCAAAGGCACGGGTCGCCAGCACATCTTCGGCTTCATTGTTTTGTGATTCGCTTTTTCCCCCCAGCATGCGCATGACGGCAGAAGCGGTGCGGTAACGCAGGTCCGTCGTGGTCACCATCCGCTCCTGGTTACGGCGCATGGTCTGGTTGATAAATTCGACAATCACCGAGAAACCAATCGCGGCGTATAGATAGCCTTTAGGAATATGGAAACCGAAGCCTTCTACAATAAGAGAGAAACCAATCATCATCAGGAAGCCGAGGCACAGAATCACCACGGTCGGATGTCTGTTGACAAAGGTCATCAGCGGTTTGGATGCCCACAGCATGATCCCGACTGCAATCACCACTGCAATCATCATCACCGACAGGTCTTTGACCATGCCGACTGCGGTAATCACGCTATCCAGAGAGAATACGGCATCCAGTACCACAATCTGGACGATCACCATCCAGAACGCTGCATGCACCGGGTTTTCTTCTTTCTGCGGTTGGGCACCTTCTATGCGCTCATGCAGTTCCATGGTGCCTTTAAATAACAGGAATACACCACCAAACAGCAAAATCAGGTCACGGCCGGAAAAAGGATGATCCAGAACGTGGAACAGTGGCTGGGTCAAGGTCACCACCCAGGCAATCGAGGCCAGCAAAACCAACCGCATACACAAGGCCAGAACCAAGCCGATGATACGGCCTGCATTACGCTGTTCCGGGGGCAGTTTTTCCGCCAGAATGGCAATAAAAACCAGGTTGTCGATACCCAGTACAATTTCTAAAACCACTAAAGTTGCCAGTCCAATCCATGCCGATGGATCTGACATCCATTCAAAGATCATTGGATGTTCTCCTGTGCAGGATGATGAAGGACTGATTTTTGAAGGTTCATATTAAAATCGCTGAATATGCGATGAACAGCATTCTTTGTATTTTTTACGGAAGCATTGAAGTGTTCAGAGCGAGGACAACCACTACTCATGTTAATTCATTTATTGGAAAACAGATTTTTAGTATAGCAAGATGAAGTAGAAATTCATCCCTTTTTGCGTACCGGGCTGTTTTTCGCTCACCCAATATCAACAAATCTTTGCAAAGTCAGTATAAGGCTGATCACGACCTGTCATATTTAACCATTAAGCTAGAGACTGAAAAAATAAAATGCTATGGTAAAAATATAATGATGAACAGTGTATTAAAAATGACTCCCAAACATAACAATCCTACTCCCAAAACAACTCAACCTTTAATTGCACTCTACTGTGGTTCACGTTCAGGCAATAAACCGATTTATCAGGAAAAAGCCGTGGCTTTGGCTCAGGCACTGGCGGACCTGGGTTTCGGAATGGTATATGGCGGCGCAAGTATAGGCCTCATGGGGCAAGTGGCAGATGCCGTCAGACAGCGTGGCGGTGAAACGGTCGGGGTAATTCCTGAATTTATGCTGGATTATGAGATTGCACATCACCAGCTGACCGAATTACACATTGTACAAAGCATGCATGAACGCAAGGCCATGATGGCGGAACGTGCCAGTGCTTTTGTCGCTTTGCCCGGCGGCTTGGGCACTTTTGAAGAAATCCTGGAAATTGCCACCTGGGGGCAGTTAAATCAGCACCAGAAACCCATGATGCTCTATAACGTGAATGGCTTTTATGATGCCCTGATTAACCAGCTCGATCATGCCGTCAGTGAAGGTTTTTTACCGCCGCAGCATCGCGCCAAACTGATTATCTGCAATCATGCCGATCAGATTATCAATGCCATTAAAAATCTGGATGCACCAAAGCACTTTGCCATTTAAACCGATGTCCGAATACAAAAAGCGAGCTTACGGCTCGCTTTTTTTAAAGTTCAATTGAGCAGCTGTAAACATTAATCCCGAAGCCCTGTATCAAGCTGCGAATACTGAATTTGATCTGATCGAGTTTTTATTTGATTTAACTTTCAACTTTTTTATAACGCTGATCTTGTGCATGAACACCCCTCCCATTTCTGGACCAATTCATCTTCCTGGCTATGAATAGCACAACTTTTTCTTACACCCTCTTGAACGGATTGCTTTAAACTCTGTAAAAAATCGCTTTAATATTGTTATGAACGCCACCCCTTCGCATCAAGCCCTGCAACCTGAATTCCGACTGCTGGTTCTGTTGGTATCAATCGGTTTTTTTATGCAAGGTTTGGACACCACCATTGTCAATACCGCAATTCCGGCCATGGCAGCCAATCTGGCTGAAGATCCGCTGCAGATGCATAGCGTGGTGGTGGCTTATGTGCTGTCGGTAGCAGCCTGTATTCCCCTAAGCGGCTGGCTGGCCGACCGTTTTGGCGTGCGCAATACCTACTTTGCCGCCATCATTATTTTTACTCTTGCCTCACTGGGCTGCGGACTGTCCAGCAGTTTAAACCAGCTGCTCTTTTATCGGGTGATTCAGGGCATTGGCGGTGCCTTGTTACTTCCTGTAGGCCGGCTGGCGATGCTCAAGGTCATTCCGCGTACCCAGTTTTTATCTGCCATGAGCTTGATGAGCCTGGCCGGCCTGATGGGTCCCCTGATTGGCCCGACACTGGGCGGATGGATGGTCGAAATGGCAACATGGCACTGGATTTTTTTAATTAATATTCCGATGGGGCTTTTAGGGGTTCTCATCACCTTTAAAGCCATGCCCAACGTGACCGAGCCTGGCGTCAAGCCATTTGATTTTTCAGGTTTTATTTTGCTGGTGATTGCCATGGTGGGCCTTTCACTGGGCATTGAAAATTTTGCCAGCCCGCATCAATCGTTATGGTGGAGTATGGGTCTGGTGCTTGCGGGTGTATTGGCAGCGATTATCTATGCCATTCATGCCCATACGCATCACAACGCGCTGTTCCGGAGCACATTATTCAGCAATCGCATTTATGCCATTGGCATTATAGGGAATTTCTTCGCCCGCCTGGGCGGCAATGCCATGCCTTTCCTGCTCCCCCTGATGTTGCAGGTCGCCTTTGGCTTTGAACCGTTTATTACCGGCCTGTTGATGATTCCAACCGTGCTCGGTTCGCTCGCTTCCAAGCCGATTATCCGCCAGATTATTCAACGCTTCGGTTATCGCCAGGTATTGCTGGTCAATACCTTATTGGTCGGCGCATGTATTGCCAGTTTTGCCCTCACCACGGCGGATACGCCGATCTGGTTAAGAGCCTTACATTTCTTTGTCTTCGGCATGCTGAATTCTCTGCAGTTTGTTTCCATGAATACCCTGACGCTCAAAGATTTACCACAGCAGGATGCCAGCAGTGGCAACAGCTTTTTATCCATGATCATGATGGTCTCGATGAGTATTGGTGTGGCATTAGCCGGAACCTTGGTCAATGTCTTTAGCGCCTATTTCGGTAGCGAGCAGATCGTGACGGCTTTTCACAGCACCTTAATTTTCCTCGGCTGCATTAACCTGATTACCGCAGCCATTTTCTGGCAAATTCCACGTCACACTCCAATATAGTCAGACGCTATCAGAAACAACGTGGTCTGAATGTTCAGATCGCGTTATCATGTATTTGATAAATCACGCCTAAATTATCTATGCCTAAAAAACGATTCGCCAAAAACAGTCATAAAAAGCTCTACGCCTCTTGCATGGGCTTGGGACTGATTTGCGCTGCAATCGTATTGTATGTTTTTGTCTTGCATCATAATCCTACTTCGGCACAGGAATATCCGGTCAAAGGTTTTGATGTTTCACATCATCAGGGTGACATTCAGTGGCAGCAGATTTCCCCGCAGCGTTATCAATTTATCTATCTGAAAGCCACAGAAGGCGGTGATTTTAAAGACCGAAAATTTCAGGACTACTGGTTGCAGGCACGTGAACATGGCTTTCTGGTCGGTGCCTATCATTTTTACCGTTTATGCCGGGGTGGCGAAATTCAGGCGCAAAATTTTATTGAAACCGTACCCAATAAAGCCGATGCCTTGCCCCCGGTGATTGATCTGGAATATGACAGTAACTGCATCAACACCTATACCCGGGAACAACTGCTGAAAGAAATTCAGGTCATGCATGATCGGCTGTATCAGCACTATGGCAAGCAACCGATTTTCTATATTTCCAAGTCATTCTATAACATTGTTCTGGCGGGAGAGTTTTCAAAAACACCGCTGTGGGTCCGTGAATATCAAGGCAAGCCCGATTTAAAAGGCAAGCCAAAATGGCTGTTCTGGCAGCATACCAATCAGGGCACCATCAAGGGCATTAACAAAGCGGTAGACTTAAACGTGTTTAATGGGGATGAGGATGACTGGACACGCTTTTTAGAATGCAATGGAATCTATCCACTTAAAAAAGTTGAAAAATTACCAAAAAAATAACAGGATAAGTCCCTACCTTTAACCACAATAAAAAATAAAACTGCATAAAAACGGGAAATTTATGGCAAATCAAAAAGGATTTTGGCGCGTGGCAGTAGGCATCAGCATACTCGTTGGAGTGGCTGCTGTCGTTTTGCTCCTGCAACCTTCAGGTCAGATGTCAAATTTTCAAAAATGGCAATATCAAGCCTCTGAAAAAGCGGCTGCACCTGCAACGCTTCAGGTCAAATTCTTTGGCGTTTCCACCCTGCTTTTTGATGATGGCAAAACCCAAGTTTTAATTGACGGTTTCTTTAGTCGTCCTTCCATTGCAGAGGTGCTTTTCACCAAAATCCAAAGTCTGCCTCAAGTCGTTCAACATATCGTGCAACAGCAGCAGTTACAAAGAACCCAAGCCATACTGGTGACCCATTCACATTATGATCATGCGCTGGATATTGCCGAACTTGGGAGACAGCTTCCCCACGCTAAAATTATTGGTTCCAAAAGCAGTCTGAATATTGCAGGTGGCGGCCATATTGCAGAACAGCAACTCATCCAGGTTCAGCCTTTTAAATTCATCAGCTTTGGGCAATTCAAAGTAATGGCCATTCCCTCCCAGCATACGCCACCCACTGCCGTGAATAATGACCTTGGTGAAGAAATTACCCAGCCGCTGCAACTTCCTGCCCATTTCTCGACATTTAAAGAAGGCCATAGTTTTGACTATCTGATTGAACATTCAGGTCAGCGCATTTTAGTCAAAGCCAGTACGGGTGCTGTACCGGATCAACTGAAAAATTTAAAAGTGGATACTTTATTTTTAGGCATTGCCCAGCTGTCACGCCAATCGGAACAATTTCAGCAAAACTATCTGGATCAAACCCTGAGAAGCTTAAGACCTAAAGTCGTGGTACCGGTTCATTGGGATAACTTTTTCCAGCCGATTGACCAGCCTTTGGAATTTTTACCGTACCTGGCAGACAATACTGAACAAAGTATAAAAATACTGATTCGGGCAGCCGAACAACAACGCACCCGGCTGGTTTTACTTAGTCAACCTGTGTCGTATCCACTTGATCCTGCTCTACAATCTGATCGGTGAAGATGAGATACTGAAGCCCAGCATGTACAGGCAGAGTTTGGGACTGCATGAGAAAAATCATTCACATCGATATGGATGCCTTTTTTGCATCCGTAGAACTCAAAGACCGGCCGGAGTTACAACATTTGCCGGTGGTCGTGTCTTCACATCATCCACGGGCAGTCATTTGTGCAGCGTCCTACCCTGCGCGCGAGTTCGGCTTGCGCTCTGCCATGTCGATGGCACAAGGCCGAAAGCTTTGTTCCCATGTAGTCATCATTGAACCCGATTTTGAAAAATATCGTGCCATTTCTGCGCAAATTCATCAGGTATTTCAAGATTATACCCCGATGATTGAACCCTTGTCTTTAGATGAAGCCTATCTGGATGTCACAGAAAATCTGAAAAATATTCCGAGTGCCACAGAAGTGGCCATGCGTATACGGGAAGATATTTTTAAAGTTACCGGTTTAACTGCCTCTGCCGGGGTCGCACCCAATAAATTTTTAGCCAAAATTGCTTCGGACTGGAACAAACCGGATGGCATTTGTGTCATTAAGCCTTCTCAAGTACAGAGTTTTATTCAGGATTTACCGCTAAAGAAAATTCCCGGTGTAGGAAAAGTGATGCAAGAAAAGCTCAAGCGGCTGCAATTGCAAACGCTGGGAGATTTACAAAAAATTGAGCAGAATGTATTGGTTCAGCATTTTGGCAAATATGGCAAACGACTTTTTCTCTATGCCCAGGGGATTGATGAACGGCCTGTACAAGTTGAACGTGAACGCCAGCAAATTTCCAAAGAAACCACCTTTGATGATGACCTGACCTTAATCCAATGCCAGAATGCTTGGCCTCGACTGATTGATCAAGTCTGGAGCAGTTTGGAGAGAAAACAACTCAGTGCACGCGGGGTTTCAGCCAAACTCAAGTTAAAAAATTTTCAGGTCTTGCAACACAGCAAAAGTTTCAAACAGCCTTTACAAAATCGGCAACAACTGGAACAGGTACTGCAACAGCTAATCACTGAAATGCATATTCCGGAAAGTTATCAGTTTCGCCTGATTGGCGTTGGGCTTTACCAGCTTTCGGAGCAGCAGGATCAGTCACAGCTTTCACTCTGGTAGTATTTGCACGTTTTTCAATCAAAAGAATAAAATTAGACCAATTAATGATACACAAACATGATTTTTGCGGTACTCTATGGGCGCGATACATTTATCCATGTAAACGCCGAGATGCTAAAAATCACCTTTACTTTTAGCATGCTGTCCTGTGATTGGCGTGACGATCAAATCCGAATGTTACAGGGCAACTCTGTTGAACCGCATGGACTCTCCATCACATCTCTTCTGCATTTTTTATACACTCTCAAAAAACAGCATATTTTCATACTCTACTGAATCATTTTATCAATGCTGCTGTAAATCCGTCTGATTTTTTCCGGTATGTTCTGATTTTCCTTCCTGTTAATTTTAAAAAATCTCTTCCGTTACTGTTTCAGCTTCATCATGGCTGCCCCGATAAATGATTTACGCTAAAGGCGCATGGCATTATGATATTGCCATTTACTAGGCTGCAGGCTATGTGTCCACAATATGGCGCTTAGCAACTATGCCGAAAATAAAGGACTCTTATTATGACAGTACAACGTCTGCACGTTGAAAAGCGCTTTTCTGAAATTGCCATTTCAGGCAACCTGGTCCATCTGGCGGGTCAATTGGCTGCGGATACAACGCTAGACATTAAAGGTCAAACCCGGCAAACCCTGGAAATTATTGATCGCTTGCTGGCCGATGCCGGTACAGACAAGAGTCAGATTATGTCGGTGACCATTTATTTAAAAGATATTGAAAATGACTACGCAGCGATGAATGAAATCTGGGATGCCTGGGTCGCTGATATTGAAGCCCTGCCTCGCACCTGTGTCGAAGCCAAGCTGTATGCCCCTGATGTTTTGGTGGAAATGACCGTCACTGCTGTGCGTGCATCAAATTAAAAGCAAAAAAATAAGCATGAACAGTCATTCATGCTTATGCTGATTTAACCTAACATTCGGATTTTCTTTCGTCCCAAATCTGGATAAAACTCATACTTTTTTATTGTAGCTTCTGTTAACTCATCCAGCTGAAAATCAGCAGGGTTTTCAATTAAAAAATCTTGTCTTAACTGAAAATATTCCGGTACATCTTCATAGCGAATCACCCGATATCCAGCCATCGCCAACAGCGCATCCTGATATTGGGCATTTTGCGGATGCCTTAAAGCCATCGGATCATCCAGTGCAATAATGGCAGAAACCTGATGATGTTCATCTAAAATCACAAAATCTGCCACCATGTTACGATATTTATGGCGGGTACGGCTGTATTTGGTCGTCAACAAGGCATCAAATGAAACATGCGTCAACACTGTGCTGTGCGGCAATATTTCTTTGAGACGTGTAAAAGTTATCTGTTCACTAATATTAAAAATAGCTCTTTGTTTTAAAGCACTATCTTGCTGTTTAGCACTACCTTCCAGACTTTTCCAAGCCTTCAGCAGAACGCCAAACAGAAGTAAACTTCCGACCAAAATATAAATTATCATCCTCTTAATCCTTTAATTTTTTATAGTCTTTTCCGGTGTCACACCGATGATTGTTATAAAATTCAGTATACAACAATTATTTTTATTAAATATTTCAAGTAAACAAACTGCATTTAATCATGACAAAATCATCATAAATGCTGACAAAAAGTTGTACTGATTTTATTTTTACCTCTATGTCCAAATTGAATCCATTTTCAGACACAAAACAACTGTATCGCAAGGCACAGTAGGGATGCAAGATTACTTTTTGAGATTGTCCTACAATTCCGACGAACTGTTTCATTCGCCATTATTTTTTTAACTTAATGATAAAAAAAGAACGCCGGAGCGCTCTTTTTTATTTTTAAATCAAGCTTTTGATTTAGGTTTAGATTTAGTTTTGGATTTAGAACCCGCAAATGGACGTTTTTCCCCGGTTTCACGTGGTGGCAAGCCGGTATGTTGAGTCAAAATCTGGCCTTTTTTAGGACGATTATTGTCATTTGTATTGGCAACATTACGTGATTGATTACGTGCAGTATTTTCACCTGTACGTTTTGCAGAATCTCCCGCCAAGGTCGAGTTTTTCTTGCGTGCAGACTGATATTGCCCTTCTGTGCCTTGTGGTTGATAGCTCGGAATCAGATGTTGTTTCGAATTACCAATCAAGTCTGAGCGGCCCATTTCTTTCAAAGCTTCACGTAACATTGGCCAGTTATTTGGATCATGGTAACGCAAGAAGGCCTTATGCAAGCGGCGACGTTTCTCACCTTTCACAATATCCACATTTTCAGTATAACGCGCCACTTTCGCCAGCGGGTTTTTACCGGTGTAATACATGGTCGTTGCTGTGGCCATTGGCGATGGATAGAAGGTTTGTACCTGATCGGCACGGAAACCGTTCTTTTTCAACCAAATCGCCAAATTCATCATGTCGTAATCGGTCGTTCCCGGATGCGCCGCAATGAAGTAAGGAATCAGATACTGTTCCTTACCTGCTTCTTTACTAAAGCGGTCAAACATCTGCTTGAAACGGTCATAAGTGCCAATACCCGGCTTCATCATCTTCGACAACGGACCTTTTTCGGTATGTTCAGGCGCAATCTTGAGGTAACCACCAACGTGATGGGTAACCAATTCTTTGACATATTCAGGGTTTAATACCGCCAGGTCATAACGTAAACCTGAACCGATCAGAATTTTCTTGATGCCCTTAATCGCGCGTGCTTTACGGTATAATTGCGTCAACGGTGCATGGTCGGTATGCAGGTTTTGACACACGCCCGGGAACACGCACGATGGTTTACGGCAGTTCTTTTCAATCTCCGGATCTTTACAGTGCAAACGGTACATGTTGGCCGTTGGACCACCCAAGTCCGAAATAATGCCGGTAAAGCCCGGTGCGGTATCACGAATCTTTTCCACTTCACGAAGAATTGAGTCTTCCGAGCGGTTCTGGATAATACGGCCTTCATGTTCCGTGATTGAACAGAAAGTACAGCCACCGAAGCAACCACGCATAATGTTGACCGAAAACTTGATCATGTCAAACGCTGGGAAACGTGCATTGCCATATGCAGGATGTGGCAGACGTGCATAAGGCAGATCAAACACATAATCCATTTCTTCTGTGGTCAATGGAATAGGTGGCGCATTCAACCACACATCACGTTCCCCATGCTTTTGTACTAAGGCACGTGCATTTCCCGGATTGGTTTCCAGGTGCAAAATACGGTTGGCATGCGCATACAGCACAGGATCATTCACTACTTCTTCAAAAGCAGGTAAACGGATTACCGCAAGTTCACGTGGTGGCAATTTATGTTTAATGGCTTTAGAAGCAGGTTGTAACTGCACAATTTGCGTATCGGCATCCAGATTGTCGCCTTCACGAACAACTGGATTTGCTACATGTTCTTTCTGGAAACCTTGGTATTGGCTTGAGTCTTTCCCCTGTTCAATCTCACAACCTTCAATATCTTCAGTCATGACATAAGGGTTGATAATCGGATCGACACGACCAATCGCATCCACATCATTCGATGCAATTTCAACGAATTTGGCTTTAGAGGCCCTGTTATGTTTATTGACAATAAATGCCGTACCACGGACATCCGTGATGTCGGTAATTTTTTCGCCTTTGGCCAAACGGTGCATCACTTCGACAATCGAGCGTTCGCCATTACCGTACATGAGAAGATCAGCTTTAGAATCCATCAATACCGAACGCCGAACTTTGTCTGACCAGTAGTCATAGTGCGCAATACGACGTAACGACGCTTCAATACCACCGAGCAATACCGGCACATCAGGATAGGCTTCGCGCACACGCTGGCAATACACGGTTGCCGCGCGGTCAGGGCGTTTATTCGGCACATTGTCTGGTGAATAGGCATCATCTGAACGGATTTTACGGTCGGCCGTATAGCGGTTAATCATCGAATCCATATTACCTGCGGTCACACCCCAGGCAATATTCGGTTTACCCAATACACGGAACGCATCCACACTGGTCCAGTCCGGCTGAGCAATAATCCCAACACGGAAACCTTGAGCTTCCAAAGTACGGCCAATGATGCCCGAACAGAAAGAGGGATGGTCAATATACGCATCACCGCAGACCAGAATAAAGTCACAACTGTCCCAACCGAGTTGATCCATTTCCTCGCGTGACATCGGCAAAAATGGCGCAGGTTCAAAACACGACGCCCAATATTTGTCGTAATCAAACAACGCTGTAGGCGCTGTCTGCATGGTATAAGCAGTAGACATGGCTAGCAATTCTCGGCTGGCAGATGATGGAAGACCTGAAAATTAGATCAAAGATGAAAGCCGAGTATTTTAGCATGAATTCGGCTGAGGTTGCTTGATTATAATTTGTACAAAACCAGTGATTTAATTTATCTTCCCAAAATAATCACTTCAGTTGAAAAAGCTTCTCCAGTAAGTGATCACCTATAGGGTTAAACATACTCATTCTTTGAAATATGCAAATTGGATGGGATAAGATTTGAAATATTTTAAAGTCAGCAAACTCCAAAATCTGATGATTAGAATGTTTAGACTCGAATCTTAGGAGCTAAATATTTCCCACGCATAAAAAAAGCCCCCTGCTTATGCAGAGGGCTTTTTCGAATAATGAGCTGGCGATGACTTACTCTCACATGGGTAATCCCACACTACCATCAGCGCTAAGAGGTTTCACTTCTGAGTTCGGGAAGGGATCAGGTGGTTCACTCTTGCTATGGTCGCCAGCACAACTGTTTATGACTTTGCGTTTGGTCTTATCTTTTCAGTGCCGTTGCTTGGTCAAATGAGTTATTAACAGGTTATATCTGAGTTTCGTATTTTGTTCTTTAGCGTTCACTAAATCAAGTATTTTACTG